>CAZVMV010000004.1:0-83013 GCA_964628855.1 uncultured Gammaproteobacteria bacterium | reverse complement strand
TAGCCCCACGGGGAATCGAACCCCGATTATTGGCTTGAAAAGCCAGTGTCCTAACCATTAGACGATAGGGCCATGATTGAAAATGGTACGGTTTTTTTGTATTAAGGTCAAGAGCGGGCTGGCTTATACAGTATAATTGTCAAAGCGGATTTTGTATACTATACTATAGGCACTAAGAGAGTAATTTTTTTACCATGCCGGCGCCAACCGATTTAAAAAAGACCAATATCCAGACTGGCAGCGTTGAGTACAATTTCTTCAAAGGGGTGACTGACAAAACGGGAAAAGCGCCCGTTACAGAGACGAAAAAAGCCGACAATCAGCCTGACTGGCTTGACGGCGATGATTATTCCGGACAGCTGGCCGTCGACGTATACCAGACCGACGATGACATAATCATCAAATCTACGATTGCCGGTGTTCGCCCGGAGGATATTGATATTAGTATAAATAATGATATGGTCACCATCCGCGGTAAACGCGAAAAGGACCACGAAGTGGCTGATGAAAACTATTATTACCGTGAGTGTTACTGGGGGGGATTTTCGCGTTCTATCATCCTGCCTTGTGATGTAAAAGTTGACCGCATCAAAGCCTCGATGAAAAACGGCGTGTTGACCATCATCCTGCCGAAAGCGACTAAGGTCAGCAAGGTGACCGTCGTCAAAGTAAAAGAGGAGTAATTCTTATGGTTATGTCAGATTCAGATTACTCGGTCGCTACCACAGTCAAGCGGTTTGAGGGGAAGTTTGCTTTGCTGGAAACTTCGGACGGCCAGTCGATCAGCTGGCCGATAAAAAATCTGCCCGATGATGTACAGGAAGGGGCGTCAGTCAGGCTCCTGCTCACCTCAGCCAAGACAGATGAGGTCGCCCGGGAACGGCTGGCTAGGGCAGTCATAAATTCTTTATTAGCCTAATTATATGGCGACAAAGAACACGAAAAAAGTTCAAAAAACTATAAAAAAAGTCGAACCGCAAAAAAGTTTGCCTTTGGCGGTGCCGCATTATCTGCTGCCAGCACCAAAACCACATACGGCTTTACTGTCAGCAGTTGCCGCGCTGCCGATTTTGGTTGTCTTGCTTTATGCCGTATACCCCTGGTTTTCATTGTCACATACCGCCTCCCGAAATTTAGTTTTAGAGGCGACATTTTTATTCCTTGTTGGCCTGGTCGTATTGGCAACCTATATCGCCAAATTATTTTATGACTTGTTGATGAGAAAAACAGAGGCCGTAGACAGGGATAAACACATGATCGGCCTGATGACATTTTTTTCCTTTTCGATAATGATTTTTTCAGTTGTGCTTTATTTGATACAGCCATAATCAGCCGTTTGGCACACCCGTTCAGAAAAAAGAAAGCCCCATGCCTAAAAAAACCACCCTGCATGACAAGAAGCCAGTATCTGCCGCAGTAGCTCACGGGCATTTTTTGATAATTCTCGCCTGGTCAGCGGGGGTTGTGGCGGTGATGGCCGGCCTGATATTTGGCTATGACGCATACGTGGGCGGCGACATTCCGCCAGGCACCCGCGTTGGGCAATATCGGATCGGCAAACTTGATTCCAGTTCGGCTGCTGATATATTAGATAAGGCCGCTGCAGCCGTTATTGACCACGGCCTGTCTGTCCGGTACCAATCAAAGGATTACCCTATCCCTTCGACCATTGATGATGAGTCAAACCCTGATTTAGCCACTGCCCCGCTTTATACATATGATATCGAGGCGACCGTGGCATCCGTCAAAACTGCCAGTGCCAAATTTAATCCAGTTGAAAAAATTTATTATCTGCTTTTCGGATGGAACGTCAAGCCAGTTGTGAAAGTCGATCGGGCGGGGCTGACAGATCTGCTCCACAGTCAATTGGATGGTTTTGATAAACCGGCCACTGACGCGCGTCTGGTCATTGCCGCAGACGGTTCGCTGAGCGTCCAGCCCGAATCGTCCGGCCAGGCATTTTCCTATGACCATATCATCGACCAATTAGAGACAAGGCTGAGCATTTTCTCTAATGATCCCGTTGAAGTGTCTCTTGAACAGGACAATCCAGTGGTGAAGAAATCTGACGGCGAGTCTCTACTGCCTTTAGTTCAGCAGATTATCGGTGCTGCCCCATATACCATAGTATATGGACAAAAAAACTGGCCATTGACCCGAGACCAAATTTTGGGTTGGCTTGAATTCCAAGCAGCCGACAGACAGATATCGGTCGGTTTACAGACAGAAAGGCTCACTTCCTATATTGAGGAGATTGCCAAAGAGGTCAATGTCCAGGTCAGTGAGGGCAGGTTTTCTATGTCAAACGGCAAGGTCACGTCATTTTCGCCATCACAGGCTGGTGTAGAGGTCCAGGTAAATGAGACTGCTGATTCTATTAATGAAAAAATCAGTCAAGTCGGCATCAAGGAAATTGATCTGGTAGTTAAAGAAACTCAACCAGAGGTGTCCATGGGAAGTGTCAATGATTTGGGCATCAACGAATTGATCGGTGAGGGGCATTCAAATTTCAAGGGCAGCCCTGCCAACCGCAGGCACAACATAAGTACTGGGGCAGAAAAATTGAATGGTATTTTGATAAAACCAGATGAGGAGTTTTCTTTGATCAAGACCCTGGGCGCCATAGATGCCACGACCGGGTATTTGCCGGAACTGGTGATAAAGGGCAATAAAACCACACCGGAATACGGTGGCGGTTTATGCCAGATAGGCACCACCACTTTCCGCGCCGCCCTAGATGCGGGGCTGCCAATTTTGGAGCGGGTGAACCATTCATACCGAGTTTCATATTATGAGCCGGCCGGGACAGACGCGACGATTTATGACCCAAAACCGGACTTCCGTTTTAAAAATGATACCGGTCACCACATTCTATTCACCACCGAGATCAAGGGCGACGACCTGTATTTCCGTTTTTACGGTACCAAGGATGGCCGGACGGTAGCGCAGACCAAGCCGCGGATTTATAACCTGAAGAACCCGGCCCCGAAAAAAGTCGTGGAAACTACTGACCTGGCGCCCGGAAAGACTAAATGCACGGAAAAAGCCCACGTCGGCGCTGATGCGGAATTTTCCCGCACCGTGACCTATGCAGACGGCACAAAGAAAACTGATACATTCAAAAGCCATTATAAGCCATGGCAGGAAGTGTGTTTGGTCGGAGTGGCGAAGACTGGGCCGACAACGCCACCGGCTACCAACAGCAATACAAATTCAAGTACCAATATGAATTCCAACATAAATGCCAATATCAACGCACCCGTTAATAGCGTTAACAATATAAATTCTACAAATACCAGCTCTCCCGCGGCCAACGTGAATACGGGGACGAATGTGAATACAAACACCACGACGTCCAATACTAACATTTCACCGGACGCCGGCGTATAAACAAGGGACAAAAATAAAACCCGGTCACCATCCTATGTGACGCGGGTTTGTTATGATACGAATTTCCTGAACATGATTGGACTCCTATTCCAGTGAAATTACTATGTTTGTTCAATCGTTACCGGGGCCACGTTGCCGTGACGTCCGGGACGATGTGTTGGCGGCTAGATACTGTGTCGAAGCTTTTTGCTGCGATTCATACCTGAATGAGGCCAACTGTGATTCGGACACGGACTCGGGCTCAGGTGCTTCATGCTCCTGTTGGCGCAACATGGTCCGATGTTCCGGCGGGCCTTCCTTTTCGCGTTCATCCCTATAGGATGAGCCGTTCGATTTGCCCTCTCCGGAGGGAACCAGGTTGGTCTCATTGGACAGGATTTTTGAGACGAATCCCGTCGCTTTGGCCAATACGACCCTCTCCGCATTTACCGCCCAGTGGCCAGGCCGGTCACCGGACATTTTGGTGTTGTAGGCCGCACCAGTGAAAGCCATGTAGCCGCCACATAGCAGGAAGAATCCTGACAATGCGACCGCGCTAATTGGCGGGAACTTACCGGTGCGATTGAGCGAGCCGGCCAACTTGGAGAGTGGCCACCTAAGTACCCACACGCCAAGAATGCCCAGCAGGAGCAGAAGTACGATCGGATTGAAGTCCGAGCGGTTCTGCATTTCCACTTCAGCTCCGAAAAACCACGGGATCGTTTTGTGGGTGAGGTACCAGACCTCTCCGGCGAAAACGAAGAGAGACATGAGTACGATGAAATAGAGATCACCGCACCGTCTCCAGCCGTAGCTTTTGGCTCTGGTCCAGGCGTACATCGTCAGGAAAAATATCCCGGCGGCGAGCGCCCAGTTCATTAAGGTTGCCCAATTCAATTGGACCTCCTAGGTTGAAGTTAACGTTTCCCCTTCAAAGACTTCTTGAGAGTATTAATTATCTCAAGTTGCTTTTTAGGGTCGCCGTCTGATGCGGCTTTGGTCGAGCCGAAAACGGCGATAAACCATAACAGAACTGCAACAACCGGCACATACCAGTTGTCCATAAGCCAGTGCCACATAATGCGACACCTCCTTTAATATCTCCCTCCTTTCAGTTCATTGGGATTTTTTAAGGTACTTGAGTTTTCATCACTTTACACTATACAGCAACAGCCGGCAACCTACAGAAAAGGTCAGCCAAAAGGCATCTGCGCTCAAGAAGAATGTTCTAAGGGATCGCCAAGGTTTTCACCCCGGTTATCCTCGGAACAGTCCCCATGCTTGTCGTGAGCGCAGGTGCCTCAGGCTGACAACATCAGCTGCAAGTTTCCGGCTGTTATTGTCCCTGCGGATTTATTTATAAATATGCCCAAAATCAACGATAACAGACCATGATATCACATGGCGTAATCCTTGTCAAGGGGTGTATCGGGGTGGTAAGATTGGTTTGTTAAATGATAAAAATTACCATTAATTGCCATCAGATATGTTAACCATTAAGCAGATATATGACCTGGCCATCAGGCTCGGGACACAAAACGACCTTCGAGGCCCGGCGGTCGTCAAAAAAAAGCTCAAACGCGTACGTGAATTTTATGATCGTTTGCCAACAGAGGATAAAAAGGAATTCGACCAGGAACGCCTGACAAACCCTTATTCTGACACCCGGATGTTTGCAGAAAATCCCAACAAGCCCGTCAAGCGCATTCTTGTTGGCATTGATATCGGCACTGAGGAATTATTATTGGCAAAAGAATTATCGAGTCAAAAGCCGATAGACCTGGTTCTCTCCCACCATCCGCTCGGGCCCGCACTGGCGAGCCTGCACGAGGTGATGGATCTGCAGGCAGAAATTTTCGCCGGGTATGGCGTGCCGATAACCGTGGCGGAGCGGTTGATGACCATGCGGCTGGAGGAAGTGTCTCGCCTGGTCGCCGGCTCGAACCACAACCGCCCGTTGGACGCGGCTAGACTGCTTGGTCTGGACGTAATGTGCACGCATACCATTTCCGATAATATTGTGGCAAATTACCTGACAGGGTTAATAAAAAAACAGAGCAATAAATTGGAGCGTGTCGGTGACGTTATGAAAATGATCAAAAGTATCCCCGAGTACCAGGCCGCGATCAAATTGAAGGCCGGCCCCATGCTTTTTGCCGGAGGACTGGACAGGTATGCCGGAAAAATAGCCCTGTCCGAAGTTACTGGTGGCACGTCCGGAAGCAAGGAGATGTATGAAAAACTGTCTCAAGCCGGAATCGGCACCATCATCGGCATGCACATGCATGAGGAATACAAGAAGGAGGCTGAGAAGCAGCATATTAATGTCCTGATTGCCGGACACATGTCTTCCGACTCCCTAGGCATGAATTTTTTTCTGGATGAAATAGAGAAAAGGGGCGTGGAGGTAATCCCGTGTTCAGGCTTGATCCGGGTAAAGCGTTTTAAATCAAAAAAGAGATAATATATGCCCGATGGTACCCGCCTAGTGGCGGCAAAAGAAAAAAACGAGGACAGGACGCTTGACCTGACCCTGCGCCCGAAGGATCTGAAGGAGTTTGTCGGCCAGGAATCCATCAAGGACAGCCTGACGATTTTTATGCAGGCGGCGAAAAAACGCAATGAACCGATGGAGCACGTGTTATTGCATGGCCCGCCCGGCATCGGCAAGACAACGCTCGCCCACATTATCGGTAAAGAAATGGGCGTTGGTGTTCGTGTTACCTCCGGCCCAGCCATTGAGAAGGCGGGCGACCTTGGCGCTATCCTTACCAACCTGGAAGATGGCGATGTTTTATTTATTGACGAGATCCATCGCTTGAATCGCGTCATTGAAGAAGTGCTGTACCCGGCTATGGAGGAATATGCATTGGATATAGTTGTCGGCAAAGGGCCTTCAGCCAGGACTTTACGTTTGGATTTGCCGAAGTTTACTCTGGTCGGCGCGACCACGCGCATGAACCTCCTGTCCTCCCCGCTCCGTGACCGGTTCGGTACCGTGTTCCGTCTGGATTTTTATTCGAATGAGGATATCGAGAAAATTTTAAAACGTTCAGCAAAAATTCTGGGAGTGGGAATAGATACCGGCGCGCTGACAGCCATAGCCGCGCGTTCGCGCCGGACCCCGCGAGTTGCCAATAGGCTGTTGAAACGTGTCCGCGACTTCGCCCAGGTGAAATCAGACGGGAAGATTACAAAAGACCTGGCCATGACCGCCTTGAAACAATTATCGATTGATGAGGCCGGGTTGGATGAGATTGACCGCAAGATTTTGTCATTCATTATCGAAAAATACGGTGGCGGGCCGGTTGGACTTAACACTATTGCGGCAGCCATCGCGGAGGAGCAATCCACTCTGGAGGACGTCTATGAGCCTTATTTGATGCAGTCAGGCTTCTTGGCCCGCACCTCCCGCGGCCGTGTCGTTACGGAGTCAGGCTACAAGCATTTAGGCAAGGAAATACCGGGGAATTTACAGAGCAAGCTAGTATAGTATAAGTGTGACAGGTTTTATTAATTTATTAATATGAATGCCATGAAACACGCCTTACTTATCGTGTTCTTTATTGCCGGATTATTACTCATTGGCAGCCATGCTCATGCGGTCACCTATCCATCATGGGACGGGAAAAGCGATTTGGAGGTGGCTGATTGCATTTTAGTAACCACATCTGCCGAAGCTGACAGTACGCATGTATACACATTGAATCCGTCAAATACACAAAAGATTTCTGATGCGTATTTGCAATATTGGGGCAGAGTTCCACGCTGCAGTGAATTGCAGTTTCATGTGGATCACAATACAACTATTCTTCGATTGAAGTCATGGCTCGCTTCAGTATCGGCTGGCTGGTTTAATAATCTAAGAAGTTCACCTTATAACAACCAGACAGTCAGTACGGCGAACAATGAGTGGTTTTTCATCAAGGATGGGGTAGCTCGACGTATTCCTGATATTTTGACTGGATGGTCATGGGGTCTCATGATGAGCGACAAAAAAAGCATTCCAGCAACAGTAAATTCACTGTTTTATAAGTATGCCGCTATCGGCGCTCCATTACCGTTCTCTGGTGGAATATTTGCTAGTGAAATTCATGCAATTTGGAAGGATGGCAAACGTGATTACAGTGCGTTACCTTCAAAAATGGCAACTGAAATCAGCAATGCCGCATTGGGGGTCTCTCCATCAGGCGAACCGACGGTGAAGATATTTTCTGACTGCACTTTTGGTGGTTCTCGATATCGTGGAGATCCTTGGCCAAACCTTGTTGATTGGTCGTGGATGCTCCGTAATCCCGGTTGCGCGCTCGCCGCATAAGCATATGTTGATTCAGCCACCTGCGTTGACAGGCGCAGGTGGTTTTGGTTTACTTCCAATATCCTGTGGCATGACTGAATGTTATTCTAACCGTTCTGTTACAGGAAGTTGTTCACATAGTTGCCGAACCTGTTATAGGAGAGTGCGCTATGAAAAAGATCAGTGTGATTCCCGGATACTATCCGAACCCGTAATGTCCAAGCTGGACCGGAGTAGGAAAAAGTAGCCTACGAATCACTTAGATCGTGAGGGTGGACCCCAGCGTCACCCTCTTTTTTTGTTGACGACGACGCGATCGGCGTATACAATAAATTCAACGGTCCCATGAGATTATTACTGTCAATTAATGGCCGGGGCCGTAAACTTTTGTTTGGAGGTTTCCATGAGGAGACTGATTGACGCGTGTGGCCATCATCCTCCTTCCAGGACGACGGATGCGAAGATGAAGAACCACTGCGAAGAGATGAGCTTCAGGCCAATCCCGACCGGCCGGCGGAGCGAGTCCTAGCAACCCATTTTCAGGGCAATGCATAAGGATAAGTATCCCGAGCTCAGGGGCGATGGCACGACCATCGCCTTCTTTTTATGCTACAATTGCGTATATGAAAATAGGGTTATTTGATTACCGTCTCCCCCATTCATTAATTGCCCAGACTCCTGCAGTCCCACGTGATAGCTCACGGCTTTTGGCGTTCAACAGAAAAACAAAGAAGATTGTCCATGACCATTTTTATAACCTTACGGACTATTTAAAAAAAGGGGACGTGCTGGTGTTTAATGACACGAAAGTTTTTCCCGCTAGGTTGATTGGGAAAAAACAAACCGGGGGGAAAATGGAGGTTTTTTTATTGCGTTCAACAAATGGAAATGTATGGGAGGTTTTAATTGGCGGAAAAGTGCGCCGGACTGGCATGGTTATTTTTTTTAAGCATGGCTTACGATGCGAAGTGGTTAGGCAGTTAGACGGCGGTATCTGGCAGGTAAGGTTCAATAAAACGCCACAGCAGGTGTTGACGCTCACTAATAAAATTGGCACGACACCAACCCCGCCGTATATAAAAAAAGCCTCATCACTCCCCAAATACCAGACTGTTTACGCCAAGAAGATCGGTTCGGTGGCCGCGCCCACTGCCGGGCTACATTTCACTAAACGTTTGCTGGGAAATTTAAAAAATAAAGGCGTGCAGTTTGAGCACGTCACCTTGCATGTCGGTTTTGGTACGTTCCAGCCGGTCAAGGTCAGTGATATCAAAAAACACCGGATGCATGCAGAGTTTGCAGAAATTTCGTCAGAAGTAGTTTGTCGGTTAAAACAGGCAAAGAAAGAAGGCCGGAGGATCATTGCTGTCGGCACGACGTCGGTCAGGGTGTTGGAGACTGTGGGAAATAATAAATCCGGCCACCGCGGCTGGATTAATACATTTATATATCCAGGTCATCGCTTCAAGATGGTTGACGCCATGGTCACCAATTTTCACCTCCCCAAATCAACCTTAATCATGTTAGTATCCGCATTTGCGGGCAGGGAGAATATTTTGAAGTTGTATAAAACGGCGGTACGGAAGAAGTACCGGTTTTTCAGTTTTGGGGATGGAATGCTGCTACAATAAAAACACCCCTGATTCGAGGTGGTTTTATTGTTTTTTAGGTTATATAATCTGTAAATTGCCTTTTTTTAGAATTTTCTGGCCATCAGGGTTTGTCACCTGTATGTCATACCATCCGCGGATGAGCTTCGGCAACACATATTCCAAACGTTTATCAGATCTACGGACAAGATTGGTAACGGCGTAATTTTTTCCGTTCTTGATAATGGTGACTTTGGCCCCATTGGCAAAGTTTGTTCCCATGAGGTACATGGCTTTTTGCTTGTTACTAGGAAATTTCAGGATTGGGGTGGTGACAGTCGGTGGATAGCCAAGGATGGTTACTGCCCCCTTCAGCACGTAGCGCCTACCGTTGATGATCAGGATGACATCATAGATGCCTGGTTGTAGCTTTGTCTTGTCAAAGGTAACGGTGAGGCCGACCCCGGGATCAATTTCGACAGTCGCGTTTATTTTACCGATCGTGGCTGTGGCTGAAGTTGCCAAGAAGTTTTTAAGAACAAGATCAACATTTGGATTCTCATCCAGTATCAAGGGGGCCGCTTTTATATTTTGTTGAAGTTTCATTACGTCAGTACCGTTGACGAGGGTATTATTAAAGTGGGTAAGCCAAAGGCTGTGGATGTCGAGCAGCAACTCTGCCCCTTTACCGCCATTGTAGCTCAAGGACACTTCGGCTGCTGACCGTGGGCCGTCGGATACGCGTAGTTCGTCGATAAGAGCATCCGCATCGGCAGATGTATTCCGGTCAAGATTACTGACCCGGCTACCGACATATGCCTTACCCTCGGTAATCGCCGCCATTTCCCAAGTGGTTGCCCCATAGGATGCTCGCATGCTGATCGCCTTACCATCCAGGTAGAACTGGGGTTTGTTTGCTTTCGACCACGTGAGAGCCACATGGTACCAACGGTTATGGTCCCAGTTTCTGTCTAGCCGTTCTGTGTCTCCACCGGACCACGCCTGGAAACTGCCGTCTTCCCGATAAAAAATTGCCTGAAGATTGTTCCAATTCGCGTCTTGGCCATGCCGAATAAGTAGTCGGTCATCGCCGCCTTGGTCCACAAACGAGACCAAATGGTGGTAACCCCAAAAAACACTATTCCATTCCCCGCTTGGCCTGAACCAGAATTCTACGGTTCCCTGGTTCGGGTCAAGAATAGTCCCGCTAGTGCAGTAGTAATTGATAAGGGGCTTATTGTTTTTTACATCAAGTGCGCTATATAATAAGCCGGGTCCGTAATGAGCCGTATCAGAAGCAGATGCGGCCAGGCCACAACGTGTCGGGACCGGTTCGTCGACGTCTTCATCAACGTCTGGCAAGACAAGAGTTGTTGACGAATCAAAATGGGCGATCCAAAGTGTGGAGACATCAACAGCTAGCAGTTTACCATCGCCGCTATTGTATGAGAGGGATATTTCATCAGCGCTTCGTTTGGCATTTGACACGCGCACCTCGTCAAAAGCTGCCCGGCCGGCATTATTGAACCCGCCCCATGATGAATCAGGGAACTGATTTTTTCTTTGGCCGATTGTCACTGTGCCTGTTTCAGCAGTTTTTGGCGTCCAAGTTGTTTCGCTGTATGCCGGAACAGCCGGGTATGCGGTCCCGTTCACGTAGAAAGTTGGACTTGATGATGCGTCCCAGGTCACTGCGAGATGATACCATGTTCCATTTGTCCAGCTGAATAGCTTTGCATCAGGGCTTTTCCACGCTTTGAAACCACCAGTTGCTGAATAGGCAATGAATTGGAGATTATTATGGGTAGCGTCCTTGCCCCTCCGGAATTCAAAAACATCCCCAATACTGTTTGTGACGTTTAACAGCTCCCAATACCCTGCACTGTCCGTATTCCAGTCAACGGGCTTGACCCAAAGTTCTACGCTGCCGGCGGTTGAATTAAATCCGGCACTACTGCTATAGTCGAAATTCATCAGCGTGTTTGAATCCACGGTCAGTGCTTGATTAATTTTTCCTTCACCATAAATAGGAGCGCCGGCTACTGTTGTAAATTCGGCGGCCTGGACAGATCCAGCAAGTAAAAAGCCTCCCACAAACAGGATGGTAATGATTATGGCCTTTTTCATTGTAATAGTTGAGATTACTTTATTAGGAGAGAGAATATATGAAAATTGTTTTGAGCGAAGCCTGTGCAATTAGTATAGTATATTATTAATTACGTCCTAGCTCAATAAGGTTTTTATCCGACTCGCTTGGGCCGCAAATGCCGCCCAATAGTTTTTGTCGCGCTTCGCCTGCAGTTCATCTGCCATTTCCTCCCAGTCGTGGGCAGAGATGCGGACCTGCTTGAATTTCTCGGGATCGATGATTTTCATGTATGAGGCGTGTTTGGTGAACTTGCCGCGTATGTCCTGCTGGCGGAATTCTTCCAGTTTGCCGAACATGCCATCCCAGGCTTTTTGCTCGAAGATGACCCTGGCAGCGCGGACGGGGTCGACGATTTTCATGTGGTGGGCATGGGAGGCGAACATGATCCAGTTATTCTGGAGGATGCATTTTTTCAGCACATCTATGATCCCTTGCCACTGCCGGTCATTAATCTCGATGTCGTTCGAATTAGCCGGGTCGATCAGTTTCAACCTGGCGAGCCGTGCGGCGAAGGCATCCCAGTTTTCTTGGCGCCGGTAATTCTCGAGTTCGGGCAGCATCCCGACCCAGTCGCTCGGCGAGATAAATATGCCGTGGAATTTCTCCGGGTCGATGACCGCCATGCGGGAAGCGTGCCAGGTATAGTCGCGCCAAAATTTGCCGCGGCTGTAGTTTTGCAGCTCGGCGACCATATTCTGCCAGTCAGCTTCTGATACCTCCATGTTTGGGCCAATTAGGGTCATGTTTGAAGTATAACAAAAACCCGCCACTTTTGTGAGGCGGGCATTTAGTGAGTCTTAGTAGATTTTTTTCAGGGAGGTGCCCGTATAATAGTAATTCAGGATCCAGTCGTATGCCCGGCTTTCTTTTGTGGCAAACCCTCTCGCCCCCTGGGCAGACAGTCCTACCATGTGATTTCCCGTTAAAGTGGTGGCGTTCGAAATAATGCCATACGGATCTGGCACTGATAAGCACCATGGGAATCCGCCGCTGTTCCAGACTTCCTGCCAGCTTCGCGTCCGTCCGTCAGTGCCTGACGAATAAGCCGCTACAATAATTCCCTCCGGATTTAGTTGGGAAATTGCATCAGGGTGCGTGATAACCGTGCCTGTTGTCGCACTGACGGCCGCGATCGGGTCGGTTGAACGCTGTTCGAAACCATATCCCCTGTAGACCTGATCGGTGGTGGCGTTTATGTCAAAGTGCTCATTCGGATGTTTCCCTCCCCGTAAATAGTGCCAAAGAATATATGACCGCGCACTGGTGATGAGGGCTTTCAGATATTCTGGCGGCTGGCCGTTGGAAACTTCGGCTAATCCTTTGAGATACGATTCCAATGGCAGCTCGTTAATGACCCACATCTTTTTGTCACTAGAAGCATAACGGAGTTCGATGGTCCCCCGGAAGGTGTTGTCATTAAGTGTTGAATTCCATGAGGGTTTATTTGTCCAACTAGATATGGTCATGATGGAGCTAGTGTCTTTTGGAACAAGCCGGTAATAGGCGGTTTCGGACCAGACGACCGCAGTCGGATCGGCAGCCGCCTTGTCTGTGGCCGTGTTGGTGTTGCCATCGACCAGCTGGTACGCTCCATTGCATGTGACGGTCACTGGGTCAGTGGTGCTGAATAATCCTATACGCACCGTCGGTTCGCCGGTTGCTGCAGTGGTCGGAACGGGGTCCGGAGGCTCGCCTACTTTAATGTCGACTGAAAATTCCCCACCCTTAATCCAGGTTGCGTTTTCTGCCACCAAAGCAAAATGCTCCGTGTAATAGCCGGCGACGTTTGGCGCAGTCATGGTAAAGGTGAATTTGCCGCCTTCGCCGGGATAAACGCGAGTTTGGTCGAGTCTTGTCGGCCGGTAGTAATATTCTTTCCATAAATCAGTTTTGAATAAACTGACGCGGCCGACCGGCTGGGTGGCATTTACGGCGACATAATGGTCGCCGGCGTTGTACCAATTTTGCAACCCGATATTCTTGAACCGTACCCAGAAAATGAATGTGTCGCCAGGTTTGATATGGAGCTGGCCGCTGTCACTGCGGTTGATTTCCTGTGCTTCGTAATCCTGCGGTCGCGGGTATGCCTGACCGACGCCGATCGGAATACGGACGTAGCCGCCATTAATTGATCCGACAGCATTCGCGACAAGCCTGAATTCTTCCATATAAATTCCGTTGGTAGCAGGCGCCTGCAAGGCAAAACGAAACCGGCCGATCTGGCCTGGTCTCACGGTGCTTTGCAGAAGCCTGGCAGGTTGAGTAGAGTTTTGCCAGAACCGGTTGTAAAAGACGCTGGTGCGATTATTTGGGAATGTCCGTAGACTTACAGAATTTGTCCCGGTATTACGCCAAGTAGTATTCCCGGTATTCAAAAAATCGACCCAGACGGTGACAGACCGGCCTGGGTTCATATTAACGACGCTGTTGCTTCTGGCGACTTCCTTGGCGGCATAAACGGGCGCCGCACGCGTAGTGGAAATACCGAGTACTTCCGGCCTGACGCTGAAGTCAGGCGCAGGGTCCCTGATCACATAATCACCGACGTAACCTGCACTGGTGACGTTAGTGACCGCATGAATATTATAGTTGCCAGGTTCAGTTAGAGTGTTGGCCTCGGCGGTTGATTTGTCCCGCACCTCAGCCAGGTATTGCGGCAGGAAGGGCAGGAGAAGCAGGATCATGACCACCGCGAATACGGATGTGTAGTTTTTCCGGTCCATAATTAATTTTGTTTTTATTTTTAATTCACCGATAAAAAAATTCCTCAGCGACATAAGGCCGGACATCTGAGAGGAGTTTTCGTGGGTTTAATTGGCCTTTTGTTTTGTTTTTTGGAAAAGGTGGTTTTATTTTTGGACTACTCCGCTTATAATCTTGGGAGTGGTTTTTATTTTTTATTTTGCTATTGACTCACCTTTTCTGCCTTAATGATAGCACAAAAAAAGGGGTTTGTCAATCACCCCGGTAAATGGTAGGATTGATTTGCATACTACCGTAAATTATTGTTTACTGTATTTTTATTTACCGATAATGTCATACACTAGGAAAATTGCCCACAACACAATTATCCAAATTATTGGCAAGGCTGCCAGTACAGTAATCGGAGTCATTGTAATCGGCATGCTGACCCGGTATTTGGGCGAAGGCGGTTTTGGACAGTACACGACCGTGATGGCCTTTTTGCAGTTTTTCGGCGTGCTGGTGGATATGGGGCTTTACATCATTCTGGTGAAGAAATTGTCGGAACCAAACGTCGATCAGGACGTGGTGGCCAGTAATATATTTACGCTGCGTTTGACGTCAGCCATAATATTTCTGGGGTTAGCCCCGGCCGTATCATTATTTTTTCCATATGCCGCAATAGTTAAATGGGGCATCCTGATCACCTCATTGTCATATTTAGGCATCACCCTAAACCAGGCATTGACTGGCGTGTTCCAGAAAAACTTGCGTATGGACAGGGTCATGATCGCGGAATTAGCCGGGCGCGTGGCCCTGATCGTCGCCACTTTTTTTGTCATCAGGGAGCATATGAGCTTGCTCTGGATTTTGGGGTCAGTCGTTATTGGTAGCGCTATAAACTTTACCCTTCTTTTCCAATACAGTCGGGCTTTTGTGCGAATCAGGCTCGCTTTCGATTGGTTGGTTTGGAAATCGATAATCAAGGAGTCGTGGCCGATCGCCCTCTCGATCGCATTCAATTTGGTTTATTTCAAGGCGGACACCATTTTACTATCAATATATAAAGGTGATGTGGCCGTCGGGATATATGGCGCCTCATATAAGGTTTTGGAAGTCCTGACGACTTTCCCGGCGATGTTTGCCGGATTGGTGCTGCCGATGTTAGCCGCGAATTGGGCCAGCCACGACACCGAACGTTTTAAACGGGTGCTGCGCAAAGGATTCGATACGATGTCGATGGTGGCCATCCCCCTCGTCGTCGGTACGATGTTTTTGGCCAAGCCGATAATGGACCTGATCGCTCCGGAATTTCGTGATTCGGCCGCGCTTTTGAAATTGTTGATCGTCGCCACCGGCACAATTTTCATCGGAAATCTTTTCGGAAATACCGTTGTAGCCATCAACAAGCAGAGGACCATGATGTGGCTATATCTGGCCGTTGCGGCGGTATCATTAACCGGTTACATGGTATTTATCCCACGGTATTCTTATTTTGGCGCCGCCTGGATGACCATTGCCTCAGAATTTATGGTTACCATTTCGGCGGCGCTGATCGTGTCGATTACTTCCAAGGCCTGGCCATCATTAATTGTATTCGGCAAGGCGCTTGTCGCCAGCGGCCTCATGGCCGTAGTGCTGTGGTTGTTGGACGGGCAGGGCTGGTGGTTGGGGTTGTTGTCCGGCGGGCTGGTATATGTGGCCGGCCTTTTTATGTTGAAAGCGATAACAAGGGATACGATTAGAGAAATTATTAGCCGAAGGCCAGTATGAAAAATGTTTTAATCATGAAATTTCCACTTTCTTCAATGATGGGTGGCGGCGAGCGTCACACTTTGTCGCTTGCGGAAGAATTGAGGCAAAAGGACTTTAATTTTTTCTTAGCATCAAGTTGCCGGGTGCTTTTATCTGAATTTAAGAAACGTCGCTGGCCATCGAAGAGGTGGTGGGGTGGCGTCGAGCCAGTATCAGTAACTCGGATTTTGATGTGGCCAATTGTCGCGCCTTTTGCCTTTTTTTCGCTCTCTGGAATTTTACTTTACTATCGTTTAATGAAGCGGACGACAATTCTGTATTGCCTTTCGCTGACGGAAAAAATATTAGCCACGATACCGGCCAGGTTATTGGGTATGAAGGTAATCTGGGTTGAGCATGTCACTGTTGAGCGCTGGCTTTCACAAAATCCTTTGAGGCTTTTTTATCGTTGGAATTCACGTGGCGTATCTATTGTGGCCGTCTCCAAAGCAATAAAGGAGCAGTTGATTGAGGATATCGGGGTGCATGAATCGGTAATTAACGTTATTTATAATGGGGTTGACCTAAAAAGGTTCAATATTAAGGAGCGGCGGTGGGAGCAGTCTGCGCGGTTCAATATCGGGTGCGTGGCTCGCCTGGAACCTGAAAAAGGGGTGGAATTCCTTATCCAATCCGTGAAGATTATCCAGGAGTTCATACCTTTCGTCAGACTGATTATTGTCGGCGAGGGCAGTGAGCGGAAAAAATTAGTATGGCTGTCCGAGCGTCTCGGCCTGAAGGAGGCTATCCAATGGGTCGGGTACCAGCGGGAGGTTGATAAATGGTATTCATATTTTGATACGCTTGTCTTACCTTCGGTGCGCCGCGAATCATTTGGGATAACATTGGTAGAGGCGATGGCAAGCGGGATTCCGGTTATTGGTACGCGACTCGGGGGCATCCCCGAAATTATTGATCATCAATGGACCGGACTTTTGGCAAAGCCGGGCGACAGTCAGGACATGGCTGATCAGCTCATCTACCTTTTTAACCACCGTTCCGAATCGGGCGAAATGGTGAAACGTGCGCGACAAAAAGTAGAGACGATGTTCAGCCTGGAACGGATGGTCAGGGATTATTATCTTTTGTTACGCAAATAAATATGCCTTTTTTACTTAGCCAGAAAGTAGTGTCTATCACCCTGGGCATGATCGCCTTGGGGGGCATTTTGGCTATAAACTTTATTGGCGTAAATATCGGTTGGTATATTGCCCTGGCCATGATGATCGGTGCGGTGGTTTTTTATTTAATATACCAAAAGCCTTATTGGGGCGCGATTTTGATTGTTTTTTGCCTGCCTTTTGAACGTCTGGGGGCATATGAGGCCGGCGGAACGACCATTCGTCTCAGCCAGATTCTATTGCTTACCACAGCTCTAGCCTGGTTTTTCCATCTGTATTTTTTCAAGCGATATCGTTTTGCCCGCAATCCCGTGCTGATACCTATTATGGTATTTATGGCGTTCCAATTTATTTCTTTGGCGAATTCCATTAATACTGGTCGGTCATTAAGCGTTTTGACGTATACCATCTTTACTGTTATGGCTGCCTTGGTTATGCCGAATATTGTGGTGACAAAACAACAGCTGAGTAAAGTGGTGATTGCGCTTATTGTTAGTTTTGTTTTGGTGTCTGGCTTTGGACTGTTTCAGTTCCTTGGCGACATGGCCGGTCTGCCGCAAACAATTACCGGTTTGCGAGATTTATATACAAAAGACGTGCTTGGTTTCACGCGCGTGCAATCGACAGCTTACGAACCTCTATATTTTGCCAATTATTTATTATTACCCATATCTGTTATTTTTGCGTTATGGCTGGCTGGCAGCAATGCCGGTAGCCGGTGGCAGACCGGGATTGGGTCAACGACCATGCGATACGGCGCTTTACTGTTGTTGCTTGGACTGGGGATGGTGAATTTAGTTTTGACAGTTTCCCGGGGCGGGTATTTGGCGATAGCGGCCGCCTTAATGGTGGCCGGCATCTGGTATTGGAAAAAACTTTTACGGCCCACGACTATTATTGTTATTTTAGTTTGCGTGGCACTGGTCGGTTATATAGTTGTGAGGACTTTGTCGCCAAGCGGTGAAGCCTTGACCCTTGATAAGTTTAAAGAACATGTCGGCAACGCTTTTTACGGCGCTTCGTACGAGGAACGGGTCGATACAATCGCCACTGCTGTCCAGGCCTGGCACGAGCATCCGCTCATTGGCGTAGGCATTGGAGGATTTGGGCCCTATGCGGCGCCGCACCCATATTACGAGCCAAAGAATGGGTGGCGGATAGTAAATAATGAGTATGTTGAAGTATTGGCGGAAAGCGGAATCCTTGGGTTGGCCAGTTTTATGGCCTTGGCGCTGATGCTGATTATCCGGTCATGGGGAGCGGCTCGCCGAACGGAAGATCCGTATCTTAAATCAATTATTGTCGGATTACTGGCGGCATTTGTCGGAATTCTGGTACAGTACCTGACTTTTTCGACATTGTATGTGATGCATGTCTGGATGCTGATTGGATTGCTGATCGCCGCTCAAAATATGGCTTTAAAACCAGAACAAAGTCAGGGATAGCCATTTTGGAAACCCGAGGACATTCGGGTTGTTTTTTTGTTACTGACTGCGGTACAATATGGGCATGGAAACAGTTTTGATAATAGTCTTTACCCTGATATTCGCATATATCGCCTGGTGGAAATTGGATTGGGCGATCTGTTTAGCAATTCTGTTTTCCCCCGCGTATCTCATCAGATTTTCGGTGGGATTTTTACCGATGACTATTTTAGAGGTTATGTTGCTGGTTATTGTTGGCATTTGGATCATGAAAATAATTGACGTGAGAATCCGCACAAAAGCATGTCCTGCCCAGCTCCCCTGGCGCTGGGCGATCCTGCTGTTTGTTTTGGCCGGTACGCTGGCAGTAATTATTTCCCCCGATAAGCGCCAGGCGCTAGGTTTATGTAAAGCTTATGTGATCGAACCGGTACTATTTTTCCTTGTATTTGTTAATACGGTAAAAACAAAAGAACAGATCAGGGGCGTGATATGGTCTCTGGGTGCGGCGGTGGTCGTGGTCGGTTATATCACCCTGATTCAGTACGTTGGCCTCCTGCATATTCCCTCCCCGTATGGTTTGGAGCATCCGAAACGCGCCACGTCCATTTTTCCTTTTCCAACTGCAGTCGGGAAATTCATCGGCCCAATTTTAGCGATGTTCGTGGGTTTGTGGCTAGCTCGGATCCAGCCCAGAGTAAGCACCATATGGGATGGAGTCAAGCGCCATTTATTCGCTGTTGGCGTAATAATTTTCGGATGCCTCGGATTGTTGTTTTCTTTTTCACGCGGAGCGGTTATTGGTTTGGCGGCGGCGATCATTTTTTCCAGTTTTTTTTCCATATGGCGCAAATGGATCTGGGTGGCGACGCTGTTCGTGTTGATCGTCTGCATGTTAGTCCCGTTCACCAGAAACCAGATCGTCTCAATTATAGATATTAAAGATACGTCCGCGGATGTCCATGTGGTCATGTGGAAAGGTGCCGTTCGGATCATTCAGGCTAATCCGATTTTAGGTACTGGGCTGGCTAGTTTTCCAGTTGTTTATGACAAATACAAGGAAGCATCCCATGTAGAGTATTTCCCAAATCCTGATGAATTATACTTAACCTTGTGGATCGAGATGGGGCTCGCTGGATTGATTGCATTTATTTGGCTGGTGGCAAAATATTTCCGTGAGGCCCGGCGTGTCATACAGAGCAAAATGCCAGATTATTCGATGAATGCTTTAGCCATTGGCCTGATGGCCGGCATGGTGGCGTTGCTTGTCCATGGCTTACTTGATACCCCATATTTCAAGAATGACTTGGCTATAATTTTTTGGACAATGGCGGGATTAATTCATTCCGCAAAAAACCAATCCACAGCTGGACAAAATGCCCAAAATGCGCTATAATATAAGGGCAAAATGAAAATAAAAACAAATAATAAAACAAGAGGCCGAGGCCTCAAAAAATTTTTTATAGTAATGGCAATTGCTGTTGTGGCAATTGTTTTTTTATCTGGTGGCGCTAATGCTTCCGGAGAACTGGGCGTGCGGCAGGGCGAATTGGCCGATAGGATTATCCGATCAGATGGAGAGTATATTTCACCTGTTTATTCTACTGATTTCGTATTTGGGTTGGTTGGAGCAGCCTGGCAAGGAGAGGCGCCAGAAAGTTTTTCTTTGCGTTATCGAGTTAACGGGGAGTGGTCAAAATGGTTCGCGCCGGAGTCTATGGACGCAGTTACGCAGGGTAATTGGCACTATTTAATAGAACCAGTATTGGCGGCGCAGGCTGATTCTCTCCAATATAAATTCATAAATCATGGCGAGACATCTTGTGTAAAACTTATCTACGTCAACACTTCGCCGGATATGTCATATTCAGTATTTGGTTTTTTGAAGAAATTAATTTTGTCGGCATCAGCCCAGTCGATATCCCCTATCATTAGTCGTTCGCAATGGCAGGCTGACGAGAATTGGCGGAAAAATGCCAATGGCGAAGAGACTTGGCCGGCTGAATATGTATGGCCGAAAAAATTTGTCATCCACCATACGGCCGGCAGTGACGGCGGGGCAGACCCGGCCGCGACTGTACGTGGAATTTATTATTGGCATGCCATCGTCCTTGGATGGGGGGATATCGGGTACAATTACCTGATTGACCAGAACGGGAATATTTATGAAGGCCGGAATGGCGGCGACGGCGTGGTCGGGGCCCATGTGTACCGCGACGCCTCATGTGCCAGGCTGCGTTTCGGTGGTGCCCAATATGAGGCAAATTTTAACCGGGGAACCATTGGTATCGCGGTTCTAGGCGATTATGAAAGTTCGACGACGCTCAATGATAAGGTGCGGAATGCCCTGACCGATTTGATTTCCCAAAAAGGTCTGTCACAGGAAATTAGCCCGTCCGGCTCTGGTTTTCTGATTGATGCAGATTATCCGAATGTCGTCGGCCATAAGGATCTTGACTGCACTACCTGTCCAGGTGGAAACTTATACGGACAAATCTCAGTGATCCGTACAGAAGCCCAGGCAAAATATGACGTCCTGGCTGCGGGAGCCGTTACCCCCGTCTATAAGGCTAGTTACATCGGACAGAGCGAAAACCCGGTTAGCGTGAAATCCGGAATAGATAAACAGGTTTGGGTAGATTTCCGCAACGACGGCAATACTACCTGGCGGAATTACGTTTCCATGCCGATACAGGTCGCCACGTTAAATACCGGCTCAACCTTTCGGGCGGCAAATTGGCAGTCTGATAAGGTTGTTGCCAATTTAACGACTGCCAACGTCGCTCCCGGTGAAGTTGGGCGTTTCACTTTTACCATCAAAGCTCCGCCGGACCGGCTGGAGGTGGCTGAAAATTTTCTGCTGCAAATTGGCGATCAGCCGGTTGAAGGAGGGAATTTTATTTTGACGGCATTGGTCACAGACTTGCCATATGCTGCAGATTTGGTGCAGCAGAAAATCGCACCGGCCGTTTTCGCTAAACAGCGATTTACGACCACTTTACAGTTCAAGAATATGGGGACAGTGACATGGAAACGTGGGGACGTGAAATTGGTTATTGAGGACCTCGGCGGCGCGGTTAGCCGATTCCAGGACGCTTCCTGGCCGGGCCGTTTGGGAAACGTAAATTTTAATGAAGCCGAAGTTAAGCCGGGGGAGGTGGCAAATTATTCCGTCCGTTTTTTAAGTCCCGCCAATCCGGGCACCTACCTGAATAATTACCGGTTGGTTGGCGGTCAGGAAGTAGTGATGTCACCGTCGTATTCAATTACACGTGTTGATTCTACCTACCAGGCGGCGGTCATGAGCCAGAATTTTACTCCCGCTACATTTGCATCCGGCCGGGTAAAAATAACCATGAAATTCAAGAATACCGGCTTAGCAACTTGGGACCGCACAGTGCTGTTACGTTCATATGACCTAGGTGGCGCTACAAGCCGTTTCTATGATTCACGCTGGCAAAATCCGACTACAATAGGCGCAATGTCTGAGACAAGGGTCGGTCCGGGCGGTACAGCAACTTTCACTTTTTACCTCAAGTCTCCTGCTACGCCCGGCCTGTTTTACCACCGCTATGTACTGACCAGGCAGGGTGAGCCGGTCAATGGCAGCGAGTATACCCGCGTCACCCGTGTGGATAAGAGGTGACAAAAAGTATTAAAAAAGCGCATCGCTGCGTTTTTTAAATTTGTCTTCTATTTGAGGTTAAGGCGTTTTTTTATTTTTATGACCAGGTCAGTCAGTTTCCAGTCCGCTTTCACGAGATAGTCCTGTGCCTTGTCCCCCACATCCTTGGCCGTGTCGGCTGCGGACAGGTTGGTCAGTATGATAACCGGCGCATTCCTGCCCCAGGTGTCGGCGCGAAGTTTTTTCAGGACAGTCAGCCCGTCCATTTTCGGCATGATAATGTCGAGCAGTATCAGGTCCGGATGTTCGCGAATGGCCAATTCCAAACCAGCCTCCCCATCAGTCGCTTTATGCACCACAAAACCTTCTTTGCTGAGCGTTTTGGCGAGCGCCCATAGTAACACCGTATCATCCTCTATGATCAGGATTGTTTTTTCGATCGCTCTTTTCGGTGTGCGCATAATTAGGAGAGGTAATTATTTGAGATGCTGGCGGATGACCGCAATAACATCCTCAAGTTTCCAGTCTGATTTCACCAAATAATCATAAGCGCCGCTTTTTATCGCCTCAGCAATATCCTTTGACTCATTTAGATTGGTAAGCAGGATTACCGGGACATCGTGCCCCCAAGCGTTTTGACGGAGCTTAGCGAGCATTGTCAGGCCGTCCATGACCGGCATCACAATATCCAATAAAATCAAATCAGGTTTTTCTTTCAAGGCCGTTGCCAGGCCGACTTGGCCGTCCTTCGCCTCGATGGGCGCGTAGCCGGTGTGATTTAGTTTCTCTACCAGTGCTCGTCGTAGTGAATTTTCATCCTCAACCACGAGAATTTTATATTTGGCCATATTTTTTATATTGTAGCCTTAATTTTTTTAACGTAGTCCTCAAGTTTCCAGTCTGATTTTTCGATATAATCGCAGTGCCATTCGTTTCGTACCTCGGCCTCCTTTTGCGGATCGTGCATATTGGTCATGACGATGATTTTGGCGTTTTTACCCCACGCATCCATACGTAATTTTCGCAGAAATGCCAGGCCGTGCAGCTTCGGCATGAGTATGTCCAGGAGGATAAGGTCAGGATGTTTTTCTAGCGCCAATCCTAAGCCCGCCTCTCCGTCAGAGGCGCTGTTTACATCATACCCCTCGAGAGACAGCCTGTGGGAAAGTAGCTTGACCATCCCTGGCTCGTCCTCGACGATAAGTATTTTTTTCATAGTGTTGAAAAAAGTATGGTTGTTGGTGGACCGTGCGAGAATCGGACTCGCGCCTCCCGGATGCAAACCGGGTGCACTACCACTATGCTAACGGCCCATGGCCCAAATCATTATACTCGCCTTGTTTGAGGGGTGCACTTCCCGGCCGTTCAGATCACCTGCGGTGATAACTTCACGTCCGCCTCGCCTCCTCGTGAAGCAAAGCTGTTTGCTTCACTCGTGGTTTCGGCCCATTATGCTAACGGCCTCCAATATTTATTCGTTTACTGTGTTGATTGAGTTGCTGAATATCCCCCGGAGAATAGCCTGTAGCGCGCCGCTCATGTACAAAAAAGATAGGATGATGGCCGTTATTCCGATGAGTTTATAAAGTAGACGAGTGCCGCCTTCAGTGCCTAGATGCTCTTCGGCCCAGGCAATCCTGCCAAAATTATTCATCATCCAGTCTGCTTTCCAGGTGATGAGGAAGCCGATACCAATAATAATTATGCCTAAGAAATATTTCATAATTTTTATATATAATGGTGGGCGATGTAGGGGTCGAACCTACGACCTTGCGGATGTAAACCGCACGCTCTGACCAACTGAGCTAATCGCCCATAGCTTTGAAATGCGCCCGGGAGGAATCGAACCTCCATCACTGGTTCCGAAGACCAGCACTCTATCCATTGAGCTACAGGCGCCTATAGTAGCGCTGTGAAACGTACCATAAGGGAAATATGATGTAAAGCGTGCTGGTTATTATTATAAAACCGCCGAAAGTATGGCGGCCTTGAGCGTTTATGGGGCAGTTCCCGGCTACTGTAGTAGTGACGGCGTGACCATATAACTCTTGGCCACATCTTTTGTGATGTATCCCTCTTCGTAGAGTCTTTTGAGGTCCTGATCCATGGTAAACATCCCTTCATCGGCGCTGGTCTGGATAACGGTTTTGATTTGCGGAATTTTATTCTCACGGATCAAGTTGGAAATGGCGGGTGTATTGATGAGAATTTCACGTGAAGCGATCCGGCCGCCATTGATGCGCGGCAGTAGCTGTTGGGAAATGATGCCTTTTAAAAATAACGAAAGTTGCAGGCGAATTTGTGATTGCTGATAAGGCGGGAAAACGTCAATGATACGATCAACGGTCTGGGCAGCATTGTGGGTGTGCAGCGTGGCCAGTACGAGGTGTCCGGTTTCCGCCAGAGTGATGGTTGTGGCGATGGTTTCCAGATCGCGCATTTCGCCGACTAGGATGACGTTCGGGTCCTGGCGCAGGAGATGTTTCAGCGCTTGGGGGAAAGAAACCATGTCCGTACCCAATTGCCGCTGGACAATCAAGCTTTTGCCGTCACCGCCGTCATAAATAAATTCGATGGGATCTTCCAAAGTGATGATATGGGCGGCACGTTCGTGGTTGATGAGGTTGATCATCGCGGCCAAGGATGTTGATTTGCCGCAGCCTGTCGGTCCAGTGACGAGCACCAGCCCCTGTTTGAGCCGCATCAGATCGTGTACGATCTTGGGCAGCATGAGCTCCTCCATTGTAGGGACGGATTTGGCGATGATACGAGCGGCCATGCAGATATTGTCTTTTTCCCAGAAGCAGTTTACGCGGAATCTGGAGACGCCGTTTATCTCATATGACAAATCAAGCTCGCGTTCGTGTAGAAGGAGTTGTCGCTGTTTTTCCGTCAGTATTTCAGAAACGAGCTCCTCAAGCTCTTTGTCCGCCAGCTTTTTATGCCCGTCTATTTCCATCAGTTCGCCATCAATTCGGAATATCGGAGCATGACCGACAGTCAGGTGGATGTCTGATGCATTGCGTTTGACGGCGGTTTTTAGGATTTCATCGATTTTTGGCATAGGTACGCAAGGAGAAAAAACGCTCGATGATATTGAGTAAGACGTGACTGTTTTTCTTTTTTCGGTAATACATGGTCTGCCCTAAAGATGAGAGCGCTGCCTTATTCAGCGTTATTGCTGAATGTTTAACCATTGTTTTATTTTTAGTTTTTGTTTCTAAAGTAATTGTAGCATATTATTTGAGAAATGTCAATGCGTGAAGGAAAGGCGTTGAATTAGTTTGACAAAAATGATTTTTCGTGTTATTTTACAAATGAAATAGAATAATTTTCCGAAAGAAATATATGACAATCCTCGACATAGTTCTGATAGTCCTCGTGATTGTCCTTGGGTATTATGTTTTGCACTTGAGACGCAAATCCCGTCAACAAGCCCAAGAAGAAATAAAAAAGATGGAAGAGCGCCGCTCCGGATTCGTTTCCATCATCAGCCATCAATTACGCACCCCCCTATCCATCATTAAGGGGTATATTGAGGCACTAGCAACCGGCGATCAGGGACAGTTAAACGAAGGGCAGAGGGAGTATCTGAATGACGCCCTAGCTATCAGTCAGGATTCTGTAAACCTGGTAAATGATTATTTGGAAGCGGTGAAAATGGACATAGAACAAATGACCTTGAAAAAAGAAAGCGTTGATTTGGTGCAGCTGGTGAGGTCTGAATTGGATAAGCTGCGTCCGTTGGCTCTGGCATCGAATTGCGAAATTGAATTCAACCCACGCGCGGGGGAGACTCTCGGCGTATCGGTAGATGTAATAAAAATTAAGCAGGTCATCGAAAATATCTTGACTAACGCCATTAAATATTCCCAAGGGCGTGGTCACGCCACCATTTCCCTCGAGAAAAAGGGCGGCCAGGTCATTTTCTCCTGCCATGACACTGGTTTGGGCATACCAAAAGACCAGCAGGCAGAGCTTTTCACGAAATTTTTTCGGGCCAAGAATATTGTCCATAGGAATACAAAAGGTTCGGGCCTGGGCCTATACCTCACCAAAATTATCGTGGAGGCGCATGGCGGCCATATCATGGTAGCTTCGCAGGAGAACCAAGGGACAACCGTTCAGTTTACTTTACCAGTAACCAACTAAAATAATGTCCCAGAAAGTGCTCATCATCGAAGACGACCTTTCGTTATTAAAGATTTATACCAATAAATTGAAATTGAACGGTTTTGAAGTTTCGATGGCCACAACTGGGGACGAGGGTTTCCGTAAAGCCAAGACTGACAAGCCAAACATCATTTTGTTGGATCTGATACTGCCTGGTCAGGACGGATTCCAAGTCTTACAACTCCTTAAAAACAGTCCGGATACGCACGCCATCCCGGTGATGATCATGTCAAACCTGGCTCAGCCATCCGACAAGCAGCGCGCATCTGAACTTGGCGCAGTTGAGTATCTAGTCAAGGCGGACATCAGCTTGATGGACATGATTGCCAAAGTAAAAGCCCATATAACTGTTGAATAAGATATGCCAATAGACTACCAAGAACTAAAAAAGGTACTAAAAGATTCAGAGCTACTCACCGTTGACCAAATTCAGGATGCCCAAGAAAAGGCCTCGCAAACTGACGTGCCTTTTGAACAGTATTTAGTCGAGGCGGAATATATCAGTGACGAAAATTTAGGCCAAGTTATCGCCGATATTTTCGGCGTTCCCTATATGAATTTGCGCCAAAAACAGATAAATGACGATGTGTTGCACCTGATACCCGAAATCGTGGCAAAGCACCAACGGGTCATCCCTTTTGACCGCGGTCCAGAAGGGATCAGGCTGGCTATGACCGACCCGGAGAATGAGGAGATGATCCAGTATGTTGTTAAAAAAACTGGAGAAAAAGTAATTCCCTATTATTCAACTGCCACTGATATCAACGAGGCACTGGTGCATTATCGACGCGGCCTTAAGGAGGAGTTTGCCGACATCATCCGCCAAAATGTCGAGGCGACCCAGCATGCTGATGAGACCGGCCGAGAGTTACCGGCCACGCGTATTGTCGACACGATTTTGGAATATGCATACCACAACAAAGCCTCAGATATTCATATTGAACCGCATGAAAATCGCGTGGTTATCCGTTTCAGGGTTGATGGAATTTTACATGACGTCCTCAAATTACCAAAAGACGTGCATCCGTTTATCATCACCCGCGTGAAAATTATTTCACGTTTACGGACAGACGAGCATCGGGCAGCCCAGGACGGCCGTTTTGACTTTCTGGCTGACGGCAATAAAGTGGATGTGCGCGTATCGATCCTGCCGATCGCTGAGGGGGAGAAGGTAGTGCTGCGGATACTTTCAGAAAAAACGCGGCAATTCAACCTGTCTGAGTTGGGTCTCAGCCAACCTGATTTGGAGAAAGTTCAACATGCGCATGACCGCCCGTATGGCATGATCCTGGCAACTGGGCCGACTGGCTCAGGAAAGACGACGACTTTATATTCAATTTTAAAACTTCTTAATACGCGAGAGGTAAACATTTCCACGATAGAAGATCCTGTGGAGTATGATATCGAAGGCGTCAATCAAATCCAGGTTAATCCCCTGACCAATTTGACATTTGCCAAAGGGCTCCGATCCATCCTGCGTCAGGATCCCGATATTATTATGGTCGGTGAAATCCGCGACGAGGAAACGGCGGCCATTGCCATAAATGCAGCCATGACCGGTCATTTGGTCCTCTCGACATTACATACCAATGATGCACCCACCACCCTGCCCAGGCTTTTTGATATGAAGATCGAGCCGTTTTTAATCGCCTCAACAATCAATATTGCCTTGGCGCAAAGGCTCGTTAGAAAGATACATCAGGCTTGCCGTGAAAGTTATACCCCCACTCCAGACGAGATCAAGACCCTGGTCAGAATACTCGGCCAAGAGCGCGCCGCCAAACTGGGCGTGAGTCGTGAGGGTTTCCGCCTGTATCGCGGCAAAGGTTGTGATATTTGCAGCCAGACCGGTTATGAAGGGCGCATTGGAATTTTTGAGGTTATGGAAATAACGGAAGAAATCAGGGCATTAATCATGCGGCGGGCAAATAGTGACGAAATAAGACGTCAGGCAGTCATTCAGGGGATGACGACAATGCTGGATGATGGCATGGTGAAAGTTATGTCAGGCATCACCAGTGTTGAGGAGGTCCTGCGCGCCACCCAAGAATAGAAAATTATGAAATTTGATTATGTCGCCACAACGGCCACGGGCCAGCTCCAGCGGGGAACATTGGATGCACCGTCACGCAATGCAGTGGCTGATGCATTAGAAAAAAGGCGTTTGATGCCCGTGACAATAAATGCAACCGGTACGACCCGCCATTTGGTGACCGGAGGGATGACCTGGCAATTTGGCAAGGGCGGAGTTACCTATATCGAACGCGTTACTTTTTGCCGACATTTATCAATAATGCTGAAGGCCGGCCTGTCGATCGTTGAAGCCCTCAACGTAATTGTCGAGCAGACGAGTAACAAGAAATTCAAAAGAGTTTTGAATGGAGTGATAAAGAGCGTCACGAACGGGAAAAGCCTGGTTGATAGTCTCGGTGATTATCCGCGGGTTTTTTCAGGGCTTGTTTTAGGTATGGTAAAAATTGGTGAGGCCAGCGGGACACTGGAAAAAAACCTGGACTACGCCGCAAGTGAATTGGAAAAGGATTTTGAGCTCCGCAGGAAGGTGCAGGCGGCCATGCTGTATCCGGTGATCGTCCTGTCTGCAACCATAGTCATGGGGATTGGCTTGTCGATTTTTATTTTGCCGAAATTGGTTAAGATGTTCGACTCTTTCAACGTTGCCCTTCCCATAGTGACAAAAATTTTCCTGGCTATTGCGAATTTCCTGGTTTCTTATGGTATTGCCATGGTAGTCGTCCTGGTCGCGGTGATCATCATTTGGCGGCTAATGACTCGCTGGCCGACCACCCAGCCTTTTTTCCATCGGTTTTACCTGTCCGTGCCGATCTTCAAAAAAATCGTGGCACACGTAAATACCGCAAGGACTTTGCGCATGCTCTCAATTTTGCTTAAAAGCGGAGTGCCAATAATTGAAAGCCTGGAGATTACTTCAGGAGCCATCAGCAACGTGGTTTACAAACGCTTATTGCTTAATGCCATAGATTCAATACAGCGCGGCCGGTCACTGACTTCTGTACTCACAGACGAGAAATATTTCCCTAAAATGGCCAATCGCATGATTGATGTCGGCGAGCGAACTGGCAAATTAGAGGAAACCCTGTCGTATCTCAGCGGGTACTATGAAGCGGAGGTAGATAATGCAACTAAAAATTTAACCTCGGTTATTGAGCCGATTTTACTTATTGTGATCGGGGTCATCCTCGGATTCTTGGCGATAGCCATTATTTCCCCGATCTACCGATTTACAGGTTCAATCCAAAGGTAACTATGCATTGGATAAGATATTCAAACCAGGTAGGGGGATTTTCGTTTATCGAATTGATGATGGCCATCGCCGTTTTAGTGCTTCTGGCCGGCCTAGCAATCCCGTTTTACCAATCTTTCCAGGTCAGTTCAAACCTGGACAATACGACGCAGGAAATGGCATCTACTCTACGTCGTGCCCAGGGAATGGCCATGGGGTCAAAACAATGGTCAGCTTGGGGTGTACACTTGGAGGCCCATAAATATATTGTATTTGCAGGCGCGGCATATAATGCTGGCGATCCGACCAATGAAACATTTACTACTCCCCAAAACATAACAGTCAGTACGACTGCGGGGTCGGATATTGTTTTTACTAGGGTGAAGGGAGAGACTTCAAATGTCGGCACTGTCACCCTCCAGTCGGCAAATAACGAGTCAACTGCCATTACCATTAATGCGCGGGGCATTATCAATGTCCAATAAATCACCCAACCAATCCGGACAGAGTTTGCTTGAACTATTGGTAGCAATGGGAATTTTTGTGTTGGTGGTGGCCAGTACAATGTTTCTGACTTTGGATTCTCATTTGGCGAATCAGGAAGGCGGCCAACGGACACGGGCGGCCGCACTGGCCCAAGAAGGCATCGAGGCCAGCAAGAGCTTGGCGTCCCGTGGTTGGAAATATCTAACAATTGGCACACATGGATTGTCGGCATCCACAAATATTTGGCAATATAATGGTTCGGCCGATTCGCTGGGCGTTTTTTCACGGTCAGTGACTGTAGCCAGCGTCAATCGCGACGTTAGCGGAAACATTGTTACTGTCGGCGGGACGCCAGATCTTGACACAAAATTGGTCACGTCCCAAGTCACTTGGGCGCCACGCCCGAACCGGCCTTCCAGCGTCATTGTGAACAGCTATATGGCCAATTGGAAGAGCCGTCGCTGGACACAGACACTCCAGGCTGAATTTGACGCTGGCACTAAGAATCAGGTAGTTTCCGCAAATGCTTCAGGCGGGGAGTTAGTTTTGGCATCATCTGGTGGCGGCATGCTTGGTAATCAGTTTAAAGTAGATACGTCAATTGCTTCGCAAAACCTGACTAATGCCGCGTATCGTACTTCATTCCGTTTTACTGCGCAAAGTAGCAAGTCGGTTAATACAATTAGGGTGTATCTGCACACCGAAAATGGGACAAGTCCAACTTATCGATATGGGCTCCAGGGCAATACGGCAGGAAATCCCTCAGGTGTATGGTTGGGCTCAACAACCTTACAGGCGACATCTACCGGTTGGCAGACAATTTCTCTATCGCCTGCCGTGGCCATTACTGCCGGAACCACATATCATCTGGTCGTACAATACGAGTCGGGCACGATTGCCGTCAATCGTTTTATCGCCTTGCGCGTTACCACTCCGCTCAACTCCCTCATCCCGCTGAATAACAATCCAGATACTCAATCAAATGTCCTCAGATCTTTAAATAGTGGCGGGACATGGTCGGTGGATAACAATCAGCCAGTATATATGCTTGGTTTTAATGACGGATCGTTTGAGGGTAACCCTTATATCAGTCTGACCGAGAATAATCCTGAGCGGATATTCAGCGGCGGATACGTAGGTGAACAATTTACCCCTAGCAGTACCGTGACAGCCACCCAAGTAACTTTCGAGGCGAAAAAAATCGGCATACCAGTCGGTGATTTAATGGTGGCCCTGTATGATGTCTCCGCCGCATCTTTGGTTGAACAGGGTGTGCTGGCAAGTTCAGCCGCTATTGGAGTTAACTACGGACCATTCAGCTTCTCATTTGTCACGCCGCGCACATTGACTGCGGGCACTACCTATCGTATCTATGTATTTTCGTCAGCCCAGAATAACGCCTCTAATTTTTTTCGCGTCCGCCGCATAGATACAACAAACTCGGCGGTTTATAATAATTTAACATATAATGGGACGACGTCATTTTTAACAAGGTCGACTGATAGCGGTGGGACCTGGACGCCATTTGTCGAATCGGATGTGGGCGGATATTATTTTACGCTTTCGTCTGGATACAGTCTGAGCGGCGATTTTATCTCCTCAGCTTTTGATACAGGTAGTGCTGCAACCGTGGACAATTACCTCACATGGACCGCGACTGTTCCCGTCGGGACAACATTGCAATACCAGGCGCGTACAGCTGCGACGCAAATCGGGCTGTCGAGTGCAACATGGGTCGGCCCTGATGGCACAGCTGCTACATATTTTACGACTCCGGGAGACATAATTGCCGATAATCCCAACACGCGCTGGATCCAGTATCGGGCCTATTTTACCTCGACTGGAGCGTCAACGCCGACCTTATCAGATATCACGGTCAATTATGAATAATGGTTTTATAAAAAGGCAGGATGGAATGACGCTCATTGAGCTGTCCATTTACATTACCCTGGTAGCCGCCGTGCTGGTCATGGCCACCAGTTTTGCCTGGAACATCATAAATAGCCGGACCAAAGCTTTTGCCGTCCAAGATGTTGAGCAGAACGGCCGTTATATAATAGAAAAGTTCAGCCAAGCGGCGCGCCAGGCAAACGACATTACCGCACCGCTCGTCAGCACAACTGGGACAACCTTGACGCTGGTGATGAAAAGCGCGCCATTGAACCCCACGGTATTTAGTCTTAGTGGCAACCAGCTTACTTATAAAGAAGGTCTTGGTACAGCGGTAGCCCTGAATTCAGACTCCGTGAAAGTTACTGGCATTAGTTTCAGTAATATTTCATCATCTAACGGAAAGTCAAAACAAGTCCGATTACAGTTTACTCTGGAAACTGTCAATCCGAGCGGCCGAAGCGAGTGGGAGTTCAAGAATGATTTCGATACATCCATAGAATTACTAGATCGTTAGCCATGAAATTTTATCAAATAAACCAAAAAGGATATATTGCCCTCATTGCCTTAATAATTATTTCGGCCGTGACACTGGCCATTGCCTTGTCCATGAACGGATTGAGCATCACGGAAACGGATACTAGCCTGGTTCGTCAACAATCAGCCCAAGCAGAACAGGCGGCGTATAGTTGCCTTCAGGAGGCGTATTTACGTCTGATGAGGGATGGTGCTTATTCTGGGGGGACAATCCTGAATGTAGCCCCGGGCACATGTACTGTCGTCTCTGTCACGACGCCGATTCCCGCCGACCGTATAGTAACCGTATCTGCCAATATTGGTGATGTGCAGCGTCAATTTACAGGCCGAGTGACTATTGCTCCAGCCGGATTGACCCTGGTTTCGTGGCAGGAAAATAATTAGTGTTGCCTGCTATTGATTGGTGGTACAATAAAAGTTGAATTGATATGTTTATGTCATTTTTTTCCAAACATGCCCTCGGTATAGATATTTCCGACTTCTCCATCGAAATGCTTGAACTCAAGGAGAAAGGCGGAGAGTTGCGGGTAGTGGCTTACCGCCGTTTAGAGTTGCCCCAGGGCATTGTTACTAATGGACGAATAATTGAACAACAGTTACTAATATCAAAAATAATCGAGACTGGAACATTGCCTGGATATGGGCATTTTACGACTAAATCGGTAGTCGCATCATTGCCCGAATCACAATCATATACACATTTGTTCCGGCTTCCTTCCGTCGTTTCTGACCAACAGCTCGGAGAAGCTATTCAATATGAAGCAGAGGAAATGTTACCTTTGTTTTGGGATCAGGTCATTCATGATTATCAGGCAGTCAGAAAAGATGAAAATGTGCAGGATGTGCTGTATGTCGCCTGCCAAAAGGATATTGTCAGGTCTTATCAGGAAGTGATCAGCCGCGCCGGTTTTACGCTCGAGGCACTTGAGTCCGAGGCAGCGTCCCTGGCGCGTGCGCTGGTCAGCCCGCAGGCAACTGATCCGGTATTAATAATAGATTGCGGCGCCCGGACGACAATAATTACGGTTTATGACCAGCAGGCTATACATTTTTCTGAGAACATTCCGATTGCGGGCGAACAAATAACCGAGTCCCTGGCTGGCAAATTGTCATTGTCAAAAATAGAGGCCGAGTCTATGAAGAAAAAAACCGGCCTGTTATCAGCCCCAACAGCGCAGGCTATTGAGCCCATCTTGGCAAAGGTAATTGAGGCAATAAATAAGATCATAAATTTGTACCAAAAAAATACAGGCCGCGCCGTTAAGCAGTTGATTTTGTGTGGCGGCACAAGTCTCTTGCCGGGCCTAGTCCAATATTTATCAAAACAAGTTCGCGTGCATGCAGTTCTCGGCAATCCGCTTGAATCCGTTCAAAAAAACGACAAGCTATTTAATACCCAGGCACCGATACTTTATGCGACAGTGATGGGACTGGCCAAGCGCGGCCTAAACGAAAAAAGGTTGGGCGTCGGTATAAATCTGCTACGACATGCCGAGACAAAAGAAAACCCAGTTAAACGCATGCCAGAAAAAAAGCCCGCAGCCAAACCAACTGGTCAGTTAATTCATGGTAGCTGGGTAGCACGCAATAAACGCGGGTTAGCATTGCTCGGAGTCTTTGGTTTTCTGGTGTTAGTGTTTATCGCGGTTTATTTTATTAGAATGAAACCTTGAGAAAGCAAGGTTTATTAAGGCGGCTAAGTTGTGATATAATTTATATATAAATAATTAAAAAAAGGGTTACCCCCTTAATCACAAGGAAATAACATATGGCAGGACATGCACATACAAAGGGTCGGGGCTTCACTCTCCTCGAACTCCTGGTAGTGATCGGCATTATCGGCATTTTGGCCGCGATCGTTATCGTCGCGATCAATCCAGGGCGCCAGTTTGCCCAGGCGCGTAATGCCCAGCGCTGGAATGACGTAAACGCATTATTAAACGCTATCCACCAGTATGCAGTGGACAATCAGGGGTTAGTGCCGTCAGTCATAACGACAAGCCTTTATACCATTACAGACTCTGGTGCACCTAATACGGTCAATTTATGCCCCTATTTAGTGGGTTCCACGGGTATTTATCTGACTGCTATGCCAGTTGACCCAAAGACCGGGACAGCATCGTCTAACTGCAGTACATATAATACCCGGTATACGGTCATGAAAGATCCCACAACCGGTCGGGTAACCGTGAATGCACCGGATGGCGAACAAGGAGTTACGTCAATAAGCGTGACCAGATAGCCTGACACAATTACAAATATCCCCCCATCGCTGGGGGGATATTTTTTATTTCATTCGTTTCTTTTTCTGGACCGCAATCAAAGGCGGCGGCTTGAATACGGACTTATTACTAATTGGCTTGCCGTTCGTTGATGCCTGGCTAGTTTCGGTAGCAGTTTGATTGTTTTTTTGCTTGGATGCGTTCGGCGTCACGGCCGACTTAGTCCTCTTTGGATAGTCAACAGACTCCAGATAGATGATTTCCTCCCCCTCTGGCAGCGCTCTCAACTTATCCTTGGACAGTAGCTCAGCTTTCATACGGATCAGGCCGCGACGTTTAGTGACTGTAATCGGTTTACTGCGGAAGGGCTCATAACCCTCCTTTAGGATGACCACGTAATATTCACCAGGCATGATGAAGGACGTGAACTGGCCCAATTGGTTGGTGACCCGTGTTCCCATGATATTTCCGGTATTTGCCTCATAAATCCTGACCACGGCCAGTTCAATCGGCTTGCCCGTGTCCTCATCCACAACCAGACCCCATGACCGCCCGATCAGGAATCCCATAATTGATTTAATGAAAATGAGCAGTACGTAAACCCCCAAAATGATGAAATTGGCAGTCCATGGTTCAATAATTGTAGTGAGCATGCTCAGAAGGAGGCCGGCAATAAGCAGGGGGGTATTTATTTTTTCCAGAATAAGGCCGATGGCGTTTAAGATCCGCAGCCATTTCATGCGTGCTTTTGACACTTCAGACAATTTCGGGTCAAGCGGAATATTTATGGAAATTACCCCATCATCTTTCGGGCCTACTGTGAAAAGCCCGCCCCTGTATATTTCATCGTATTGGCTGACAATGGCAGTGCGTAAAAAACGCGAAGGGAATGTGAACCCAGCCTTTCCCGCAGTAATGAAGTATTCCCCGGGATTGATCAAAAAGCCAAATCTCCCCTCGGCATCGGTCAGCTGGCTCTCTTTGAGTTTGCTGAATTCTTTGGAAAAGATTCTCACCAGGGTGCGCGGGACAGGCCGGCCGGTCGTGCTGTCAAAAACGATCCCCCATGGCCGCCTGCGTTTCCCAAAGTGGATCGGTGCCATCCAGAGGTAGCTGAAGCGAAGGAATAGGTAAAGGAGGTTTGTTAGCTGAAGCGCGGAACTGGTGGTAGCTACGCCGACGGCAGTGACGATGGCCGTCGTGGTCACCGTTGGCTTAATCACGTCGTCGAACGTGTTGGTCACGCCTTGGTTCTGGCGGAGATTTTCAACCGTATCGCTGACCTTTTTAGTCACTTTTTGGACAGATGGTGGCAAGATCTTATCAATTGATTTGAGGACTGAATTTATGGATTTGGCTATGCCAGGCAGGGGTATTTCTGGGCCGGTCGGAGTGCTAGGTTCGGCGGTAGATTCGGTATAAATAGTAAATGTTGTAAGTGTGGTGGTAGAATTCCCGGCGTTATCATTGGCCGTTACAGTGATGGAATATTCACCGTTCCCCAATCCGGCAAGAGTATAAGGTTGTGTGGCGTCAGTATTAATGGTGGTGACTGGCCCGCCATTTACAGATAATGAATAATTTTTTATGCCAGAGAGCGCGTCAGTAGCGGTAAAATTAAGGCGAGGCGATTGGCTGGTGGTGCGCACGCCATCGGGGAGTTCCACGGTGAAAGGGTTCGGTGGCGTAGTGTCGATGTTAATTTTGAAATGGGACGACGGTCCCCAGCCGTCCCCGTTCTGTGCGCGTACGTGAAAATACCACGTCCCATCTTTGGTGCCTGTGAATGTTTGTTTGTTGTCAGTTGTATCCTGGTTTGTGTCAGGAGAAGCTGTTGGCTTATCATCCAAAGCCGTACTGAAACCGGTAACGCCTGACTCCTTCGTCCAACTGAAACCCGGGGCATTATTACTGTACCAGGCAGTCTGATCCTTGTGTGTAGTGGAAGAAATAGTCGGAGCCGCCGGAAGTTTTTTATCAGGGGTAGTAGGCGTAGTCGGTGTGGTCGGCGTGTCAGGTGCGGGCGTGTTTATGGTATATGTGCCCGATCCTGCACCAGTGAATACATCGGTGCCGATTCCATCATTAGCGAGGACGCTGGCGCTGCCGATTGTGACTGTGGCCTTGCCGGCGGCTTTTGCCCTGAAGACGATACCGATCACCGTTCCGGAAGAGCCGGTGTATCCGGGGCTTGGCAGGCCTCCTGCAAACGTAGCCTTGCCCGTGGCATTCGAATAAGAAGGGCTAATAGCCCATAATGTAAAAATTCCTTGGGATGAAATGCCGGTTGCTTCTAAAAGGTTGGCGGGATACGAGACCGTAGCTTGCGCGGAGTTGATCGCAACGCCTGCGGTATTGACTCTGATGCTGACACTGAAACTGTCGCCAACCTCCACTGTTTTAGTGGATGGGCTGATCCCCAATGAGGCCGCTTCAGCCAGATGTGGCGCAGCCAGGATGATTATCGCTGTGCAGATAATTATGCCTATTATTCTTTTCATGGAAGATTATTTACCTGTGACGCAGACGCAATTTAATCAGTATGGCGGTAAAAATGGCCATGATCACCGCAATAATAATTACGGAATAGTACTTTGTCTGTTGACTTTCGGTTGTCGGAGGGGTCCCGCGAGTCCATTTGGTTGAGTTGCCGGCCTTGTCGTAGGCGGTAATAACCAGATAACTGTGCGGATCCTGATTTTTTAAGATGAAGGGGGAGGTGATGTTTTGGTAAGTTGTTGAGTTTTCCTTAATATCAACATGATCGACCCCAGAAGTGCCGTCAGTTGCGTTGTAAGTGACATAATATTGGCCTACCAATACGGTGTTGTCCTGATTGATGATGGCCGTAATTGGCTCTGGGGCAGTGGCGTCGATTTGGACACGTCGCCGACCCACTATTTCCCAAGTTTTATTTTGCTGCCTTTCTTTAAGAATGAAATAATGGAAGCCATCGGCAATATTGTCGAATGTTACTTGGCCAGCCGTACGTTCGGCCGTATCGTCCGGAACATCATCTGGATTGATGCTCAGGGTGTAGCTGTATTCGGCATTTTTCTTAGTCGGCCATGTAAAGACTGTTTTCCGGCTGCGATACCACTTATTTTCATCAGGATGCGACGGCGAATTAACGGTAATGAAATTATTTTCCTCAATTTTATAGATGCCGGTATTGAAAGTTAAGGGGGCCGGGGTGCCTGCGCCGTCGTTCAGTAGAACTTGGGACAGCTTATTGTCAAACTTAATCTCAACGCCACCGCTGTCTTTCGGCATAAAAGTAATCGAAATAATCTTCCCATCAACCACATAACTGCCGTTTGGGATGCCGCCGGTCAATGTAATTGTGCCGGTATTTATATCGACGGTCGGCTCGATCGGCCATAAGGTCAGGAATGACCCGCCTCGTGAGATGCTGACGACCTCTAGGAGATCCTTGGGGTAAACTATGGTCGTGGTAACTGCGTTTATCACCTGCTGTTCGCCATTGAGACGGATATCAACAGTAAACGTTTCGCCCAGGGAAATTGTCCGATGGTCCGGGTAGGCGGATAGCACGGCTGCCCGCGCCACATGGGCTGTCCCAATTCCAGCGCCAAGAGCGATTAGGATGAATATGATTGTATAACGGAATATTTTCATAGGATTAACCGGTCCAATAGAATAGTAAGATGCTAAAATCCGTGATATTGACGTGCGTATCACGATTGATGTCAGCGCGTGCATTAGTGGGGTTTGTGGCATTCCAGAAAAAAAGAAGAATACTGAAGTCGATCAAGTTGACCTTTGTATCACAGTTGATGTCGGCAGCCAAAGAGTTGGAACATGTGTCTGAGGCCCCGCCCTTCACTTCAAAGGCCAATGTTTTACTGAATTCCGAAACTGAATTGGCTGACGGTTCGATTGCTTGGGCTTTGGCTGTATACGGGCCGGTACTCAGGTCATTGGCCCTGACCAGCTGAAGCCAGCGCCCGTTGTTGTCGGCACTGGCTGTATGTACGGCTTGCTGCGGTCCGGCCGCGGCCGACGTGCCGCTTGTCGCAGTGCTGATCGTGACATTAACCGAGCTGTTCGGAGCCGTCGTGCCGGACAAGGTGGCCGTCTCGCCGGCTGTAATTGTTGATTTGTCTATAGTTATGGTCGGCCCTAAAAAAATGCCGCTAATCGTAGTGGTGGTCCCCTGCGACATGGTCAGGGTGAAGTTTGAGGTGCGGCCCTGGATGCCGTCAGAGTCAGTGCCGACTATCGTGTATGTGTGGTTCCCTGGCGTAACTTTATAGGTTACTTCAAAACGGGCTTGGGCAGCTAGGGTGAATGACGACAGGACAGTTCCGCCTTCACTGATGGTCAAGTTTGATGACGGGTAGGCAATACCTTTAAAAATTACAATTGTGTCGGGTGTTTCTAGAGGGGGTTTTTCTGGGACGGTGGCCGTGATGACGACTTGCTGTGATACCTGGGCTAATACAACAGAATATCCCGTGATCATGACGATCAACGGGACAATGATCAGCAATAATGATATGTGCCCGAAAAAACGGGCTGATTTTTTTACATTCATTTAGTACCCTGGGATTTTTTTACAATCCATTGGTTGTATTTTTTGATCCCGACGATCAGGATAATGATGGCCAGCACCAAAACAATCAACCAGACAAGCAGGATGTGCCACGGGATAACCCAGAATGTCGTGGACGAGTCAGTCGTAATCGCATTTGAAGTGCCGGCAGTGATCGCTAGCTTGGCGGTGAATCGGCCAATGGCAAAATTTGATTTTTCGTTCGAGTATTCATTCCAAAAATTAGTCCAAAAGTTGCCAGTTGTTTCGTTTACCGACTGTTTTTCCCAGACCGTCTCGTACCGACGGCTGGAATTCGGCAGGGTGGCGCCATTAGCGGAGTTGAAGGTTAGCTTCACCTGCTCCTTGCCGAACATATTGGTGATAGTGATGGCGCCAGTCGGCCGTAGGTGGATGTTCCCGGTGTTTCTGAATATTGTATAATATTTCACCGGTAGCCTGGTGAAGCCTTTTTTATTGCTAACCGTATTGAATTCGGTGATGCTACCGCTTTCCTGGATGTCGCCACTGACCTGAGCAAGAAGCAAGGTACCGATTTTGGAGGCGATGCGCACCTGCCCATCAGCTGGCGGAGAAGTCGTGAAAAAAACTGCAGCATAATGCCCGCCCGGGTCAGCATCGGAGGGTGTATTGATGGTGACCGGAACTTCATACCGCGCTCCTGGATTCACGGTGATCGGACCTTTTGGCACGGTTACCCAGGTACTGAAGCCAATCGGTTCTGTATCATTGAAATCAAACGCAGGCTGCCCAGAATCACCGCTGGCTGTGAAGTTTTTCACCTCCGTATACAGTTCAACCGGCGAGGCGGTTTCATTAAATATTTTGATAGTTGTTTTTGTCGGCTCACCCTTGGTCAATCCAAATTCAAGCATCGGTGGGATCAAGGTGATTGCTTTGGCCGTTCCGGGAATAGCGGCAACAGCCAGGCCAAAGGCCAAACTGAACACTATCATTTTTAGAACCGTTTTGTGGCTCATAACTGCAGAGTTTATCGATTTCTGAAATTTATTTCTTTGGATTGCTTGGAGTAACGGCTGAGGACCCTTGGGACTTTTTCAAAAGCATGACTGCGAGCAAGATGAGGATTATTGCAACGACAATGATAACAATCATTGAAACCCCCGAGAAAAACCAGAAATGTATGGTTTTGGTGTTCTCAACTGTGCCTGATTTCAGGGTCAGGGTCGCCGTGTATTGCCCATAACCGCTGCCGATGTTTTTCCAATCAGCAATGGAATATTCACGGGAGGTGTTTGGCAGCGTCGCGCCCAGCTCTTCGTTGACGGTGATGGTTTTCACGACTTTGCCCCACATGTTCTTGATCGTTAATGTGCCAGTGGGTTTCAGGTGGACGTCGCCAGTGTTGGAATAACGGAAGACGAATGATATCGGAGCCTTGTCGAAATAGGCTTTGTTCCCTGCAGTAGTGAAGGTGGCGATTTCCCCGGACTGGGCGTATGTCCCTTTCACTGTGGCCAGGAATAGGGCGCCTAATTTGGACTCGATATTTACTTTGGTAGTGTCATTGCTGGGCACCTCGTTAAAGAAGACGGCGACGTAATGCCCACCCGGTGTCGCGGTGGCAGGGGTGTTGAAGGTCACCAGTACCGTCTGTTTCTGGCCCGGCGTCAGGGTAAATGGTCCAATCTCCGGTGCGGTCCAGGTCGCGATGTCAGTCGGCGTGGCATTAAAATCAAAAGCCGGCTCTCCTGTCTCGTTTTTTGCGGTGAAGTTCACCACTTGGGTCGTAAGTTGGATTTCTTTTTGTGTTTCATTTTCCAGGTCAACTGATGTGACCGTTTTTTCACCCGGCGTTAACAACACTTCGCGTGACGTTGGCTTTAGTGTCAACGCGCCCGCATGGTGTGGCAGAGCCAGGGCAGCCACGAACAGGGTAGCGATGGCTATGAGTGAGATTTTTTTCGCCATATGACGACTGATTATTTAATAAATAATTCTACCCTCCCCTCCAAATGTCGTTTGGCGGAGGAATGAAATGTTTTTATTAGAACAGACCGACGGTTACGAAGGTTACTGTCTGGGTGTATGCACCGGCGACTGTATCCGAGGCGATGGCCGCGGCATAACATATCGTGGAAGTTTCGTCTACGGGTCCGGATGTCGCGCCAGCAACCGATTGCTGTGAGGTGGTCAGTGCAGTGACATTATATGGGGCGCTGCCACAAGCGGCATCCTGGGTTACTGTCTGGCTGGCGTCGGAAGTGGCAATACCATATCCGGCGGTTCCAGCGGCCAGCGTGCCGGTGGTAGCGGCGATAGTATTGCTTCCATTACGTAAGTTACCGTCTGAGTAGACATAGGTAACATAGCCATTTGCGGCATTGGTGACTGTCCGGGCGGTGTGCGTCGAGTTAGCAACTGCGCCTGTAGAAAGTGTGCCAAGGTTGATGCTGTTCGCACTCAAGGTAAAGGTAATGCTCGGCGGGACAGTAGCAGAAACAGACACCTGGTCATTGGCAATGATGTCTACGGCCGCCTGGGCTGAATCAACGTCAGTTGAACCATTATTTGTTTTAATGGTTAATAGACCTGTGGTGGTGTTGGCTGGAGTGCCGAGTTTGCCGGTTGAGCCGTCTGATATTTGGACGCCATATTTGGTCGCAGCTGAAAGATTATTGACACTGGAAACGGTGATAGTGTCAAAGCTTGAGGCGCCGGCGCCCTGGGTACAGGCCGCAGCTAAAGATCCCGGCAAGGTTGTTGCGCTTTCGCTGCCACCTGTTGGGTTGGCAATGCCAGAAACCGTAAGGTCAGAACCTGCAGTGGCACACCATTTACCATCATCGCCATCAGGGAAAACTATGATAACTGAATTAGCCCCAACACCACCGGAAACGGCTGTGGCGGTGGTAAAGAACACTTGGTGTACTTCGCCGGTGGTTAAGTTTTCCGCAACACGACTTAGATAATCTCGAGGCGTGGTTAGGGTGGCGGCTTGGGCGACGGTCCATGGCAATACCATGGTAAATACAAAAAGCGCCGCATAGATGGCCACACTGATCTTTTTGGCAAGCTTCATATACGTTTGCTTTAGCTTATTAATTATATTTTAATTATTCTTTGTTTTTTCAGCGTTTTTTGACGAAAAACGCTAACCTTATATTAAATTCTATTTCATTATAACACACTTTTTGACGCTTGGCAAGAATTATAAGCCTTTTTCCCCAATTCCAGCCCTATTCGGCCATGAATATATTATATAGCTTAAGACGACTTTAATACAATCCAACCGTAACATATGTAACGACCTGACCGTAATAGCCAGCTACCGTATCGCTGGCTATGGCAGCTTGGTAACAGACGGTTGAAGTTTCATTCACCGGCCCTGACGTAGCTCCGGCCACTGCTTGTTGGGACGTACTAAGTGCGGTCGCATTGTATGGCGCGCTGCCACAACTACTATCCTGAACAATAGTTTGGCTGGCATCAGAGGTGGCTATGCCATATCCTTCAGTACCGGCTGCAAGTGTCCCAGTGGAGGCGTTAATTGTGTTGCTTCCGCTGCGCAATTCACCATCTACATACACTAGGGTGACGTATCCATAATCAGCACTGGAAACAGTTTGGATAGTATGTGAGGCCGTAGCGACAGAGCCGGTAGAAAGTGTGCCTAGGTTCAGATTGTTTGTACTGACAGTGAATGTTAACGACTGGAAGTTCCAACATGTATTACCGCCGTTATTTTTATTGGAAACATGTGAACCGTCGATATCCGGTGGCTGGCCGCAGGCATACGAATCTTTCACGTCCGTATTCTTGACGGTCCGCGTGCCCGCCGAATTCAGGTTCCAGGCATTTCCACCTGAGGAGCTCCGCAGGTATACGCGGGTATGCTGAGCCTGGCCGTTGAAGTCAATATTTTGCAGGGTATAAGTACTGGCGGCATTGAATCTTAATTTTGTGTTTGCGGTCGTAGCGGTAAACGTGCCGGCCGTTTCCAGATTGCCTGATAAGATTACTGATGGCGATGTGTCCGGATCAGAACCAGATGCATTTGTGATTGTCAGGTTATTAAATTTACCCGTTGAGCCGGTAAGGGTGCCGCTGAACGTTTGTTGTGAGGCGCCATCTGCCGTGACTGTCCCGGAGTTGGCCGTGAAGGTATCGTTGTTTGTCCAGTTGCCGCCGACGGTGATAGCCCAGCTCGATCCGCTGTTCGTATCCAGCGTGCCCCCGGTGATCAGCAGGTTTCCGTTTACGTCCAGTGCTGAGCCCTGCTGGAAAACGGCCGATCCGGCGTTGTCATCCAGGGTCAGGTTGTTGAATGAAGCGGTCGTAGCCCCGGTTGAGTTGATACTCTTCGTGCCTGATGGCGCGTCAAATTTAATCGTTCCTGAATTGGCGGTAAGAGTACCGGCATTTGTCCATCCGCCAGCCGCAGTAAATGTACCCGTGCTTGTCGAGTTCAGTTCGCCGTTGGAATTTATGGTTACATCCCCGGCGATATCTGTAGTGGGATCGTTGGTTTCCAGATCAAGCTCGCCGTCATTGACGGTCAAGGCGCCATTTACAGTCAGGTTGCCCGAAACAATCATGTCGTCTACAGCATCCGACGCTCCCGCATTATTGCCATAGAAGTTCCAGAACGCTTTGCCTCCTGTAGTGATGGTTTGGTCTGCAGTACCGTCCGGTTCAACCCTTGAATCGGTTGATGGCGTGAAAGTGCCTGTCCCGGACATGGTCCAGTTTCCGCCGAGAGTAATGATGGTGCCGTCACCCTCATTGTTAGGGCCAATGTCAGTGAGATCCAGGATGCAAGTCCCTTGGCAGTCGAGAGCGCCCGACAGGTCGACTTCCCAGCCCTTAGTCTCAAAAGTATCTCCAGAGGCAATAGTTAAACTGGTTGCCGCAAAATCACTCTTTAATTTAGTTTTACCTGGTGACTGGCCGATTTGGACATTGCCCAGGTTTTGTTTTGTGCCGTTTGCATCTTCGAAAGTCTGGTTGTCAGAGACGCCGTCCAAAATGAGGATTCCACTTCCGGCATCTTTTGTAAACGCGCCAGTGTTGCTAATTAATACCGTGTCCCCCGTCAAAGTCATGGTGTTGTTGGTCCCCTGGGAGAAAGTCGCTCCAGCTCCAATGGTGAAGTTGCCCGTTGCAGCAAAAGCGTTGCTTAATGAAACGGTACCGCCAGTATTGGTGACATTGACTTCATTGAAAGTGGAGCTGCCGGTCATCGTGCCGCTCAGAGCTTGCGCGCCAGTACCGTTAAATGTGACTACGCTACTGCGGACTGTGAAGGTGTCGTTGTTGGTCCAGTTGCCGCCCACACTGATGGCATTATTTTCCCCGGACACTGTATCGAGCGTGCCATTGGTAATAGTGACATTGTTATTAGTTGTTAACGGATCTTCCGCCTCGACTACCAGGCTCCCTCCGCCATCATCGATGGTGAGGTTGTACAGGGGCTTGCCGTTTGTGATGAGGTTATTGGTGCCAGAAGCGGCGTCGAAAATTATTGTGGCGTTATTGTCATGAGTGAAGGTGGCCGCGGCATCAATGGTTACGTCTCCTTGCGTATTTATGGCCGTGCCGTCAGTTTCAACATCATCTGTCGCATCCAACGTGCCGTTGACCGTCAAACCGCCCGTGCCGAGATCAGCGTCATACCCGTTGGTAACCAGTGAGTTGGCTCCGGACAGGACAGTGACCGAGGTGGCGGCCATATCACTGGCCAGATCGACCGTGTCAGGCGAGCCGCCGATTTCCACTACCCCGACGTCTTTTTTGACCGCATTATTGTCAGTATAGACCAGGTCTCCATTGAATTTCAGTTTCCCGCTAGTCGCCGATTTAGTGAATGTCGTGCCGCTTTGCAAGGTGAAGTCATGGGCTACACTGAGGTTACTGGTGGCATGTTGCGTAAAGGCACCGCTAGTTAGACTGAAAGTGCCGGCTACGACCATGGCATCAGCGGAAGATATACTGCCGCCAGTCACGGCAAAGTTCTGTAAACTTTGTGAAGCAGAGGTGATTGATTTTCCTGATCCGTTCATTTGCAGGGTGTTGCCTGTCGTAGCGGTGAATGTTCCATTAGTGAAATTGACATCCCCGGTAGCCGTCCACGTGCCCGAGCCAGAGGTTATTGCCGGTGTGGCCGAACCTCCTGTAGTAAAGGTAATATTCCTGACTGATAAGGTTGGATTAGCAGCGGCACTTACTGTCAGGACCTCACTTTGGCTGGCGCCGGTAATAATTTTTAGGTCGCCGGTAATATTTTGGGAGCCCGAGGCCAGCGCAATAGATCGGATGTTAGCGCTATTGGAATATGCTTCAACATCGCTCCCGTAGGTACGTGCATCAAATGTCGAAGTGCCGACATTTCCTGCGCTGGCATCATAACGTACGATTGAAGATAGCGTTCCTCCGGTACCCGGGCCGCTGGAAGTGTCGGTGAACCGCATTGTCCCCGCTCCGGATACCGTACCGCTGGTATTGAGCAGATAAATATTTCCGGTATGAGTGACGGTCTGACCACTATTAATTGATAGCGTTTCCCCGTCCGTAACTGAGAAACCCCTGGAAACACTAAATCCGGTATTTTGGACTGTGACGGTATTGTCGGTGCCATCTACGTAGAAGTCATAAAATGTTTCGTCGTTGGCGTCGATTGTACCGGTGCCGTACATATGCAGGGCGCTGGTCCCCGCTACAATATTGGTATTTGCGTTTACCAATAAGTTTCCATAAATGTTCGCCCCGTTTAAATTATAATTTTGGGAAGAGCCCGAGGTTGTAGCCAATTCTAGATTATGGAAGACGCCGCTTACGTTCGTTGTGCCCTGGCCAGTGTATTTGAATGTGGAATCCTCCGTACTCACATTGGACATGTAGATGGATCCGGTGATAGGAGTGCCGATGCCGGCCAGTTCCCAGGTTTTCGAAATGCCGCCATTGGCCGCGTTTAGGTAGTGGGTACTAGTACATGATTCGCCGCAACTGCACGCCTCAGTCTCAAGGGTGTTAGTAATTTTTATGTTTCCGGTACCTGTAGTATTAGTTGTTTTGTTATTGCCATTGGTACATACTCCAGTCAGGCCCAATGATAGATCATAGAATTCCCACTGGTTACTGCTGCCGGAGAATGTGCCGTCGCCGTTCAACGTCAGGTCGCCTCCGGTTAATGTGACTGTGCCTCCACCATTGAAATCCCCGCCATTGACAGTGATATTATTTGTCCCGGAGAGCGTACCTGCGGTCATGGTGATGTCTCCGGCCAGCGTGGTGGCATCGGCAAAACTCCAGCCTCCGCTGGCATTATTAAATGTCACATTGCCCCAGTCTGATCCTCCGTCAGTCAGTGTGTGGCCGGTTGTGTTGGCGTCAAATGTAACAGTGCCGCCATTGGCCGTAAAAGTTCCGCTATTTGACCAATTATTTCCTACATAGAAAGCGGCGCTGTTTGATGACTGTAAGGTAGTCCCCGCGCCAATGGTAACTGTGCCATCCACATTAAGTATACGGTCATTTGCAGTTGCGTCGACGATCAGTGAGGTGCCCCCATTGGTCAGGTTTAGATTGCTTGTGGCAATTATTTGGCCGGTGCCGCCCGCAGAAAGTGTCGTGGTAGGAGTAGAAGATACCGCATTGCTAAAAGTCAGCGTACTGAATGTCCAGTTGGTGCTGCCGGAGGTTGTACCAAAATTTGCGGCGGCGGTAGGCGTATGCGTAAAGGTGCCTCCGGACAGGTTTATTGAGCTGCTGCCGGTTGCGGAGCCACCGAGGGTGATGTTTTGCGATCCGAGCAGTGCGCCATTGGTCATGGCCAGGTCATTGTCGATGGCCAAACTGTCTGTGGGAGTCCAATCGCCACCCGAGCCATTGAAAGTAAGGTTGTGGAACGGGCTGCTGTTGGAGTGTATGGAGAAGTCCGCTCCGGTCGCGGTGAAGGTGGTGGTTTGGGTCCCAGAGTGGCTTAATGAGCCGGCATTGTAATAATCCCCTCCGACTGACAGGGCGTTTGAGCCCATGGAGAGATTGGCGCTGCCAGCGATGTATATGTCACCTTCCAAGCCTGCCGATGATGCTGAAGCCGCTGTGGTGACAGTTCCGCCAGGCGTAAATGTTTTAGAGCCCCAAACATAAAGCTTAGTATTAGCATTTACAACTAAATTGTTTGAGTTGGAGGTATAGGGAATATCCGTGTCATTGTCGTAGTCATACGTCCCAAGGTCGGCATTTGTTATGGCCGATGCATCTTCATGCCGGACGATAAGTTCATTTTGGTATAAATTAAACCCATTGATGGTAGTATCAGCGCCATACCTGGAGACGGTCACGGCTTTTGGGGTTTCGCCATCTATGTATACGGTAATGGGTTGGCCAGTAGTGCCGCTCACATAGGAATTGAATGTCCCGCCGCTGCCGGTACATGTCGCAGTCTGGGTGGAATTGCCGTTCACGACCAGTTTCACCGTCAGGTTATTGGCGGAGCAATTATATGCTGACGTGCCTTCGTTTGTATAAATAGTTCCGTAAAGACGCTGGCCGCAGCTGGCGCCGGAGGAGAATGACCAGTTGGTATTATTCAATCCGTCGGTGGAATGGTTGGCACAGATAGCGTCCGTGGCATCATTATATGAATGGGATACCGTAGTGTAATCGACAGTAGATGAGGCAGAGTTAATGTGCCAATCATTGCTGTTAGTCGATTGTAATGTGATAATATTCCCACTTGAACCCTCGATATCAAATGTCGAAGCGGTGGTGGTTGAATTTCCTGTGAAGGAAATTGTTTTCGCGGCGCCAATCGATTTGGCTTGCAGGGTGCTGAAAGTGGTATTACCTGTAATGGTCGCGGCAGTGGATGAAGTCAGGGCTACAATCCCGGTATTAGCATTGAATGTCCCGGCATTGGAAAAGTTCGCGCCAACATTCAGCGTGCCAGATGTGGACGTGAACGCGCCGCTGGTAATTGTGAAGTTATTGCTGACCGTGACAGGCGTACCGGACAGGGCGACGCTGCCACCGGTCTGGTTGAAATTGTAAAGGCTGTTGCCGGCCGGTGTCAGGGTTTTACTCGAACCGTTCATGGCCAACGTGTTGTTGGTGCTGGCCGTATATGTCCCATTAGTGAAATTTACGTCACCGGACACTGTCCAGGTGCCAGAGCCTGTAGTAATTGTTTTGCTGTTGGATGCGCCATAAGAGAGGTTGCCAGTGACATTGACCGTAGGATTGCCTGAAGCACCGGTGACAGAAATGCCGCCAGAACCTGTAGACTGGACAACTAAATTTCCACTCACTGTGTGAGTACCCGCATCTACAGTATCAACTCGGGCTAAAGCGCCGGTATTTTCAAAAGTCAGGTTGCCGCCGAATGACCGGGGGCCGATTTCCTGGTTGGCGCTGACTGAGTCATAGATAAAGTCAGAGTTGATGGTCAGGTCGGGGAAAAGCATGTCAGGGTCGCGGTATACGATAGTGCCGCCATTAATTGTGCCGTCCCCCATTAATCCGCGTGATCCGTTTGCGCCACTGCTTTCGACCGTGGCCGTTTTTCCGGAGGTGATATTGAGCGTATCGGCGTCATATTGGCCCACTATCAGGTATCGACTGACTGTCAGGTCTGACGTCAGGTTGATAGTATCAGCTCCGCCACTGCCTGTTTGCAGGTCATAGAGCGTTTGTCCGCCAACGTCGACTGTGCAGGTGGAACCCATACCTCCGACAAAAACAGAATTGGTGCCCTCAGCCAGATTCAGAGTAGAGGCTATGGTCAGGTCGTTGCCGGCGTAAATTTGTCCGCCCAGGGTGTAAACCGGTGTGCCGCTTGCCGGCTGGAGTAAAAGTTTGTAATAGGTTAGAGGCGCGACAGTCATGTTTTGCGTACCGACATATCTGACAGTGGAAGTCTCGCGGCCGAAACTTAAGTTGTTCATCGGCAATCCGTTATATGTAAAGTCCCAAGTTTTCGTGCCGGCATTGAGACCGTGATTTGAGTAACAAGTTTCTTCTATGCCGCATGAATAGGAACATGACGATCCGGTTATAGTGCCAGTGATGTTCATTTTCCCGGCGCCCGCTCCGGTGGAGGTGGTTTGTGCGCAACCAGCGTCGCATACTGTTGCGCAGCTGGCTGGCTGGGTCAGGGAGATATTACTCATGGTCCAGTCGGGTGTACTGCTGCCGCCTAGTGTGCCTGTGCCTAGGATGGTAGTGGTGCCGCCGCTGAAATTGACCGTCCCGGCTCCGGTGAAATCCCCGCCATTGACCGTGACGTTCTGACTGCCTGAAAGAGTTGTGTTGGCGTTGACCGTAAAGTCGCCGTTTGCGATTACTGCGTTCGTCGTGAGTGTAACGCTGGCGGTGCCAGATGTAGTAAAATTATGAATTGTTTTGCCGCCGCTGGTGAAGTTTTTACTTGTTCCTGTCATGGTGAAAGTATGGCCTGAAGTCGCGGTGAATGTCCCGCAATTAGTCAGATCAACATTGCCACCAACTGTCCAGTTACCGGTGCCTGTAGTCACTACATGGGTGACGCCGGCCGTACAGGACATATTTCCGCCGATGGCGAAGGTCGGGTTGTTGGTAGCGCCAGTAACCGTTGCAATATGGGTTGCATCACCGATGACTAGATCCCCGCCGACTGCGAAAGTTCCTGTTGTGGGTAGCGTGTAGGTCGCTGAAGATGCCGGCTTTAGGTGAAGGGTGTAGTATCCCAGGCTGGGCACATTCAGTGCACTGCCAGATGTGTATACGACGGTGGAAGTGTTTGCAGTAAATGCGCCGTTCACTACTATAGGAGATGTGCCTGCTAGTGTCCATATTTTATTGCCTGCCGCAAGTTGCCGTCCGTAGCAATTTGGCCCGCCCCCTCCTCCTTCGCTACAGTTACATTGTCCTCCGGGATCCAGTCGTCCGTCGATAGTTAGGGTGTTATTAACAGTCATTGCTCCATTACCAGTAGCTGTCGTTGTCCGGTCTGCACAATTAGTTGTGGCTGATAGGTGGAGATTGTAGAATGTCCAGCCGGTATCTCCACCCAAGTTGCCGCTGGCTGAGGGGATCGTAACTGTTGGCGTCCCGGATGCATATGACAGTATGCCATTACCGACGATGCTGCCACCGGACACCGTCAGGTTATTGTTTGCATTGAAAGTGCCGGCAGTGATGGTCATGTTTTCCACTACCGCCATAGCGCTTCCATTGGACCATGTACCGCTGCCATTATTGAATACGACTGCGTAGAATGAGCTCGCGCCAGAGAGTGTGCCGGTCAATGTTTCCGTAGTACTGGAGGTGAAGTAAACAGTTGAGCTGCCGCGAGTAAACACGCCATTATTAGTATAGGAGCCGGAGATATCGAAATTTGGACTATTTGTGGCGGCCAGAGTACCGCCGATGACGACATTATGCGCGTTCAGCTGGTCCGTGGTGCCGTTTGATGTAAAGGTGACAGTAGTCCCAGTCGATATGTTAAATGTATCATCGGCGTAAAAAGAGCTCGGGTCAATTTCAATGCAGTTGCCCGTGCAGAGTCCGATATTATCAACGATGAGTATGTCGGTCGGACCATTGTATGCGCCGGCCAGCTCGCTCGCCGTGATACTCGGGTTGTCTCCGCTACCGATGGTTACGGTGGTGCTGTTCAGCACCATGCCAGTGATGTTACCGACGCCATCATATTTTGTGACAGCGGTCGCGCCTGCGGGATTTCGGCTACTGATCCAGGAGGTGACCATGGTGTCGGTTGCCGGGGCGCCAACGGTTACGGACCAGGTGCCATTAGCCTGGATGGTGCCGGTTTCCAGCCGGGGCTCCACACCGAGCGCCACCCTGACTGTGCCACTGGTCTGGTTGGAATTGCCGCCTACGGTAATGGAGGTGAAATCCCAGCAGGGATTATTGCTGACGTTTGTGTTGGTGCCGTCGTACGCTTGGACACGGTACGTGCCATTACAAGCGTTGGAATCCTGTACCGATACGTAGTGGACTGTTTGCGCTGTCACCGTGCCCTGCAATTGCAGTTCCCACGCCGTGCCGCCGGATTGGCTCTGTAGGCTGATGACCTGGCCAGAGGCACCATTGAGGGTGAATGTGCTGGTTATGGAGATTATAAATCCGTTGGCAACAGTGATAGACTTGGCGGCGCCGATACCCGAAACAGAGAGGCTGGCCAAGGTCAGGGTGCCGGCGGTGCCGGAAATTAATGAAGCGGTACTGGTGGTGAGCGCTAAAGTGCCGGCATTGGGGCTGAACGAGCCGTTATTTGTGATATTGCCCCCGACAGACAGGATGCCGCTCGTGGAGGAGAATACCCCATTAGTATTGATGGTGAAGTTTCCGGCAATCGTGAAATTTCCATTGGTCGAATTAACGGTGACGCCGCTACCGACCTGGAAATTTTGCAACGTTGTGCTGTTGTGGTAAAGGGTGGTGCCGTTGCCAGTCATCCTGACGGTATTGCCGGCGGTGGCGGTATAGGTGCAATTGCGCAGGTCAAAGTTACCACCGACCGTCCACATGCCGGTGCCGGAATTTATGGTATTGGTGGCGCCAGCAGTGCATGACAGGTTGCCGCCAGTGGAGAACGCGGGATTGCCCACGGTACCACTCACGGTTACCGCATTAACGCCGTCACCTATTAGAAAATTATTGCTGATTGTCGGCATCGCGGCAGGCAGGGTATATGTTGGATTGCCGGCACCGGATGGTTGGAGATAGAGTCTGTAGAATGAAATTGAACCTACGCCAGCAGTAGCGCTCGCTATAGTGGTAGCATTAGTGCCTGTGTATTGTACGGTGGAAGTGTTGGGCGTGAAGACCCCGTTTGCAGTAGCAAATGGCGTACCCGAACCGGTCATGGTCCATGTTTTTGTACCTGCTGAAAGCGTATGCCGACAGTCATAATATCCGTCTCTGGAAGCGCAGGAACTGCCATATCCATTGATTGACATGACATTATTAATCGTCATGCTACCGCTACCGGATGCAGTTGTAACGTCACCTGTAGTATTGCCTGTATGCTGGAAAGTGAGATTGTAAAATGTCCACCCTGTTGCGCCACCGATAGTATGACTTGCATTTTGAACCTGCCCGACAGTTACGGTGGGCGTGCCAGAGTTATACGTAAGCAGGCCGTCCCCGGTGAGGTTGCCAAAGAAAGTGATATTTCCGTTTGCCGTTAGTGTCGTGCCGGTGCCGACAGTAACGTTGGCATTGGCAATCATCCCAGAAGACAGGGTTACCGTGGCTGTACCGTTCGTTTCGAAATTATTAAGTGTTTTACCCTGAATATCGGCCGATGTGCCGGCGCCAGTCATCCTAACTGTGGAGGAGCCAGGAGTAATCGTTACATTAGAGGTAACTACCAAATTGCCTCCTATGATGTAGGTGCCTGATAAAGTATAAGTCGGCGTACCACTGCCCGGGTTCAGCGACAGGTTATTGTAGGTTGTTGCCGTAGGAGTGACCGAAGTGGCATTTGTATAACGGAATGTCGACGTGCTTGCTGTCAATCCGCCCATGTTATTGAATGCCGTGCCAGAACCAGCCAATTCCCAGGTCTTCCCGCCCGCATTTAAGACATGGTACCTGTCACACGCCTCATCAAAGTTTATATCCACACATTGAGATTCGAGAACATTATTAATGGTGATGGCGTTGGTGCCAGTGCCGGTCGTGGTAAAATTAGATCCGGTCGTGGATAGGGTCAGGTTGTAGAAAACCCAGGCTGGTGCGCCGCTCCCGCCGAAGTTGCCCGTCCCGGACAGGGTGAATGTTGGGGTGCCGGAGTTGTAGGTGAGTGTGCCATCCCCGCTTACCGTTGAGGTGACCGTGACGTTGCTGTTGGCATTAACGGTTGTCCCGCTGCCTACGATTAATGATGAGGTGGTGATGGCGGAAGCGATAGTTGCTGTCACTGTCCCAGAAGTGGTGAGTGTGCTAACAGACTGATTATTGCCATACAGATTTACGGATCCCCCATTCATCGTGTAGTTGCCCTGCGCGCCAGTAGAGCCGTTTGTAAAGTCAATATTACCCGTGACGGTACATGTTGAGCTGGTACAGGCGGTGATGGTTTCTGTACCGGATCCTGCCCCGAGGAAATCGACATCACCCGCAACATTAATGGTCAAAGTATACGATTCAGTAAGCTGCATATTCCCGGTGTTAGCCGCGGTGATATACAGGCTACCTGAGATATTGAAAGTTTGGCTGTCGGCTGTACCAAAGTGTACCTGTTTTAATACGGTATCGTTGCTGTATAATTCTAAATTACTGCCATACGTTCTTCCTACCAGGAAGTCATACCCGTTTGGCACGCCGGTCATGTCGATGCGTACTGGGCAGGAGATGGTCCCGGTCGCAGGGATTGTCGCCGTGGAGTTCAGTACAAAAGTTCCTGTACCGGAAAAAGTCCCGCCAAAGGTTAGAGTCCCGCCGGTCAGGGTCAATGTCGTGCCTGCTCCAATAGATATGGCGTTTGTCGCGGCGACTGACAGCGTATTTGTTACTGTAGCTGACCCAGCGGTGGTGACCGTTTTCCCGGTGGCTACTGTCAGGTTATACAAGGTCCAGGCTGTAGTGCCGCCTAAGTTTCCCGTGGCATTCATGGTGATCGTCCCATCAGAAAGGTTTACTGATCCATTACCGGAGAACCCGCCGCCATTGATTATTAAGTTTCCATTTGCACCTGACAATGTTCCGGCTGTAACAGTTACTGAACCGTTGACTGTGAGCGTTGTCCCTTGGTCAATGCCCCAGATGCCGCCAGAACCATTGAATGTGAGATTATAAAAATTTCCCGTACCGGGCGTAATACCTCGTCCAACATCAGTCGCAGTAAAGGTCACAGTGGGAGTCCCGCTATATGAAAATGTACCTTCGTTGTTGTAGCTTCCGCCAATGGACAGGGCGTTTGCAGCCATAGTCAGTGTAGAGCCTGACCCGATATGTAGGTCGCCGTAAGTACCGCTCGGATTTGTGGTTACTGTACCGCCTGGCGTGTATGTTTTGCCCGTCCAGATATGAAGTTCGCGGGTATTGGAAACAGTTAGCGCGCCAGTCGCTACTGTGAAGCCAATATCCCCGTCAATCGTGTCTCCTTCGTTGCCGCTGTCGTATTGGTCCAGATTGGTGTTGCTGATTGAAGTACCATCCTCATCGCGGAGAATGATCCTGTCCTGGTACAGATGAGCCGTGGCAATACTGGCATTGTTGCTGCGGGTGACCAGGGTGGCGTTGGGAGTCTCATTATCCAGATAAACAGTAATTACGGTACCGGCACCGGCGGAGATATTAGTGACAGAATATGCGCCGTTGGCTGCCGTGCATGTACTGGTGTAGGACCCTGCGCCGTTTACTTTTACGTTGACCGTGAGGTTGTTTGAGGAGCAGTTATAGGCAGTACCGCCGTCATCTGAGTAAATGGTGCCGCCGACGGAAATATTGACGCTGAAATCCCATCGGATGTTGTTCCCGGCATCAAAGTTACTTGCATCGGAAGCGTCGATATTGGCATATGAGGCGCTAGCCGTGGAATATGAGACGCTGGTATTTAGGACGCTTCGCGTACCAGCTACGATGATGTTCCAGGCAGAGGTAGTGGAGGAGGTCAGGACGACCCGAGTGCCACTGTCCTGACCGTTGAAGATTATGTTCTGGAAAGTGAAATTTCCACCGGCAAGGAATTGGATTTGCGTATTGGCCGTCGCCGCGGTAAAGGTGGCGGCCGTGGTGGCGGATGCCGAGAAAATGACATCCGGATTTGCCGCTGAGGCGTTGGTGATGGTTAGGTTGTTGAAATCTGACGACCCGGTCATGGTCCCTGACATGGTCTGTTGGGTGGTCCCTGACAGGGTAACGGTACCGCCGCTGTCAGTGAAGGTGCCGCTATTCGAGTAGTTCCCTTTTATCTGAAAAGTCCCAGTACTGTTGGCGATTAGGGTTGTGACGCTATTAATAGTAACGTCAGAATTAAATGTAGTAGTCGGGTCCCAGGTGTCAAAATTTAACGTCACACCCTGTGACCCGTAACGTATCAGGGTAACGGCATTCTGAAAGGTAATGGTTTGGCTGCCAGCGGTACCGGCCGTGACAGTCCGGGCATTTGAGTTGCTGGTGTTGTAAATTTCCACTGGACCGGTATAAGAGCGAGCACCTAAACTCTGGTCGTTATTAGTTGTGTCCATCCGGAGAGTGGTACTGCCGGATAAAGCGCCAGATGTCGGGAACGCAGTGGAAGGCATATAGCTGAATACCCCGCCACCCTGTAGGGCTCCGGTAAATGTGAAACTCCCGGTACTGCCGAGGGTAGCGATTCGCCCGCTGCTGATGGTGAATCCGCAGTTTGCCGTGATATTCAGGGTACCGGTAATGCTTGGGTCGTTTGTTCCAGAGACAGTGATTTCATCAGTAACTCCGCCATCACCGATATTTAGGTTGGCGAACGTTGTATCGGACGAACCATTGAGTTGGGAGGTGGGGCCCAACATGGTGACAGTTCCACTATTTGCCGTGAATGTCCCGTTGTTCGTGAAGTCCGAACCGGTGGATAGCGCGACACTGGACGGAGCCTGGATGGTGGTAGATGCGCCGATGGTAAATGCGCCAACAATATTTACAGTCGGATCGGACGTATCGTCCAGGTCCAGCGTCAATCCGCCGCAAGCCGAGCAAGTGGTGGTGACCGTCGAATTGAAATAATACGTTCCGGATGTTGGTGCGGTAACGCTGCGGGCGGCCGCGTTATTATTATAAAATTCCACGGCGCCGTCGTATGTCCTGGCATCAAAGACTGCAGCTGGAATATTGCCGCCACTGGCGTTGAAACGTACGGGCGCAGTGATGGTGATAGCCGTGCCCGGCCCGCCTGTAGACGTGCTGGTAAATTCCAATGTCCCGGCACCGCTGATGGTGCCGACCGTCCCGGCTATGTCTGCACTACCAGAGCTGGTAACTGTGCGGCCTGATCCGATTGATAGAGTATTCACAGTAACTGCCGGAGCAGTAAATGTAAGCGTGCCTGTTACTGTTGGGTCGTCGGTGCCGTTTACTGTAATGGTTCCGACCGTATTATCACCGATGGTGAGACTTGAAAAAGAGGTATCGCTGGAACCGTTTATTGAAGAGGTGCCGGTCATTTTTACCGTTCCGCCGTTTGCTGTGAAAGTTCCTTCGTTTACGAAGTCCCCCTCCAGAGTAATGGTAGTACTACTGGGCGCCAGGAATGTCCCGCCAGTAAATATGTGTAATTGGTAAGGACTTGTGCCGATCATTGTTAAAGTCGGGTCTGTCGTATCATCCATATCGAGCGTCAATCCCATACATCCATCACATTGGACGATTAGATGCTTGTTTATTGTGAAAGTGCCAGAACTTGGCGCAAAGACTGTGCGGTTTGCAAGTTCGGTTGAACTGTATGCCGTGACGCTGCCGCCATATGTTCGTGCATCAACGACGGCGGCCGGGATATTTCCAGCTGTAGCGTCGAACATCACGTCGACATTAATTGAACTGAGGGTCCCGCCTGGACCACCGGTGGATGTATTATTAAATATCAATACGCCGTTTCCTACAATCGAGCCTGTCCCAGCCACATCAGAGGACCCGCTATTTGTCAGTCCGATGCCCGTGTCAATTGTGAGCTGTTTAGAAGAATCAACAGTAAGCGTCCCGCTGACCGTAAGGTTGGAGGTTTGTAATGTCACCAGGCCGCTGATTTGGAGATTATATAGTGTTTGACTGCCGCCAGTGATGGTTTTGTTGCCTGTCATGACAATTGTCGAGGTATTAGCTGTAATGGTGCTGCCTGTCAGGTTCAAGTCTCCGGCGATGGTATGGGTCGCGCTGGCAAGGTTAATTGAGCTGGATAGTGTCAGATTTTGAAGTGTCTGACTGGCGGTAATCAGGTTGCTGCCGGCACCGTTCATGACCAGCGTGTTTCCTGCTGTGGCCGTGAATGTACCTCCGGACAGGACAACACCGCCACTGACAGTCCACGTGCCGGTACCTGTAGTGATGGCAGGTACGCCAGCCGCCACCTGCTGGAAAGACAGAGAACTGCCAACATTCACGGTGGGATTGTAAGTGCCACCATCGAGCGTTACGTTTTGGGAATTAAAGTCCGTAACACTGAGGAATCCTGTGATGGTAATAGTCTGGCCAACGTTAGTGCCCATAGTGACCGTTTTGGCGAATGTCGAGGAGTCGAGGTAGATGTCTACGCTGCCGCCATATGTTCGCGCGGAAAGTATTTGGTTTTGGGTCGAAGATCTTATACTGAGGGCAGCAGTGATAGTGCCGGTGGTGGGGAAGGCGGTGGCGCTAAGATAGCTGTACGTACCAGCGCCGGAGATTGTGCCGTTTAAGGTCAACGTCGCGCCAGTATGCGTAACATATTTAGTGTTATCTATTGAGAGAATGTCCGTGCTGTTCACATCCAGCGTGTTGCTTACCATGATACTGGACGATGCTGTCATGGTGGCACTGGACCCCCCGATGGTCAGGTTATAAAACGTGGTTGTACTGGAGCCTGCAAAAGAACCGCTGGCTGACGTGGTTACCGTGCTGGAGGCGTAATTGAAAGTTCCGTTGTTTGTCCAGCTGCCAGAAACACCGTACGCAGCCGTCGTTGTGCTGGTTAAATTGCCGGTTATAGTTAGGTCATGTGTGTTGATCGTTTCTGAAGATGCGCCTGCCACGGTTAGGGTATTTGACCCGAGGATGGAAAGTCCCTCGGCCGTGTAACTATTTGCCGGGTTGGCGCCGCAGCCGGCATCTGTGCCCTGCACCTCCAGTACCCCGCTGGCTACGCTGTGCATGACATCCTCATCATTAGCGCAGGTCCATTGGGACAGATTGGTTATTGTCAGACTTTGGTTATTAGCCGAGCCGATGGTGAGAATGTTGTTGTTCAGCACCATGCCGGTGATGTTGCCGGATGAGTATTTGGTTACGGCCGTGGATTCATTGGTCTCATCAGTGACATTGTCCACCCAAACGGTGATGACATCGCCTGAGGTCGGGGTAGTTACGCCAGTGATAGTCCATGTGCTAGAGCCGATAGTGCCGGTTTTACCCGCCTGTTCAGTACCATTTACTGCCACTTTTACTGTTGCTGCATTGTTCCCATTGGCAGAACCGGAGATGGAGATGCCGGAAACAAATGTCCAATTAGTGTTGTTGTTGCAGTCTTTGTTGGTGCCGTCACTGGCATTGACGGCATTTCCTGTGGCAGTGGAATAGGAAACGTCAACGTAGGTGACGGTCTGCGTGGCCGGTGCGGCCAGCGTCCAAGCCGCAGTGGTTGACGGTCGCAAAACAACGCGTTGGCCCGTGACACCTGAAAAATTTATTGCCGACGAGGCAGTGTAGGTAGCTCCAGAGAGGAACCGTACTTTCGGCGATTGTCCCCCGGAGTTTTGGATGTTAAACGTGCCAGTGGTCATGGCCGCACTGAAGACAACCCCGTACGCTGAAGGTGTGCCACAACTGTCGTTGGTATAGGTGCCGTTTGTATTGGTGATGGTAAGGGTGCTGAATGCGCCCCAGGCACCGATCATCGAACCGCCGAATGTTTGGGTGCCCGTGCCATTTACTGAGATGGTCCCGCTATTCGCATAGAATTGGCCGCTATTAGTATAATTGGCTTTAATGTTCGTTGTTCCGCTACTGCTGGCATAGAAACTGGCCGAAGCGGAAATAGTGATATCACCATTGAATGTAGTGGTCGGGTCGTTGGTGTTGAAGTCTATAGTTGGACATCCGTCGCTGATGGGACCGGCGTTGAAGGTCAGCGTCGAATTAAAAATATAAGTGCCCGTGTTGGCTATGGTTGAATAACCCATACAGGAGCCGTCATAAATTTCAACTGAGCCGCCGTACGTCCGGGCGTCAAAAGTCGTGGCGGCAACATTAGCTATAGAATGGTCAAAACGGACTGCGGCAGACAATGTGCCGCCAGTACCAGGACCGCCTGACCCATCGGGAAAGGTGACCATTCCTGTACCAGATGAGCCTAGAGTGCCGGTGAGTGACATATCGCTGGCGCCGGTATAAGTCAGGGTTATGCCGTTACCAACGGTTAAAATGTCGGTGTTGTTGACGGTCAATAGTCCCGCGACCGTGATATTGGCAGAGTCTGTGGTAGTGGCGCTACTACCGCCAATTGTTAAGTTATTGAACGTGGCTCCATTGCCCGTAATACTGCCAGTGCCATCAAGCGTGACCGTGCCGCTGTTATGGGTGAAGGTACCACTGTTGGCAAAGCCTGCTGCGATGGTCAGGCTGGCTGAGCTGGATGCTTGGAATACGGTATTCGCGGCAATTGATAAGCTGCCGCCGATATCAATTATTCGGTCATTTGTATTGCTGTCAAAAGTCAGTGAAGTGCCAGAATTTGTCAGCGACATGTTATGGGTGACTATTATCTGTCCTGTCCCGGTCCCATTGGTTCTAACGATGTTTGCTCCTGATGTTGACGTGAGCGTCAAATCGTAGAATGTCCAATCAGTAGCCACAAGCACGTTAGTACCGAACATTTTTGTCACAGCACCGGAAGTCGATACGGTGAAGGTGCCGCCGGACATATTGATGGTGCCGCAGGTAGCCCCGCACTGGACGTTGCCTTTGACGGTCGTGGCATAACCGCCGTACGACAGTGTGCCGTTGGTTACGGTTAGGTCGTTATTGACTGTAATAGCAGCCTGGTCGCTGTACCATTCCCCGCCAACGCCGTCCAGGATCAGGTTATAAAAACCCGTACCATTGTTAATCCAGCGGCTGGTGTTGGAGTCGAGGGTGACCGTGCCTGTGCCGGCCGTGAATGTGCCGAGCTGGCCATTCATGTAGCCAGACACGGTAAAGGCGGCAGTCGAAGAGGCCTGGAAGACGGTATTAGTGTTCCAACCCAAAGTAACCACGTCTAGAATCCGGTCGTTTGTTTCATTGTCAAAGGTTAACGTCGTACCAGAGTTCGTTAATGACATTGATCCATTAACAATAATTTTTCCGGTTCCATTTGCGTTGGTACGGACAGTATTAGCGCCGGAGGTGCTGGTCAGGGTGAGATTATTAAATGTCCAGTCGGTGGCTACCGCTATGTTAGTGCCGAACATTTTTGTCACTGCGCCGGAGGTGGAGACGGTGAAGGTACCCGAGGTCAGCGAAATCGTCCCACATGTCGCGCCGCATTGGACATCGCCATTTACAGTAATGCTGGCAGTCCCGGCGCTGTTATTGAGTGTCCCGGCACTGACGAGCAGGCTTCCGGTAATTTGTAATGTGTTTGTCAGCGGCGAATACGAACCGCCACTCGCGTCGATCGTGACGTTGTAAAAGGTTGAGGCCCCGTTATTAATTGTTTGTCCTGACGTGCCCGAAGAAAAGGTGACAGTGCTGGAATTTGGCGTGAATGTGCTGCTATTGAGCCAGTTGCCGTTTACACTAAATGTAGCATTGCCTGAACCGGTCAGGGTGCCGGCATTATCAAGGTCATGGGTTTGGAGGCTTTCGCTGGTTCCGACGGTCAGGCCGTTTGACCCGAGAATTTTTAATACATCATCAGAATATGCGCTCCATTTGTCAGTATAAAACGTTGAAGAAGTAAAATCTGACATCACGTCCTCGTCATTCGTGTTTGTGTATTTGCCGGCCTCAGTCAACGTCAGGGTCTGATTGTCGCCGCTGCCGATGGTAACGGTATGTAGGGTGAGGACCATTCCCGTTACGTTCCCAGCCCCATCATATTTGGTAATGGCCGTTGTTTCATTTGCGATGGCCAGATCCCCGTCTGCAGATGTCGGTTCTACCCAAACCGTAATAGTATCTCCTGATGTTGGAGCGGTGACCCCGCTAATTGTCCAGGTGCCGGTACTGATCTGGGCATATTTACCGGCCTGGCGGGTACTATTGATTGCCACCTTCACATAATTATTGTCATTTCCAGTCGCCGTGCCGGAGATGGAAATACCGACAGGAGGCCAGTTCCAATTTGTGGTGTTGCCACCGTCCAAGTTTGACGCATCAGTGGCATTGATAGCCGTGCCAGAGGCCGTAGAGTATGAGGCGGTTGTGTTGAGTACGCTTTGGGTGCCGGCTACGGCGATAGTCCAGTTGGACGTGGTTGAGGATGATAGGGTGACTCGAGTGCCGGTGCCCTGGCCGTTGAATACGATATTTTGGAATGTATACGTGGCGCCAGCCAGGAACTGGATCTGGGAGCTGGCAGTAACCGCCGTGAATGTATTAGTCGTTGTGGCCGCTGCCCCGAAAATGACATCGGGGTTTGAGGAGCCGGCATTAGTGACGGTCAGGTTGTAAAACGAGGAGGTGCCGGTCATCGTGCCGGACATAGTTTGCTGGGCGGTGCCTGTGCCGTTCAATGTCACTGTTGACGTAGAAATATTTGTACCGTCCGTCCAATAACTTGTGAAAGTTCCCGCGTTATTTGTCCAGTTTCCCTTGACCTCCATGCTGAAAGCCAAAGTGCCTGAAGTGTGTGAGGGCGCGGCGGTGAAAGTAATGCCGCTCTGAATGGTGAATGAACCTTTGAGTTTGAGTGGTTGGGTGGTGATGTTTTGGATAGAGGAATTTTCATCGATCTGCATGTTGTAGAAGAAGTGCGCATTTGTTGTTTCCACGTCATAATAGCTACCAGTGCCGCCTAAATTTTGGTAACCCATATGGAGGGTGCCGCCTGTGATATCGGCATCATTTGTGACTAGGTCGCCGGTCCCGTATACCAGGTATCCTCTACAATAAATGTTGCCCGAGCTCATTTTGAATGTAACAGTCCCCGCTCCGTTGAGAAGTTCAAAAACCGAGTTATAACCGCAGTATAATTCGCCCCCGGCCAGGTTGAATTCCGTTGTCCCGCGGACGCGGATGTGTGACGTGTTGCTTGCCGTCCCCCCCCGTACCGTGCCGCCAGTAAAATTGGCCGTACCGCCATAGATCAGCATCTGACCACTGAAGGTCACGTTCGCGCTGCCGCTGTATGTATATGTTCCCGCATTCTGCGTGATAGTACCGGTTGTGGTCACTGTGTTGCTGATATTGATGTTCCCGGTCCCTGCATTGCTGGTAATGGCACTCAGTGCGATTGACCCGCCATTCCAGGTGGCGGCCGATCCGGAATTGAAAGTTACGGTACTGCTCGATGCAGTGATGGTGCCGGCTGTGATATTTAAAGTCCCGGTGACGGAAATAGCGCCCGCAGAAACGGTTGTCGAGCTGCCTATTGATAAGGTTGTACTGGCTCCAACGGTAATTCCGCTTGCGATGGTGTTTGTGCCGGAACCATTCCATGTCGTAGTGCCTGTGCCGGAAGTAGTTAGGGTGTAAATACTTATATTCCCAGTACCGCCAATTGCGCCGGTAGCACCCATCGTCAATGTCGGCGTGCCGGAATAGGCAATTGCACCAGTGCTGGTGACTGTGATGTCGCCACCATTTACCGTGGTAGCCGCGCTTAATGTTAAAGTAGTGCCCGTGCCGACGGTGATATCGCCGGTGATTGTTGTTGTTCCGGCATTGATATTTGTCGTCGCGGTGCCACTCAATGTCAGGTTGCCGCCGATAGTAATGGCGCCTGGCCAGGCTTTGGCCGCACTACCTGCCAGGGCAAGGTGGTAGTAATTGTTAGTGGTTGTGGTTTTGATGGTCTGGGCAGCACCGCCATAAGTGATGGTGTTAGAGCTGGCCGACGGTGTTAGTGCGCCGGTGGCCAGAACAGCGCCGTTGAATGTCGTGTATGAACTTGCGCCTGTGGTCCAAATGGAGGTAGTGGCATTGCCGCCGGTCAGGTCGCTGGTGATGGTGACGCCACTGGTGGAGTCGGTGTTATTATTAGTAACGGTTACCGCGGCAGCGATGGCGAATGTACTGCTGAAGGTAATGGGGTATGCGCCTGAGAAGGTAACACCGCTATTGGCTGTAGCCGCACCGCCGAAGGTGGCGGTGATGTTGGCGTTATTGGCAATGGCAATAGTATTTGTCTGGAAGGTCAGCGCGCCAGTACCGGTGTTGAAGGTTGTTGCGCCCGAATTAATAGTGATGTTGTTAGCAAAGGTGGTGGCATGAGCAGCTGTCGTCGGATTGAAGCTGCCACCAGAATTAACTGTTACAGCACCAGTGAAGGCATAGGTGCCAGTCGCGCCTGCCGCATTATTCAGGGTGCCACCGATCGTCGTAGTACCAGTGACACTTAATGAGAAATTTGCGCCACCGGTCAGGGTGCCGCTGGACACGGCCAGATTTCCTCCGACGCTGGTGTTGCCCGCCGTCGTAGTCGTGATAGTGCTGATGGTGAGGTCGCCGGTCGTGGTGATGGCGCCGGGTAGGGTGACGGTGCCGCTGCCGGAAAGTGTCAGGTGATAGTAGTTGGCAGATGGGGATTTGACTGATTGGGTGGCGCCGACATAGGCGATAGTGTTGGCGTTAACTGTTGATGGTGTTAAAGTACCGGTTGCCAGGACTGCCCCACCGAAGCGAGCTACTGTATTGGCCGTGGTTGAGCCATTTGACCATGTTGATGTGGCAAGGCCACCAGTTAGGTTGCCGGTAATGTAGACACCGTTGGCGTTGGTGTTGTTATTGGTGACGGTAATGCCACTAGCAATGGCAAATGTACTACTGAAAGTGATGGCACCAGAACCAGCAAAGCCTGTCGCTACGTTTGCTGTGGCCGCACCGCCGAACGTAGCGGTGATCGAGGCATTATTGGTGATTGTTTTTGAATTCACTCCAAAGGTCAGGGTGCCTGTGCCTGTATTAAATGTTGTAGCCCCAGAGTTGATAGTGATACTGGAGCAATTAAATGTCATTGCATGGGCCGCTGTGGTCGGGTTGAAGGTGCCACCTGAGTTCACTGTAACATTTCCAGTAAACGTATAAGTGCCCGTCGCACCCGCTACATTGCTGAAGGTGCCTGTTACAGAAGTCATCGCTGCAACCGTCAGTGAAAAGTTTGCGCCACCGACAAACGTGCCGCTGGTAATGGTCAGGTTGCCACCCAGTGAAGTGTTGGCCTGGGTAGTCACTGTATTGGAACCCGCAATTTCTAGATTGTAGTAGGAGTAGGCAGTTAGATTATAAGCCACAGAATTTGTGAATTTCATTGTGCCGGTACTTCTAGTGAAGGTGCCACCCGTCCCTAGTGAGGTAGTCGATACTGTTCCGGCACCGGTGAAAGTTAAGTTAGCTTGCGCCGCAGTGCCCGAAAAAGTTATTGCACCTGAGAATGTGGCAGTGCCAGTACTGACGCGGAAGGTGCTTAGGTTGCCCGAGGTGGCGCTACCGGCGATTGATAAAGTTGTCGCGCCTGAAATGGTGCCGGCGTCCAAGGCAATTATTGAGTCGTTAGCGCTGCTGCTGGCGTTCATGGTGATGGATGAAGTCAAGGCCAACGTGCTGGTATTGGTGGCGAAAGTAAGGCCGTTGAGTGCGGCGCCGGAACCGTTTGCATTGATGACGATACTGGCCGCTGCGGCCGAGGTAGCGGTCGGGATGGTGATCATGTGTCCGGAGGCGATGATGACGCTGTCGCCAGCCACTGGGCCATTGACGCCGCAGCCGGTCCAGGATCCGCCCACGTTCCAGTTGCCTGTCGCCACGTTGGAGGTGCAGGTCGCGTCAGAGGCGATGTTCCATTGGCGCAACTCTGAAAATGTACCGACCTTGGCCGGCCCGAGCTGGAATAATTCCGGACTGACATTCGGCGGGTCCATTTCGTAGGACAGTGTATATACCTGGCCGGCCTGCCAATCTACATTCCAAGTGATGGCTTTGTTGAATTCATCCAGCGTTGTGACAGCTCCGTCGTTATTTATTTTTGGTATGGCAAATGTACTTGGCACCAGCTCCCTGAAAGTACCGGTGTAGTCGTGGGTCGGCACTACCTCCAGGTACATGGTGTAGTTTTCCCGTGGGTAGACGCGGGATGGGCCTAGTCTGGTAATGTCGAATTCAATTGATTCCTGGACACGGACCGTTTCGGTGATGGAATTTGTGCCTTCTTTGGTCGTGGCCGTGAGGTTCATGGTGTAGTCGCCGAGCTGACTAGCCGTAAATTCCGAGGCATAGTCAGGGACATTAGTAACGGTAAAAGGCCCGCATTCCTGCGATTTTGTGATTGTTCCTTTTTTTGTGGAGAAGACCGTTTTTGATTTATCAGGCGCTACCACCTCGAGCGTGAGTTGCGCATCGCATACGGTGTGGCCGCCAGAATCAACCACGCCGATGGCGGTTTTGACCGTTTCGCCGGGCCGGTAGACTGTTTTCATCGTATCCAGTACCACTACCCCCCAGGTAAAGTCCCTGGTTACGGTTTCGATTTGCCCATCCTGTTCGATTTCGAATGTGGCATGATATACGCCCGGCTTGCTGAAATGTTTGGTATCGACGACGTATTGCGCGGTAACATCCCCGCCGTCCTTGATTTCTTTTTTGCTGTAATAAGCCTGGTCGATTTCGCGGCCGTAGGTGTCGGTAATTTTTACAGATTTTATGGTGCGGTTCTTTTTGGAAAGCCCGAGCATTTTGGAGTCTTTGACCTGGACGTCTATTTTTGGCTGCTCGTCAGGCTGGAAATCGGTTTTGGCGAGGGCGACACTTTCCTCGATCTGGTCCACCACATTGGAGGCCTCCTCTATATCCATCGCCAAGGAAACTCCATCCACATAAGCCGTCGATGTTTCGGCACCGACTGTCGGATGATAAGCTACCTTTACCCTTAATTTATCTACAGTATTTATAGAAAATCCGTCCTGTCCGGCAAGCGTAAATTTCCAGAGACCGCCATGCGTGGAGTTGCTGCTGCTGCCGTCGAGAGCGAATGACTCTACGTCATTCCAGGTTACGCCGTTATCCAGGGAGTAGGAAATGGACAGGACATCCTCATTGCTTTTGAATGAATCGGCGGCAAGAGATAGCAGGATGTCGGCCTGCTTGATGGTGCCGAATTGCGGGGCATCCTCCGGTACCGTGAAACCGCTTGCCTCCAAAACGTTATTTTCAATATCTATTTCTTTCCCAGTGGATACTTCGCCAGGTTTGGCGACCAGGGGCTTGTTTTGGAAGACGGCGGAATTTTTTTCCGAAAAAGAATCAGCTGTCGCTGACCCTGACAGGTCAATCGTCTTTGCCGCATCAGCATTGTTCCACCCGCTTACGGCCGAGGGCTGGATCGAGTATGCAAAAGTCCCCAAGGGTTGGTTTTCTGCCTGGACAATATAGATGCGGGCAAAAAATATTGCCTGGACGACAAAGAAGGTGAATGCCACCAGGACGGTCGAATATACAAAAACTGAAAACTTCTTGCTGATGAGCAGAAGTTTTACTTTAGTTGCCGAAAGTCCCGGCTTGAGCACATACTTTCCTCCATCGCTGGGTTCAGGGAGCTTCACATTCGGTTTCTCCGGCGCTGCGGGGTGCTGTTGCTGGTATAGTTTTTGGATCTCCTCCTTTTCGTAGCGCCTGTCTTTGCGTACACCAACACGGACCGCCTTCAGGCGTCCGGAATCATCCCAGTTGCGCAGCGTATTCGGGTGGACTTCAAGAATCTCACAAACCTGCTTGATAGTGAGAAGTTTTGGCAGGGCGAGCCAATCAATTTTTTTGGTTGTCTTACCCCCAAACCAAGTTGGTTTTTGTTTTTCGCTTCCCTTGGAGAAAAAAATCACTATTTTGAGGAAATTGCTCTAACCAAAGGGTAATTTTGCAGGTAACTTACTAAGCGCTCCAACCTAACAAAATTAACGATTTTCATTATAGCAGAAAACGTAACATCTGTCCAATCATATTGCAGATTTGGAAATTAAACAACAGCCAAGTTAACAATTAGGCTATTTGGTAAGTTAAGGCGTTTTGCCCTAATGTTTTATATGATTTCGTCCTTTTTCTCCCTTTGGAAGCTGACCCAGTCCTCAACCGTCTCAATTAATACCTTAAACGGCGCCTCTATTATGAAGTCCATAATAAATAGGAAAACATTGATCTGGCTGGTCTTGCCGGAAATCCAGCGTCCTGCCCTCAGGACCGGCATGGCGAAGAAATCAAAAAGTATTTCACCCGCCCCTTGGCGTTTGGTGACCATGACCATTTCCTTGGCATTATGCCTCAGGCGGAGCCCGAAGAAACTAATGACTGACAGGAAGAATAAAAACAGGAATGCGCTGACAATGCTGAATTCCAGCGTTTTCAGGAGCCAGATAATGCCGCCAAAAGTAATGATAAAAGCCAGGCCATAAAAACCGGTAAAAATGGCATTCAAAAAGCCGCTGGTCCGGATGCGCTCCTCCCGCGTTCCGAGGATTTCCTTTTCCGGTGGATTGTACACCACTTCATTGATACCCTTGATAATGCGGGCTGTGTTTTCTGCGGCCGGCACGCGTATAGAAGTCGCGATCAAAAACATGAGTACGGGGTGGAAAATCACATTAATTGCCAGAGGGGTGATTTTCACCGTGTGGAGGAAGATGGCTTCGTAGGGCAGTTCCAGGAGGAAGGCCATTATGGTTTTGGTCAGGAAGATATATATGATACTGCGGGTTACGCCACGGGATAGCTTGGTGCTGGCGTCGCTATACCTTTTGTCGATTGCCTGGCGTATGGCGTCCTCCAGTTTTTGCGGGTCAGCAAGGATTGGTTCGACATTATCAATATTCGCATTCAGGACGTCTTTCAGGGTAATGAATAATGGGGCGAACCGCCTGACGTATCGGAACAGCCGATCAGACGTCAAATTATTAATTTGTTGTTCTATGTGGTTGACTAGGCCGGGCAAATACGTGGCATATGTCGGGATCTCTGCCGCCGTGGCATAACGCCAACCGGGGGCGTAATAATGTATCAGATGGTACCGGAGCATGCTCGCGTCTGATTTTATCAAGGCGCGATGGATGGCGATGTAAATCTGGATGTCCTGGTCCTGCTGATTTGGGATTTCCTCCGAGATATCTATCTGCGGGCGGATGATTTTGTACATGCTCTCTACCAACGCATCGTCCTTGATGGACGGATTCAGGTATTCTTCCAGTTCAAAGGCGGCCACGGAAATAATCCATTTGAAAAGCCTTTTTTTTGATTTGTAGTCCAATTGTTGCTCGCTCGAAAGTTTGATGAGAGTGACGTATTTATTTATGATCCGTTCGAAGTCCGGGATGCGCGCTTCGGGGAAATAGTCGTTTTTCAGGTAGCCAGCCCGGATCAATTCGCGGATGAGCGGTTCGGCAATATTAGTGCCACGCTCGCGCATAAGGATTCGCCTTTTGAGCATGCGGGCGATAGAGTTCTTGCGGATCAAATGTTCTTCCTGGTAATCGATGGCATTACGGACTTTTTCATACATAAAAGCCGCCTTTGCCACAGTTTCATGGGTTTTTACCCTAGGATCCTCTTTGGCGGTTTTAAATCTATCAAAACCACTTTGATCCTGGAAAACTTTGGCTAGTTCGCTGATTGTTGGTGATATTGCCGATTTATTCATACGTGAAAGTTAATCAGATACCCTATCTCATTTTAAGCCGAATGTCAAGCCCTCTAGAACCAGCTTGAAGTGATGGGCTTCTTGCGTAAGCTGCCCGTCCCGTCCTTGTCTACGACGAACTCATAAGTCCGGCCCTTAATCTTCACTTCCATCCGTTGTTTCTGGTGAGTCTCATGGGCTTTCTGCATCAGGGGGTAGAATTTTTCCATTTTTTCCTTATATGAAAAGTAGTTGAGCATGTCGTCCTCATCGACGACATTGCGCTCCCAATCTATCAGCATGGACATATTATTGGTCGTTAATAATTAGATTTAAACATTGATTTTTATTTTTTTTCACTGATCCAACCTTTATAACTAATATTAATATGTTTGGTTTGGATTTAAAGTAACTATTATCATTCTATCAAATCCCGGATATTACGCCATGCCTATAGCCATTGACACCCGGGACGTTAACTGTTAGTATATACGCGTGAATCTTTTTAGGGATATCTAATGTGTTCGTAACATTAGAGGAAAAGGTCTGCCTAAATAGAGTGCACAATTTAACAAAGTCATTTTAAAATGACATGGCAAAGAAGTTGTACGTAGGAAACCTTTCCTACAGTGTTACGGACGACCAGCTCCGCGACCATTTCGCCCAAGCGGGCAACGTGGGATCGGCGCAGGTGATCATGGATCGTATGTCAGGCCGCTCCAAGGGCTTCGGCTTCGTGGAGATGGCTACTGACGAAGAGGCACAGAAAGCCATTGAAATGCTCAACGGCCAGGAAATGGCCGGTCGGGCCCTCGTGGTAAACGAGGCGCGCCCGATGACCGATCGCCCAAAACGCACAGGTGGATTTGGCGGCGGCCGTGGCCGAGGTGGGTTCGGCGGCGGGCATGGTGGCTCCAGCTCATGGTAATTCTTCCGTAAGTATATACAAAAAGGCTCCCAGTTTTTGGGAGCTTTTTTGGTTTGTAATTTGGGGTGATTAGCGCCAGTCGATATTGATGCTGGATACGCCCATATCCAGGTCCATTTCAATCTTTTTTTGGGCTGAGGCGTAGTCGGCTGTCTCGTAATTGTTGTCATCAATCTTGTTGAAGTTCGGGAAATCTTTGGAGGAAAGGCCGGCGTCAATTTTTATCTTCACGCCGACGCCGGTAGGCAGGCTCATGTTAAATGAGCTCGCCCCAGCATCGATATTTAATTTGGCCAACGCTGGTATGTCGCCGAGAGCCAAATCCATGCTGGAGGCGCCGGTATTGATGTTTATTTCTTCGGCGTTGATTTTTTTCAGATCCAGGTTCATGCTCATAGCCCCGGTATCCAGGCTTAATTTCACCGGAACGGATTCGTTCAGAGTCAGATCCAAGTCATTTGTTTTGTGGCCTATGCCGCTCCAGGAATATGCGTCTTCTTTTAATGTTACTGACTGAATGTTGTCGTTTAAGGTGGAAGAGGTGGAGATCTTCGTGACATTTGATTCTAGGGTCCCATTCACCAGGTCGGACGCCCCTTCTTTGATGGTCAGGTTGCCGGCTCCGGCTTTGATATCCACCACGGCGCTGGTTGCGTTGGCTTCCTTACTGATGGCGATCGTGTCTGTGGTAACCGACTTATTCGTATTGTCAGCCGGCGTGAAGATGAGTAAAGCAGCGATAGCCAGGATGGCGATGGTGATGATGATGCCGATCGTACCGGACATCCAGCCCTTGCCACCCAGCATAGACAGGCCGATAAAAACGATTATCAGCGGCCATAATCTGTCCCAATTGAGATTTACGTCAATGCCAGCCCAGCCATTGGCCTGTGCTAGATAGACTACGCCGATGAAAATAATGATCAGTCCGACCACGATCCGTCCGAATTGGAACCGGCCTTTTTCCGGATAGTGGTGATGGTGGATTTCCTTGATCGTTTCCTTCGGCGGCGTCTGCGGTTCGGGCGGGGTAGCCGGCGCCCCCGGGTTTGAATGCGCTTGTTCTTCCATATTATTTTTTAATTATTAAGTAAATGCCAAAAATGACCAGGATGGCAGGCCAGAACAGATGTAAGTGCAGCCATTTCCATGGGGCAAACTGGTTGAGTAATGCCACCAGGCCGATAATAATCAGGAGTATTGCAATGAGATTACGTTTATTTGATAGCCAAGCATTGGTCGGAGGCAGGACAACGGAAGGCTCTCCCTCTGATTCCTGTGGCAGGACGATGGCCAGGATCAGGTAAATGAGGATGCCTATCCCATCAGCCAGAGCGACGGCCACGAATATGATCCGGATGATAGTTACGTCTACGTTTAAGTAACTGGCCAGTCCGGCGCAGACGCCAGCAACCATTTTATTGGTGCGGGCACGATAAAGTTTTTTTCCGGTTGTTTCCATGGATTAGAGATTATTACTGATTATTAGGGAAGATAAAAGGGTAATCAGCTCGATAGCCAGCCAGCCGATGGTATAGAACATAAAAACGATCCCTTCACGTCGCAATCCGGTCAGGAACAGGTAGATCGGCCGGCCGAATACCAACAGTCCGACTACGGCAGCGGATACGCAAAACAGCAGGAGCATGGCAACCGGACCGAGGAAGGCTGAGTCAATATCCCCAAACAGCGCTTCGCCATTGTTCATTAATAGGCCAACTAGGCTGACATACGCGACGACTGCTAGGGAATGGATCAGGCTGGCGAGGAGAGGTTTTTTGAACATTGTATCGAATGTAAATAATTTAGTTTTTTATTATAGCAAATTGTTCTGGGATTAGCCATGTGTTTGGGGATAAAAAAAGAGCAGCCGGGTGGCCGCTCATATTTGTTTGGCGTTAGCCTATAGTCCACTAGCGGAGTGTGGCTTGCGGAGCGAAGCCCGTTCTCCGTGATTTTCGCAGATCACCTCGCTTGGGGTGATCCGGAAGACGTGCGTAGCCCTGGATTGGAGAACCTGCCATGGCAGGCCGGTTGCGAATTTGAATGTCGGGATGGCGTAGATATGGTCGCCGACCATCAGGTTTTCACGCGACTTGGGGTTAGTGTATTCGTTCAGAATGGAATGCTCCGCTGTCGTCGTGGTCATGAAGTCGCGACTTAGAAATCTTTTGCCATTGCTGCGGACTAATACGAAAGGTACTCCCGTCATGATTCCTCCTATGTTGAATGGTGTGCGGTGGATTTGGTTTTCAAGTTAAGATACCGGATTCTTCGGATGTTGTCAATTTCGGGACAAAAAACAGCTCAGTTAAGAGGTTTTTGGTAATTTGCTTTTCTGCGTGAGGCCTATCTTGCCAAAGACGTTTTTTGTTCAATGCGACGATAGAACCAAACCTTCACTCCCTGAACACAGAAAAGATATAAGATAACCAGGCCTGTGATGGCCCCAAGCATGCTCCATGATAACGGTTCAAACTTCAAGTATTTGTTCAGGAAAACGAATGGCAATAGCCAGGCAATAATCACCGAACCAAGGGTGGTGGTGAGCAAGAGCCTGCTCGGCGAACTCTGGATAAACGGGAATTTGCGTGTGCGGATTACGTAAATGACAAATGTCTGAGTGGCCAGTGATTCCATGAACCAGGCGGCCTGGAACTGGTGGACGGCAGGATGGAAAAGATAATACATCGCGCCGATAGTGGCGAAATCAAAAATCGAACTGATCGGCCCGAAAACGAACATATATTTACGGATGAATTTTATGTCCCATTTCAAAGGTTTCTGGATGTCATTCTGATCGACCTTATCGGTTGAAATGGTGAATTGCGAGGAGTCGTACATGAGATTGTTTAAAAGGACTTGGGACGGGAGCATCGGGAAAAAGGGCAGGATGGCGGACAGTCCGGCCATGGAGAACATGTTCCCAAAATTGGAGCTCAAGCCCATCAGGATGTATTTCATGGTGTTCTGGAATGTCTTGCGGCCTTCGATCACGCCGTCACGCAGAACGCGCATACTTTTCCGGAGCAAGATGATGTCTGCCGTGTCTTTTGCCACGTCAACGGCGTTGTTGACCGAGATGCCTACGTCCGCGGCACGCAAAGCGGGCGCGTCATTAATGCCGTCGCCGAGATATCCGACCGAATGTTTGGCTTTTTTCAGGATGAGGATGATGCGCTCTTTTTGTGCGGGTGCGATACGCGCAAAGATGGTCGTCCGGTTGGCCAAATGCATCAGTTCGTCGTCGCTCATGTGCAGGAGGTCATTTCCGGTAGTGACGCCCCGGATCGGGAGGCCGATGTCGCGGCAAACTTTCTCCGTGAGGAGTTCGCTGTCGCCCGTCAGTATTTTTATCTCCACGCCGAGCGCGGCCAACTCGCTGATGGCTTCTGTCACTGTTTGTTTGGGAGGATCGTAAAACGCCACAAATCCCAGGAACGTCATGGTGTTCTCTTCTGTGTTGGCGTACGGCCCGGCCTGGATTTTTGCTGGTTTGTATGAAACCCCCAGGACCCGGAACCCGTCACGGCTCAATGCGTCATATTCATGCTGGGCTGCCTCACGGTTCAACCCGTCAAAAGGCAGGTCGCGTCCGCCAGAGCGGTAAGTCTTGCAGATAGGCAAAATGAATTCCGGAGCGCCTTTGGTGATGATGGTGCGTTTGTTGTCTTTTTCCACGACTATGGATTCGCGGCGGCGCTGGAAATCGAACGGCAGTTCGTCATATTTTTTATAACCCGTCACGTCAAGATGCTTGAATTCACGTATTGCCCCGTCGAGCGGGTTTTTTACCCCGGTATGGAAAATACTGTTCAGATAGGTGTAGTAGAGCACCTCATCCGAATCATGGCCTGACCAGTCTACGTGCTTGACCAGCGTAATTTTATTTTCCGTCAATGTGCCGGTCTTGTCAGTACAGAGGATGTCCATACTCCCGAGGTTCTGGATGGAGGACAGGTTTTTCACAATCACGTTTTTTTTCGACATCTTCATCGAACCGTGGCTGAGGGCAAGCGCGATAATCATGGGCAAGAGTTCCGGAGTCAGGCCAATGGCGATTGCGAGAGAGAAAATGAAGGATTCGAATATTCCGCGATGTACGAAAGCATTAATTCCGAACACGAGCACGACCAGCACAAAAGTTACCTGCATGATCAGGTAGCTGAATTTCTTGATGCCTTTCTCGAAATCAGTTTCTTCCGGTGAGGCCGCCAACCTTTCGGCGATTGCGCCATATTTCGTAGCCGTCCCGGTTTTGTCAACCCGGACAGTGGCATAGCCAGTAACTACGCTCGAGCCCATGAAGACCAGATGGCGCTGTTCTGTATCCGTCAGTTTTTTGTCAGTCGTACCGGTTGCCGGCGCTTTTTCTACCGGGAAAGATTCGCCGGTCAGAGCCGACTGGTTGATGAAAAAATCTTTGGCCTGGAGGACGATACAGTCAGCAGGGACAATGCTGCCGGCTGTTAATTGGATGACGTCGTCAGGCACGATTTCATGGATTTTTAATTCCTGCTCACGTCCGTCCCTGATCACGGTGGCGGTGACAGCCACTTTGGAAATCAATGATTGGGTGGCCTTCTCGGACCGCTGCGTGTTAACAAAATCCAAAATTGCCGACATGGAAACCATGATCAAGATGATGATCGCGTCGGTACTTTGGCCTAGGAACATAGAGACGACCGACGCCGCAATCAACAGTAGGATTAAGGGGCTTTGAAATTTTTTCAGGAAGGCGACCACCGGCCTGAGCCGTTTCTTTTTAGCGATCGTATTTTCCCCATATTGCTGTAAACGTTTTGCCGCTTCTGCCGAACTTAAGCCGGCCACTTCATTGTCAATGGTCGGATGGCCTGTGTTATTTGTGGGTTGTATTTTTTGGCGAGACATCGCAATATGGTTATCGAAAACCACATACAGTATACAATATTTTATGATAAAAAACTATTTTCGGTATACGATATTTGTGAATATTGGCCTGAGTGGGATACAATATAGCCAATGAGACTTAAAATGGCGACATTTAATTTTTGGGGGCTGCCGTGGCCGTTTTCAGTGCGCAAAAAAACCAGGCTCAGGTTAATGTTGAGCATGCTCAAGCAAGAGCAATTTGACGTAATTGCTCTACAGGAATTGTTTATTAATCGTGATATTGAATTTTTAGTGCGGCAATTGCCTGGTTATAACATGAGCCCATTTCGGAGCAAATTATTCAATAGAAGTGGGTTATTTTTGTTTTCCCGCTACCCGATCAGTGATGTTGAAAACATTCCTTTTAAGATGCCGATAATTACGCACGAAATACCGTCACATAAGGGCATCCACCGCTGCAAAATCACAATAGATGGAAAAAATTTCCAGATAATAAACACGCACCTGGCGTATGCCCCTCATGCTTCAGGTGATAAACTCCAAAAACACCAGTTGGGGCAGCTGGTCAGGTTATTAGATAATCGGCCGACATTTTTATTTGGCGATTTCAACTGTGTTCATGACACCCTGGGTTTGCCGCCGCAATTCAGGCTTATTTCTGAAGATAAAAAATCTTCCATCAGCATGGCCAATAAATATGCGCGGTATTTTTTGAACAGGGTCGGGATGTCCGATCGCCTGCCTGATTATATATTCACCAATACCGATGTCCGAGTCGTCAAAACATACTTCATTACCGATCCGATCATGTCGGACCATTACCCGGTAGTAAGCGAGGTTGTGGCGTGAGGCGTAATTATCTCCCCAGGGAAATTATTATTAGTATTCCAGAGATATTGGCTAGCCAAGAAATTATGGCAAATTGCCATGGCTTAAGCTTGGTCAGGCTCATGAAGCCGGCTGATAATTCGTCAGGCAACGGCGAGGCGATGATCACTAGGCCTATGATATTGGCCAGCCAAGGGGGAAATGATACTTGATGATCAAATTTTTCCCTGATCGCCGTGAACATGCCGCGCGATTCCTGCCGGCGGAAAATAGCGAATACGCCGAAATCGTACAGGGCGCATCCCAGTCCGGCGATGATCGCAGCCAATAGCGGATTATTTTCTTTAGTAAGCTCGAACAGGATGATCGTGGCGGTGCTGGACGTGAAAGCGGTGCCGTATAGAATGCCTGCCAGGAAAGCGCCGACATAGCCAGCAGAGGCGATGGTCATCAGCAGGTCCTTGACGGAAGGGAACAGCATGCCGATTCCCGCCAACGTCAGGCCTCCCATAAATAAAATAATTGGTACGAACGTCTTTTTTTGCATACGGTCGGATTTTTTAGTTCAGGGTGAGTAGCTGCGGCCTGACGATCAGGACTACTCCAAGCAAAAGGATGACGATACCGCCGATTAAAGTGGCATATCGGCTGTATTTGCCTGTGCTGCCAGTTATTTTCATGGTCATCATGGCGACAGCGAAGACCACCATGTCATCGAGCATGAAGATGAAGATGTAGAGAAATAATAATCCGTAATATTGCCATCCAGTCAATTCATTCAGTGCCACTATTTGGGTGAAAATTGCCGGCAAGCCGGCCGAACAGGCTAGTTCGATCAGGTTAACTATAGCAGCTAAAACTATAATTCCTACGATGGCAAGGAGTAGTGACTCTTTTTTTATTACATCCTTTATGCGGTCCGTCAATTTGCGCCGCTGTTCAGGATTAGTGACTTCGCATGCGCCAGGGCGAGATTTCCAGAAACGCCTCAAGTAATATATGCCGATGCCTAAGGCGACCAAGCCGATCAGCACCTGGACCCAGCGGACGATACCGATGAATTTGAACAAATTGAACCAAGCCGCCAGGAACATGAAATAAACCAGGGCAGAAGACGCGATGAATATTGACCCAAGAATCCACATCCGACGCCTGTTCTGCATTCCGATAAGCATACTGATCAGCATCACCAGTACCCACATAGCACAGGGGTTGAAACCGTCGATAGCGGCCAGGACGACGGTGACAAAGGGCAGCGAGATGGCGTGAGGATCCACCATCCCGATGAGCGGAATTCTTATTTTATTGCCAGACTGGTTGGCGCCGCTGACCGATGAATCTGGAGTAGTCTCTAATTCTTTTTTAATCAAAGCCTCAATATCAGCCCCGGTCGTTTCATTGGAACTGAACCCCACGATTACTTCCTGGCCGATAAAGGTGGCGGGTACGCCGGAAACGGTTTTCCCTCGTTCTCTGGCAAATTCTTGGAGCAGGCTCTGGTTTTCCTTATTGTAATAAACTTCGTAGTAATTTATCTGGATTTTTTCACCGTAATTTTTTACCAACTCCGCCAGGAATATTTTTTCCTTAGCACAATGTGGACACCCATCACCCCAGAAAAAATTTATGGTCACATCCGGAGTTGACGCCTTAGCCGTCATGGAAGGGTAAAAAACAGTAAATACGGTAAACGCGATAGCCCCAATCCATAAGCTGGTAAATATTTTTTTCATGAATGCAAGATTATTTTATACCCGGGTAAATATAGTCGGCTTTATTGATGTCATAGTGGCCGATCAGCAGACAGGCAAGGTCGCCTGGACAGTTGGCCAGGAAGTTACCATTAGCATTAAAATAGGTCACTTCAAATGGGGAGCAGCCCAAACGGAGCGATGATAGGTTTATATTTTCGACTATAACGGCTGACGCTTTTTTGATGAGGGCGGGACTGTTGTCGCTATATTCAGACAAATAAATACAGTCATCAGCATATATCCTGCCGAATATCGTATTCCAAGAAACAATCTCTTCTGAGTTGCTATGGTTGTTGCTGATAATATACTTCTCAATGTCGCGGGCTGTAGTTTCGGATACCTTATAGTCAAAAGTGAACAGCCGTAAAGAGGCAATGATGACTATTATTAACGGGATCACGACAAGCATGCCGGTCCCGATAATTGCCTTGCGTAGCGCGGATATCTTTCCCGGTAGAGTGACGGCTTCCACTGAAGTGGCTGAAATCTCATTATTTTTCGATTTCCTGAAATGGCGGATGATCCCGATACAAATTAAGATGCAAAAAACGGCCAGCAGAATGCACCATACAAAGAATAAAAGGCTGTTTATTACGGATGAGGTCATGGAATTATTTGGTTAAAAAAAGCAAAATATCTGCTGAGGTAATATTACCACAGTTTTTATCAAATTGCTTACCGTGCTAGGGCGGGCTCTATATGAAATATTTAGATATCGTGTCCCCGATGAATTTACTGGCGAGTACAATCACGGCCGCCAATCCCAGGTGGATTCCGACTTCACGCGACCAGTGTACTTTTTTTATCCTGGAGACCATGATACTGATGATCGTCAGCAGTGCCATGCCCCAAGCCGTTGTAAAAATTAAAATTGTATTTTTCGGCAGCAAAATCACTAGTACAGCAAAACTGATGGTTACCAGTAATCGCGATAAAAAGTTGCCAAACGATGTGGCCAACGCCTCGCGGTGGTCAGGCGTTTCGGTTTCCTTGTAAATATGAATGCCAAAAGAATCCGGGATGTTGTCAGCGATGGCCAGGATTAATAGCCCTCCGATTATTGTCGCCTTCGCTTCGGATGAAAAGTCCAAGCCGGCGATCAGCCCCATGCTGGTCATGATTGCGGCCGCTCCGCCCCAGCTGAATTTGTTAAGCTGCATATATAAAATGTTGTTATGATATTAATGGTCCCGTCAGTTTAGCAGAAAATAAAAAAATTTCCAAAACAAATTCCGCCCGACAGAGAGTCGGTGCATTAAAATAAGCCACTTTCGCTGTTTTACGTCAGGTTAATAATAAAATTTATGCCATGGTCATTGGCCGGCGATTCGGCATGTATATGCCATCCGTGCGCTTCGACTATTTCCTTGGTTATGGATAATCCCAGCCCCATGCCGCCAGTGGAGCGACTACGCGATTTATCCAGACGGAAAAACCTCTCAAATATGTTTTGCAGGTGTTCCGGCGGTATGCCCACGCCATTGTCAGAAAAAGATATTTCTTTTTCCGTGGCTCTTACGGTAATTTGTGATGCCTGCGAGTAGCGGATGGCGTTTTCGGTCAGATTATTGAAGATTCGTTCCAATAGAACAGGGTCAGCGTCAATTGTTAAATTTTCCGGGACGTCTGACTTAACGTAAATTTTTTTTTCGGCCAGGGGCTGGTCGTGTGTTTTTATGATATTTGAAACCAAAGATCCTAGGATAACCGGCTTTTTTTCTATTTTTATAGCCTGACTGCGATAATAGGCGTAATCCTGCAGGCCGTTAGTCAGTTCGTGGAGCCGGGCAACCTGGTTTTGCAGTATGGCCAATCGTTCTGGATCCATTTTCAGCACCCCGTCCTGCACGCCTTCCAGTTGTGCCTGCAAGCTGGCAAGCGGCGTCCGAAATTCATGCGATGCATCAGAAATGAGGTTTTTGCGCAATTCTTCTACGCGCTGCAATTCGGCGGCCAGACTGTTGAATTCTTGGACAATAGTGTTGAACTCCTCTGAATTTTTTTCCTCGTCCAACCGCAACTGGTAATGACTCTGTCGTAGTTTTTTTAGTCCATCGCTTAGTTTATTGAGTGGTTTGGCGATTGTCCGAGAGATCAAAAAACCAATACCCGCGGCGCATGCTAAGGCTGCCAGGCCGATAACAATCAGTGATGACTGGAACCTGACACGGAAATGTTCGCGAGGGGTCAGTTCTGTGCCAACCGGAGGACCGCCGATGGAAAATCCCTGGCCGTACCAGGGTTCTATGAGTGGCACTTGGTTAGGAGAACGTTCAACTTGCCCGACGAAAATATGGTAGACGTCGTTAAAGGCATTTTCACCACGCCGAACGACAAGGAAATTTATTCCCACCAAAAGTACCACAATCAAAAGAGTGATGATGAGGGCTACGCGGAAACTTATTTTGTTGTAAATACTATGCAGATTCATTGGTAAATTTATAGCCAGTGCCAATAATTGTTTTTATGAATTTAGGGTTCTGTGGATCGTCGCCGATTAGTTTCCGGATAGTCTTGATGTGGGCATCGATAGTTCGTTCCATTGCCTGACGCAGGCCATTGTCGTCTTCTATAGCCGAGAGGAGTTCGCTGCGGGTAAATACCTTGCCTGGGCGCCTCGCCAACGCTTGCAGGATCCTGAATTGAGTCGTAGTCAGTGGGATTTCCTGGTCATTTTTTGTGACCATCATCTTATCCTCGTCAATTTTCAGACCATGCGAGGAAATAGCCGGCTCTTCTGCGCGGCGCAATAGCGATTGTATCCTGGCTACTAGCACCTTCGGAGAAAAAGGTTTTTTTATGTAATCGTCGGCACCGATAGAGAGGCCTTTCAGTTCGTCGACCTCCTCGGTTCTGGCGGTGACCATGATGATCGGCACCTTAGATTTTTTCCTGATTTCTTTGGCCACCTCGATCCCATCCCGGTTTGGCAAATTCAGGTCCAGGACGACCAGGCTGATTGTCGAATTGAATTTTAACAGCGCCACTTCACCGCTTATCGCCTCATCCACGGCAAACCCCTCCCGCAGGAGATAGCCTTTGATAGCCTCCCTGATGGCTTCTTCGTCTTCGACAATTAGGATTTTCATATGAGTTTATACTAGTCGTAATACCGGCTGTTGGCAAACGATTTGTTAGGGTTGGTTCGAAATTTTGCCGTCCTTGATTTCGATAATTTTGGAAGCGTACTTCTTGATGTAATCCGAATGGGATATGACGATGACGGTTTTCCCCTGTTTTTTGTTCAGGTCGCTCAGCAGGCTGATAATCCCTTCACCTGTCGTGCTGTCCAGATTTCCCGTGGGTTCATCAGCCAGGATGATGTCCGGTTCGTTTATCAGAGCCCGGGCGATCGCGACCCGTTGCTGTTCGCCGCCAGAAAGCAGGCTGGGGAGATGGCGTGCGCGTTCACCGAGTCCTACTTGATTCAAAGCGTCCGTAACTTTTTTATTGTCCTGTCTAGATCTTTTGGAAATGACCGCTTCGACGTTTTGGGCCGCGGTCAGTGTCGGGATAAGATTGAAATTCTGGAATATGAAACCCATCTGGTTTCGCCTGACTTCGGTCAATTTGCGGTCGCTGATCCTGGTGATATCCACGCCATTAATATTAATCTCGCCGCTGGTCGGGCGGTCCAGGCCGCCGATGAGCTGTAGGAGAGTGCTTTTTCCTGAACCTGAAGGGCCGATGATGGCCATGAAATCCCCCTTTTGTACCGAGAAGGTTATGCCATTGGCGGCATTTATGTCCTTGTCGCCTTGCCGGTATCTTTTTATAACGTCTTTGGTTGTGATGATTGGTTTATTATCCATATTATTGAATTTATTTTATTCAAGATTGCGGAAGGCTTCCTGGGGTTTCATCTTTGAAGCCTTAATCGCAGCCAAGGCGCCCGCAACTATTGAGCCGATTAACGCTACCCCTGATCCGATGGCCATGACCAGGTAGGAGAAGTTTATATGGAGCGGAACGCTGGTAGTGGTGCCGGTGACGGCCGTGCTTTGCCCGCCCCCAAACGCTCGTCTGGCGAAGCCGATAATATTATTGGCATCAGCGCCAGCGACAGTCGCGGACAGCGTGATATTTGAATGGTTGAGGATAGCGACGGTACCAAAAGCCAGGCCGATAGCCAGTACGGCTCCAAGCATACCAAGTACGATATTCTCGGAAATTATTTGTCGGATGATGCGCGTATTGCCCCAGCCGATAGCTTTCAGCGTACCGATTTCCCTGATCCGTTTGTTTACCGACAGGATTGTCAATAAACTTACAATAATGAATGCGGCTGCAATGACGATAATACTCGTCACGCCAATGAATTTATTTGTCAGGTTGGCGGCATTGACCAAACTGCCGGTGACTTCTTTTGCCGTATCGCTTGAGTCTGTTACTTTGGCGCCGGTAAACAGTGCGGACACGTTATCCCCTGCGGCTGTGACATTGTCTGCGCTAGTCGCTTTGACCAGCAGTACATTGATTTTCCCGTCCCGGCCGGCTAATTGCTGCGCGTCAGCCAAAGAAACGTACAAGTCAGCTGTCATGGTGTACAGTTTCGGCTCGACGATCCCGACCAGGGTGAATTCCTTGCCGCCGATTTTTACGGTGCCATTCAAAGCGTAGTTTTTTTTCTGGGCAAATGCGCGTGTGGCCACTACTTCGCCGGAATTCTGCAGATACCTGCCCTCCACGATCTGGTCAGGCAGAATCAGCCCGATTGAGGTTTTGCTCGTATCGACGCCAGCCAAGGTGTAGTTATTGGTAGTCGTGTCAGTGGCAAATGAGCCGATTTCCTGACGGATAATTTCTTTGGGCACTTCAATTTCGCCGGTAACGACCTGAGTCGGACGAGGGAGCGCATCCCGGAGGGCTTCCTTGCCTTCTTCAGAATTCGGATCGATGCCTTTAGCCTTCAGGTCGGCCATGGCTTTTGCCTGGGCGTCGGCGAAGGCCTGCCGGTCGGTATCGCTCATCTCAAATGTCCGGCTGAAGCCGATCCGTTGGCCGCCAGTTTCAATTTCAGCCGCCAGTTTCGGGATCGTACCTTCCTGGTGTACTACATTTAGTACCAGCCCGCTGGCATATTCCTTCACCAATGAGGCGTCAATTTTTTCTGTTTCTGATGATGCGAAGGTCAGCATGCTACCCGGCAAAAAAGTGTCATAAGAGAAAGCGTCTCCAGGATTGCCTAGCTTTGAGAAGTCTGTGGTGATCCGGTTGTCGCTCATCGCTTCTTGGCGCGTGGCATCATCCAGGGACGCATAATCGCTCTGGGCCAATGTCCGACTGACCATAATGTCTGTTCCCACATTTTGCAAAGGATTCAGGACTTTGTCCTGGGCCGTCGACAAGCTTTGGGACACGGAGATGATAACAATAATTACGGCACTGGCCATGGCCAGCCCGAGGGAGATGGTGAGGGTCTTGCCCCACCGTCGGGTCAATTCTGCCCACAGGTAACGCAGGTAGAACATAGGATGGTATTGATAAATAATTAATGCCTACTAAAAGTATAGAAGGGCCGTTTGAATTTGCTGTGAACCCCCAAATCCCGTTATCCTTGATTATTTGGCTTATGGGAGTATAGTAAATTTGCTATTAATAGGTCGAATTTCATCATCCCAGTACCAACTTAACCAGATTAGAACCAATTTAAACTTTATGAACGGAACTATCAAGAAATTGACCGACAAGAACTTTGGGTTCATCATGGCTGAGGGCCAGGCTAAAGACCTGTTCTTCCATGCCAATGAGCTCCAGGGAGTCGCTTTTAACGAGCTTCACGAAGGCGATGCCGTTACCTTTGAGGTTTCAGACACGCCAAAAGGTCCGGCCGCAGTCAAAGTAAGCAAAGCGTAATTCAATATTGAATTATCAATGGAAAGGCGCCGGCCATATTGGCCAGCGCTTTTTCTGTTTGATCATTGGGTTGCATGAACAGGATTGGGAATGAGACCAGATCGTAAAATGTGAGCCGAAGTGCATTGGCAAAGCGTTG
>CAZVMV010000003.1:0-83612 GCA_964628855.1 uncultured Gammaproteobacteria bacterium | reverse complement strand
GGTCCGGCCGCCGGAATTTGTCACTATTGCTGCCGCTTTCTTCATGATCGGCTCCCAATCAGGATCGGTCATGTCGGTCACCAGCACTTCGCCCTGTTTGAATTTGCCGATATCTTTTACGTTCTTTATGACATTGACCGTGCCAGCACCGATCTTCGCACCAATAGCGCCGCCCTCAACTAAAACCTTGCCGCGTTTTGATAGAACGTAAGTTTCCAGAATATTAGGGTCACGTTGGCTCGTGACAGTCTCTGGCCGGGCCTGGACAATGAACAGCTTGTTTGTTTTGCCGTCCTTGGCCCACTCCATATCCATGGGCTTGAAATGTCCGGCTTTCTTGGAATAGTGCTGTTCGATGATAGCCGCCCATTTTGCCAGCTGCAACACCTCATTATCACTAATGGAAAATCTGACGCGTTCCGATGGAGGCGTCGGGATATTCTTCACCGGACGCGGACCGGATTTCGCGTACACCCTCTTGATCGCCTTTGCCCCCACCTGTTTGCCGATAATCGGACGGAAACCTTTAGCCAACGTCGGTTTATGGACATAAAAAAGGTCAGGCGTGACCGCGCCCTGAACGATGTTTTCACCCAAGCCATACGATGAGTTGATCATGACCGCATCCTTGTATCCTGATTCAGTATCGATGGAAAACATGACGCCTGATGCTGCCAGGTCTGAACGTACCATTTTCTGAACGGCGATGGATAGTGACACTTTGAAATGGTCGAACCCCTTGGCCGCGCGATAGCTGATGGCGCGGTTGGTAAATAACGAGGCAAAGCATTCTTTACAGGCCTTCAATAAAGCTTCTTCTCCAGTAATATTCAAATACGTCTCCTGCTGTCCGGCAAATGATGCGTCTGCCAAATCCTCGGCCGTGGCACTGGAACGGACGGCCACGTCAACGCTTTTTACGCCAAATTCCTTCGATAACTTCCGATACGCCTGGCAAATCTGCTCGTCTAAATCCTTGGGAAATTTAGCCTTGAGGATCGCCTCTCTGACACGCCGACCGTGATCGTAGAGGTTTTTCAGGTTATGGACATCCAGGTCCTTTAAAATATCTTTGATATGCTGTTTAATTCCTGCGGCTTTCAGGAGGTACTGATAAGCGCCGGCCGTAATAGCAAAACCATTCGGGATCCTTACGCCCTTGCCCGTTAACTCGCGGTACATCTCACCCAAGCTGGCGGTTTTTCCGCCAACCAATGGAACGTCTTTAATTGTTAAATCTTTAAACCAGAGGATAAGCGCCTTGGATTTTTGTGTTGGCATATGAAAAAATTAATGATGATATGGCACCATTATAACACAAAAAGCCCGAAGTAACTAACTCCCGGCTTCTTGCTTGTATGTGAAAGATTCTACAATATTACAGCTTGATCTTTTCGGCCAAGTCGCCGACTAACGGTACTTTAAACTTCTCACCTGACAATGCTTTGATAAACCCGAAGATCATGGCGATAACCACTACCGCCCAGATGACCCATCCGATGAACGGCACGACACCAATGAATGAGATTAAAAACAGGATCAACCCCTGCTTCGCGTGGAATTTCACGAACTCATCATCCTTTTTTAAGATCAGCATGACAATGCTCAGTACCCACACATATGATAACGCCGCCATGAGATTGCTGTCCTGTGCACCGGCCGGCTTATTTACTGGTTTCTGTTCTTCCATATATTCCACCTCCTTTCGACGTTTGTTGATTATTTATAATATTCAATATGATAACTAACACTCCGGCAACTCCTCCGCCAGCTACACCCAGCAATACGGGCTGACGAATAAAATTCATAACATACCACCATTCATGATACCATATCAGCTCAAAAACGGTAATAACCAGTCCGGCCTGGATGCCAACAATGACGCAGGCAGCCACACCAGTCCAGACACTTATCCGGAAGCGCCTAGACAGCCACCAAGTATACATGGCAAATACAACAGCAACCAGTCCCCAGCGAACATATTGGTTCAAAGCGAAAATAATACCAACAAACTTGAAGATAATAACGAGAATTACAAAAAACCAGCCTGAGCGTAAATAAAACAACAGACTCTTGCCCGCGATGGACGCATCGACGTCATGGCTTAGAGAAGAGTAATTGGCGTTTCCCGCCTGGTCTGGCATATGTTTTTTTATTTAATGTCTAGACCTACTAATAGTATAAATCAAAAGGGCGGTAAAATCCAGTTGACAGCAGGCTTTCTATCCCATAAAGTGATTTAAACACAGAAACAAACTCAGTCTGGAGGAAAAAATGGAATCTTTGAAATATGTATACAAAGTGACACGCCTCGAGCAGTGCCTCATTGTAGGATTAGGCACCTGGCTCATCGCACTCCTGTCCAATGGCTCGTTATGGCTCAATGAACCCAAGGTGGCCGCTGGAATCAGTATGTTCTTCAGCTGCATGGGCGCTAGCCTTTTCCACTACGGCCGCCGGCATGACGTCTATGCCAAGAAATGGTACGACCTTGTGGTCATCAAACGTCCCGGAATTCTCATGACAGGCGGCTTAGCGTCATTCATTATCTCCATCTTGACCGCCGCCACCCTCTTGCCGACATTCTGCGTTTGGATCGCCGTTTTCAATTTCCTGGTGATCCTCCTCTACGCAAACTTTCTTGACCAGTTCTGGCCATTTAAAAATCTGGCTATTGCGCTAGTCTGCGTGACACCAATCGTCATGGGATGGTATTCCGGCCATCGCCTGCACCCCATAGTGCCTTACTTGATCGTCGCCATTTTCTGCATCTATTTGGCACGCGAAATCCTTAAAGACATCGAGGACCGACATGCCAACCGAGGCAAAAGATTCACGATGGTGATGTCGCTCGGAATCATCACCTGCCAACACATTGCCGCCGGACTGCTTGGCCTCGGCGTACTCTGCCTCTGCGGGGGATTATTGCAGTTGAACTGGCCACATTCACCCTCCGCGTTTTTCATCTTCACGCCTTTCTTCTTTGCCATATACCTCCTCTGCAAATACATCCGCCGGCTGATGGGTGGTTCACATGTCGCCCAATTATACCGCGTCATTGACGTTGGTATGGTCGCCCTAATGACCTCAACACTGGCAATTCGTGCCACATTGTAGCATGCAACCTCGTCGAACAAAAAACCACCCGTCGGCACCACACCGGCGGGTTTTTTATTCATTGAAAAAAGGTACATGTCCTCCCCTCCCCCTGGGGAGGGGCTGGGGGTAGGGACTCTATCACAACCGCGCCGCCCCCTTACTCTTTTTACTATCATGCTGAGCGTAGCGAAGAATCTTTATTCTGTTTACTATAGGATCCTTCGACTCCACTTCGTTTCGCTCAGGATGACAAGAGGAGGGGCGGCGCTTTGCCAAAAACAAAAGCTCCGGCGTCAGCCGGAGCCTTTGTTTTTATATTAAAAGAGCAGGTTGATGATTTTACATGCCCATATCCATGCCGCCCATTCCACCCATGCCAGGCATGCCGGCGGGCATACCGGGTTCTTTCTTTTCCGGTAGGTCCGTAACGACCGCTTCAGTGGTCAATAACATCGCGGCAGCAGATGCGGCATTCTGTAAAGCTGAACGGGTAACTTTTGTCGGGTCAACTATGCCAGCGGCCACGAGATCGATGTACTCATCGGTCTCCGCGTTGTAACCATGGCTGCCCTTTAACTTCTTGACCTCTTCAACGACTACCGAACCTTCTTTTCCGGCATTGATGGCAATCTGCCTGACCGGCTCCTCAAGTGCGCGGCGTAGGATATTAACCCCGATTTTTTCATCACCAGTCACGGTCAATTTTTCCAGGACATGCATAGCGCGAATAAGCGCTACACCACCGCCCGGGACAATGCCTTCTTCCACTGCGGCCCGAGTAGCATGCAGGGCGTCTTCGATACGGTGCTTCTTTTCCTTCAATTCTGTTTCAGTAGCAGCACCTACCTTGATAACAGCCACGCCGCCAGCCAGTTTGCCGAGGCGTTCCTGCAATTTTTCCTTGTCAAAATCTGAGGTCGAATCCTTGATTTCCTTCCTGATCTGGGCTACGCGGTCCTTGATGGCTGAATCTTCCCCTTTGCCGCCTACGATCGTGGTCGTTTCTTTTGTCGCGACAACGCGGTTCGCCCGGCCCAGCATTTCGACGGTGGCGTTTTCCATTTTCAACCCAATATCCTCAGAAATTACTTTTCCGCCGGTCAAGATGGCGATATCCTGCAGCATTTCCTTGCGGCGGTCTCCGAATCCAGGGGCTTTCACCGCCAGGACATTGAATGTCCCGCGGATCTTATTAACTACAAAAGTGGCAAGCGCTTCGCCTTCGACCTCATCAGCAATAATTACCAATTCCTTTGTGCCGGATTGCGCCAACTTCTCGAGCAACGGCAATATTTCACTCAACGCGGAAACTTTCTTATCCGTAATTAAAATATAAGGGTCCTTATACTCCGATTCCATGCGTTCGGCATTGGTGATCATGTACGGCGAGACATAGCCTTTGTCGAACTGCATGCCTTCCACCACTTCTTTCGACAAACCAAAAGTCTGGGACTCTTCGACCGTGGCCACGCCGTCTTTGCCGACTTTTTCCATGACCTCGGCGATTAATTTGCCGACTTCCTGGTCCTGAGAAGAGATGGTGCCGACCTGGGCAATCTCCTCATTTGTCTTGACCGGCTTGGAAATAGCTTTCAATTCTTCAATAATATTTTTAACGCCTTTCTCAATGCCACGCTTGATGACCATCGGATTTGCGCCAGCAGCCACGTTTTTGAAGCCTTCGGCGACCATGCTCTGGGCCAATAATGTAGCGGTTGTCGTACCGTCGCCAGCCACGTCGTTTGTCTTTGAGGCGACTTCCTGTACGATCTGCGCCCCGACATTCTCGAATTTGTCCTCCAGATCAATCTCCTTGGCGATGGTTACGCCGTCATTGGTAATGGTCGGCGCGCCGAAACCCTTGTCCAATACGACATTTCGTCCTTTTGGACCGAGAGTGACTTTGACCGCGTCGGCCAGCTTGTCGACGCCTTTTTTGATGAGGGCTCTCGCCTTTTCATCGAATAATATTTGCTTTGCCATACTTTTTAATGTATTTAATTATTTATTAATTATTTTTCCACCTTTGCCAAGACGTCCTCCTCCTTCAGGACCTTGTATTCCACTTCTTCGATTTTCACCTCTTCCCCGGAATATTTGCCAAAAATTACCCGGTCGCCGGTTTTTAGCCCGAGTTTTTTTACCTTTTCGCCGTCACCGACAGCGACAATTTCGCCCTCTTCCTTTTTCTCTTTCTCAACGGTATCAGGCAGAACGATGCCAGATTTGGTAACCTCTTCTTCGGCTACCGCTTTGACGATAATTCGGTCTCCCAATGGAGTAAGTTTCATATTGTTCTTTTTAAATTAATTATAAATATTGCTAAAAATAAGGCTTTTTTCCGATGAATTAGCACTCCTTAAGAAAGAGTGCTAAGTTGGTAGTTTCTATTGTATATAATGCCTTTTTCAGTGTCAAGACTCGTTTCCACAGGCAACCTGTTCATACCTCTTGGCCCAGGCACCAATTGCCAGCCAGAACAAAAACATTCCGGACGACAGTGTCCATATGTAGTGGTCAAACAATCCGAGCAGCAACACGGCAACTACTGCAATCGCCCAGACGATCAGCCAGTTATATTTTGAAAATTCACGGCGCAATTGCCTCAGGACCAGCTGAAAAAACTGTATGGCGATAGCCGCAAAAAGCAGCCCGCCAAAAAGCCCGACCTCAGTCGCGGCTAATACGTATATATTATGTACCGGCTGATAATCCCAGGCAGCCCGGGTGGTATCGCGGTCATACAATGCGCCAGTATAATCCCCCAGACCAACGCCCTGGTACCAATGATCGAGAAACAAATCACGGGATTGGACATAATAATCCGCCCGTTGCTCCATGGACTGTTTTTCCAGCGGAGTTTCGGCGGCTATCCTGGTCACCCATATATCCGGCACCAATGCGAAGGTCATTAATACCAAAATGACCATCCAGCTGGCAACCTCTGCCAATAACTTCAGTCGGTATTGATGGCGATGCCAGAGGCTGATCCCCAATAAACAAAGGAATGCCAAACCGAACGCCAGCCAGGCTGTACGGGAAAAGGTCAGGATAAGGCCATAAGAAACGACGATTAACGAAAGAACGGCCAATAATATTTTAATGATATTTGCCTTCCGGTCAGTATATAGAGTAAACAAGAATCCGATCAGAATAATCAAACAAATAACCAAAAACCCGCCTAACGCGTTTGGGTGGGGAAAAGCACCATAAGCCCGCAAATAACGCCCTTCAATAGTTGCAATTACCGAATCTCCGAGCTGGCCAGGCTGGTGAGCGGCCAATCCCAGCCATTTGCTGGCAATCACACGCTGGGTAAAAAACTGGACAATCCCGAGAGAAGCCTGGATGACGCCCGCCGAGGCCATGGCCACGCCAAGTTTCGGCCAGGAAAAATTTACCCGCTGGACCAGCCAGAAAAGTCCAATAACCTCCGCCAGACGGGCAATGGCATGCCAGCTGACCCCTTTGTCCTGCGACCAGAGCACCGAAACAAAACAGATCAGGAAAAAAGAACCGATCACCACCCACAGGGGACGCAGACAATTTTTCTTGCCCTGACGCGGCAAAAAAATTCCGAGGATCAGTAAAAAAATTAACAAAATATCCGTGGCATAAAGGCTGCCGCTGCCGTATTCCCAGACATCACCATTCAAATGCGCCAGGCGCCAGATCCATCGTGTCTGCAATGGCAACAAAAAAACAAAAAGGTAAAAACCGTACTCAGCGATTTTGGCGACAAATTTTCTCATATGACTGCTTCATTATACCGCCGTTGCCACGCCAATAAAAACTCGCTTCGGCGATCCGTATCGTGGAATTTTAAAACCACATCACTGACGACCACCCGGGTATCCTTATTAGCCATCGCCCTTAAACCCTCAGGCAATATTTTATTCTGCCATTTCCGAAAAATAATCTCAGGAATTAATGAGAAAGGAACCTCTTTAATTCTTTTTATCCAGCGGTATGCTACAACTTGCCGGCGGTTGACTGGCCCGATCGGAAGCCAATTCGGGAGGATGCGCCTGACCCAACCATTGGCCTGAACAAATTTATTGTATATGCCCTCGTCATATACCGGATATACCTGGGTCACCCAATAAGGCAGATAAATATCATCTTGGATAGCCAGGGACTCCAGGCCGACATGGTCACTGTCCACAAAGAAGGATGAACACAACTTGTCCTGAGTGTTGCCTATCGACGGGCGCATCCGCAAAATCTTTAAAAAACCATTTACCCAAAACCTGGCCTGCCAGGTCCGGTGGCGGCTGGTGATAATGAATAGGTCAATGTCCCCGCCGCGGCGGCTGTTATTATATGCCAGCGTATTGCAGACGCCGATCATTCGGATAAAAGGCATCCAGCGCAGCCACCAAATAATCTTCAGGGCTCGGTGAAATTTTTCCTCAGCCCATAGATAGCGCTGCTGGCGGATATCCACGATATCGCGCCTCCCTTTCAAAAAATAAAAGCAGTCGCGTTCTTCAATCCGGTCTTTCAGCCAGCCGCTTTCGCGGCACAATTTCACGACATCTAACAACGCCACTTCTTTTAGTTCATTCCTGTCCACTTGTTCCCCGACATACAGCCATTTCCAAATCTCCATCGCTGTCAATGGATAGTCAAAAAGGTCGAAGTACGACAGGGTGGCGATGATGGATTTTTCCAGTGCGGTCATGGGTAAAGTATAGTGTTTTTAAAGCTAAAATAAAAGCAGCCCTTATGTTTGAACCTGGGCTGCTGACTTACAATCTACGACGTAAGTGGTCGTTTGTACGAAAATGATTCTACGGCTTATTTGCTGACCTGGATATTAATGTTGGCCAAGCCGTTGCGCAGATTATCCCTAATCTTTGCTATGGTCGGGGAATTAATCTGACCCCTAACCTGGTCGAGATTGACGAGCGTTTCGTTCGCCAAGGCTGTTAAAGCCGCGCATCTCTCCTGTGAATCCACGAGAGAATTCAGCCAACCTTCAGCGTTAGAGATGATACTACCAAGTGGATCGCGATGGAAGCGGGTCAGGATTTTGAAAAAATACCGACCAAAACCGTCGCAGTAGGCATCCCACAACTTACTCATGGTCTCCGGCGTCGGAAGTATGGTCTGTGACCGCCTGTAGTTAACGGCAAAATTGATCTGCGTCTCTTTTCCGGTGATGAGAGACGTTAGCATGATACCCGACACGTTCGCGCATGAACGTTTTTCTTTCGGCAAACCCAGTGCCCAGCAGAATTTTACGCGGTTTCGCCAGGAAAAAAGTTTCGGTGCCGCAACTTTCCAGCTGCCCACATAAAAATTTGTGGCCACAGCAGCCCCATAGCCATAGTCAAAAGTATACTGGGGAGAATACACCGTCAGCGCGCCGCACAGATCGCATCGGGAGATTATCCGCCGATTCTTTGGCCACGGCTCATTGCCTGGCCAGCCAGCTTCACGATCCTGGATAAAAATCCTGGATCCGCGCACTTCGAGGGGAAGATCCTGCGCGCCTATCAGGGTGAAGTTGGTTTTACCATCTGCGTGATGGCAATAATTGCCGCGCAGACCGAAACGATTGAATGGAGTAGACACGGAAACCTCCTTCTCTTTTCATCCTTCTCACCTTATTTCATGTGAGCCGAATCGTAAGAGCCGAAAGCTATCTCCAGGCGTAATTACCCAATCATATCAGTACTATACTGACATCATTAACTCTGTAAAAAGAGTTGGAGAATTATTAAGGAACGAACGGCAAAGTATAGCATACTTGACGGTTTTGTCAATACTGAACACCATTTAAAAATCCCAGCTGTTTCAGCAGCCGGGATCATTTCTTTTGGCCGACGAGCGTTTCACCGATCAGGAACCAGACGAACGTCCATAACGCAGTCAGAAGCGAGGCGACCAGCGAACTGAATACGCGTGACCAAACCGGTCCGTCTCCGAATATCACTCCGGACGAACCGTAGACGACCAAACAAAATGCCAGGATCCTGACCGCCGTCCGTCTCAGAGTCTGGATACACATACAAACCTCCTTATAAAGAACAAATAAATGTACGCCAAAACACCGCCAATGTCAATGACGGTTATACTCAGTTATTTACTTCAATACGTCCTTGAGGAATTGTCCGGTATAGCTGCGCTTCACCTTAGCCACGTCGCGCGGCGTGCCTTCGGCGACGATCTCCCCGCCCTTTACTCCGCCCTCTGGACCCAGATCAACCAGCCAATCGGCGGATTTAATAATATCCAAATTGTGTTCAATAACCAAAATGGAATTTCCCTTGTCCACCAGCTGGTGCAAAACATGGAGCAATCGCTTTACATCATCAAAATGCAGACCGGTCGTCGGCTCATCCAAAATATACAACGTCTTGCCGGTCGCGCGCCGCGAAAGTTCTGTAGCCAACTTAATGCGCTGGGCTTCACCGCCAGACAGAGTGGTGGCCGACTGGCCTAGATGGATATAACCAAGGCCGACGTCATTTAATGTCTTTAACTTATTGGCTATTGCCGGCTGATTTTCAAAAAACACCATCGCCTCTTCCACGGTCATATTTAGGACATCAGAGATGTTCTTGTTTTTATAGTGTATTTCCAGAGCCTGCTCATTGTACCGGCGGCCTTTGCATTCCTCGCATTCGACATACACATCAGGCAAGAATTGCATTTCAATCCGGACCAGCCCGTCTCCTTGGCAAGCTTCGCACCGTCCGCCGACGACATTGAAACTGAACCGACCAGGACCGTAGCCACGGATGCGCGCTTCCGGAACCTGAGTGAATAGATCACGTATATAAGTAAAGACACCGGTGTAAGTGGCTGGGTTTGAACGGGGCGTGCGGCCGATTGGAGACTGGTCGATATTAATCACCTTGTCCAAATGCTCTATGCCTTCAATCTTTTTATGCTGGCCGGGTTCGTCTTTTGCCCCATAAAAGTGCTTTGATAAGGCCTTTGCCAGAATTTCCGTCATCAAAGTGGACTTGCCGGAACCCGATACACCAGTGATACAAACAAACTTGCCTAATGGGATCTTCACATCAATATTCTTGAGGTTAAATTCGGAGGCCCCTTTGATTATTAAAAATTTACCATTGCCCTTTCGGAATGTTTTCGGAACCGGAATGGAAAGAGTGCCGGCCAGATACTTTCCGGTCAGTGAATGCTTGTTTTTGATGATCTCATTCGGCGTACCGGCCGCAACGACTTTGCCGCCATGCTCACCGGCCCCAGGGCCGATATCGATGACATAATCAGCGGCCAATATCGTCCCCTCGTCATGCTCGACGACAATTACAGTATTCCCAAGCTCCTTCAGTTTTTTCAAAGTTTCGATCAGTTTCGTATTGTCACGCTGGTGCAGACCGATCGACGGCTCATCCAATATGTAAACGACTCCAACCAGCGATGAACCAATCTGAGTGGCCAGTCGGATGCGCTGGGCTTCACCCCCGGCCAACGTGGAAGCAGTCCGGTCAAGCGTCAAATAATCCAATCCGACGTTCTGTAAAAATATCAGCCGGGCGGAAATTTCCTTCAGAATCTGTTTGGAAATCATCCGGTCTTGGGCGGAAGTGAATGAGAGTTGAGCAAAAAATTTGGTCGAATCTTCGACTGTCATATTCGTCACGTCAGAGATGGAACGGTCCGCGACAGTAACGGACAGGGCTTCCGGTTTCAGGCGTTTGCCTTTGCAGGTCGGACATACCAGGACGCGCATGTATTTCTCAATTTCCTGCCGGATATAATCCGAATCGGTTTCCTTATAACGGCGCATCAGATTTGGGATGACGCCCTCGAAATTCCTGGTCAGCTCCCCTTCGAACCGCTCGCTTGCGTATTCCATGGTATATTCTTTTGTCCCGGAACCATACAACACTACATCAATCTGTTTTGGGGTGAGCTGGGAAATCGGGACATTGACGGAAAATTTGTGTTCCTCGGCCACCTTGTCCAAGAAGCGCATGTACCAAGCCTGGTTCGATGACGTGCGTGACCACGGCCGGATGGCCCCCTCTGAAATGGATAACTTTTTATTTGGTATGACCAAATCCGCGTCGATTTCCTGTTTAGTGCCTAGGCCGGTACAGTCTGGGCAAGCACCGTGCGGCGTGTTAAATGAGAAATTGCGCGGCTCTATCGGCGGCAAATTTATATTGCAGTGCGGGCAGGAAAAATGCTGGGAGAAAAGCATATCCTCGTTCTTGTCCTGGCGCAAGATTATGACCAGGCCATCACCAAGATTAAGAGCCGCTTCTAATGAATCATGCAGCCGCTTTTTTTCCAATTCCGGGCCAGTGGTCAGTCGGTCGACAACTACTTCTACCTTGTGTTTCTTCTGCTTATCAACACGTAGATCCTCTGCCTCATCGACTGAATAAACGACCCCGTCAAAACGAACGCGAACGTAGCCAGCTTTCCGCACTTCGGCAATAACATGCTTGTGTTCGCCCTTTTGGTCGCGGATCACCGGGGCCATGATCATGAACTGAGTTCCGACGGGCAATGACTGAACCTGGTTGGCGATCTGGTCTGTAGTCTGCCTGGTCACGGGCCGGCCGCACTGCGGGCAGTGAGGCTTGCCGACCCGGGCATATAATAACCGTAAATAATCATAAATTTCCGTCACCGTCCCCACAGTCGAACGGGGGTTATGTGAGGTCGATTTCTGGTCAATGGAAATGGCTGGCGACAAACCATCGATTTGGTCCACGTCCGGCTTGTCCATCAAACCCAAAAACTGCCGGGCATAAGCAGACAGAGATTCCACGTAGCGGCGCTGGCCCTCGGCATAAATGGTGTCGAACGCCAAAGAAGACTTGCCCGAACCGGACAGTCCAGTGATGACCACCAGCTTGTCACGCGGGATATCCACGTCGATATTCTTCAGGTTATGGACGCGGGCGCCGCGGATGGTTATTTTTTTGTCTCCGGATTTCGCCGGCTTTAGGCGTTCAGGCATCTGGGAGGTTTTTAGATATAAAAATCAGCCTTCACTTTGGCTAAACACTATCCCATAGCAAAAAGATACGAATGCCAGTATACACGATCCGTCAAGAGTGGTCAACCCCCCTGACAGAACTTCAAAAAACCACGGATTCTCCCTATCATAAGACCGCCCCCGTTGGCCAAGGGCGGACTTTCAAAATTTTTTGAGAAGTGTTGCTCAGCGGAGTTCCGCTGGCGAGAGCGTTTCGGCAAATTTGATACAGTTGGGCTCCCGACACCGCGAAATGTGCTCAAACGCATGCATGGCGGCTTGTTCATCACGACCCTGCGGAGTGCTCTGCAAGACCCTGATCGCATCTGTACATGAGATGCCACACAAGTAATGCTTCTCATGCGTTGATCTCTGCACTGGCATACTGACCTCCTGGTGCTATAAATTCAGCGAATTGTAAACGAAAAACAGCGCTTCAAGTATATACCTGCCGCGAGAAAGTGGTCAATAAGGTTATGCACAATAAAAAAGCGCCGGTCCTTGATGGACGCGGCGCTGCATACAAATTGATGAACGGAATGATTACGCTGCCGATACGGCAGGTACCTGCTGGGTGACACAATGGATGTTGCCACCACCGAGCAGGATCTCATGCGACGGGAATCCGATGATCTGACGACCCGGGAAAAGTATGGCCAGCATTTCGCCGGCAGCCTGGTCGTGCGGGTCATGGAAGGTGGGATACACGACTGCGCCATTCGGCAAGTAGAAGTTCAGATAGGAGGCCGGCAGCCTGTCTCCCGGCTGTCGCGGAAGGGTTCCGGCCACGTGGTCAACCTGCTCACTTTCATCGGCAGTGATCAAGACAGGATCCGGCTGGTGGATTTTGAAGACCTCCAACCTGCGCCCGCTGAGATCGGTCACTCGCGACAAGATGTCGAACGCTTCCGCGGAAATTTCATACTGCGGATCGGACGTATCGTCTGTCCACGTGAGCGCCACGACTCCCGGCCGGACAAACCGACAGAAGTTGTCGACGTGTCCATTGGTTTCGTCGTTGTAGACTCCCCGCGGCAACCAGACGATCTTCCGCACGCCCAAGTAATTACGGAGCAGTTCCTCGATCTGCTCGCGTGAAAGCGCGGGATTCCGGTTGGGATTGAGGAGGCACTCCTCAGTGACCATAAGCATTCCCTCGCCATCAACCTCGATGGAGCCCCCCTCGAGTACGAACGGCGCTTCGAAAATATCGCAGTCTTCGATCTCTGCGATCTTCAGTCCGACCTGGTCATCCAGGTCCCACGGGAAATACAGGCCGCCTTCCAGTCCACCCCAGGCATTGAACTGCCATTTGACGGCACGACGATTGCCGAGGTTGTCGATGACGAATGTCGGCCCGCTATCGCGGACCCACGAATCGTCATATGACATCTCCACCACCCTTACCCGCGGATCGAGGACGCGGCGCGCATGCCGGAACTGCCCGGCAGGAACGGCCATAGTAACAGACTCGAATCGGGCGATGAGGCTGGCCAGCGCTGCAAACGCACGCTGGGCAGGTTTGGCGCCCAATCTCCAGTTATCCGGACGCACAGGCCACTGGATCCAGCAGCGATCATGCCGACCGAACTCCGCCGGCATCCTAAACCCGTCCGCACGCGGGACGGCTTCGCAATAACGTGACACGAAACACTCTCACTTTCTGCAATTTCTGCAAATTCTCAAGGTTCAATTTCCATAAAAAGTTTTATAGTGGAACCTATCAAATTTCTACCATTTTGTCAAGACTTGATGAATAAAAAAACCGGCATGTATTACCATGCCGGTAGCTGAGCATAAGCTCACAATCATTACGACGGGCACGAACAGGGCTTCGCATCAGTTGTCGTGTTGTCCTCCTCAATAGTGACTGAGGCATAGACCACCAGAATGCTGCCCGGTGTAAGACGCACGGAATGCCAGACGCCGGGCGGGATGCACAATCCGTGTTCTGGCGATTCGAGAGATATATCACCGCAACCGTCCGGGCTGTGATACACGACGTGAGCCCGACCCTGGACAGCAACGAAAATCTCGGCCTTGGTGCCGATCCCATGAACGTGTCCGCCGCGCACCGCATCGCTATCGGTATCATTGATGATGAAATACGATTCCCGGCACCCCTGCGGGAAAAAAACAGCGGTCTCTGGATCAGCGTTGATCGCCACCCGATACAGTGAGCCGGGCTTTTCATCGGACACGAACACGGGCAGTTTCAAGGTGCGGCAATTCAATCCTGACATGCAACCTCCATGAAAATAGTCGAATACAGATTTCGGGAAAGCGTACCACATCGGAGGAAAAAGTCAAGTGCCATTATGCTATTCTGACCCCATTAAAAAATATTTTCTAGAATAAAAGGTGAAAAAAATCCGCCTATGTCACGGGGCGGATAAGATCGAGAAGATTCCGGAAGCTAATGAAAGTACAAGCGCAGCATAGACTCCGGCGATGCCGTCATCCATCATCACGCCGAAGGCGCTGTGCATCCTGTCAAAGGAACGAGCTGGTGGGCATTTGACGATATCAAATATCCGAAATAAAACGCATCCTCCGATTAATATCGCCAAATTGCCATGCACCCATAATGCTGGAGAACAGGCCACGAGCATTCCGAACGTTTCGTCAATCACTATTTGATTCTGGTCACGTGCCTTTGTGCGGCCATGCCAATCCTGCCGTGGACCGAGATACGCTTCGGCCAGCGGTACTGACAATAATCCGGCCAAAAAGACGACTCCGGTGAAAGTGCCGTATACCCAAGCGCCGTATGTTTGACCAAGATGCACGGCCAACCAACAAAGTGGCAGACTAGCAATGCTACCATAGGTCCCAGCCATTCCTTTTAATAAAACGGGCGGGATCAAGCCGGAACCAAACCAGGTTGCCACCAGTATCGACAGTTGCCTTTTCACGTGCACTCCTATCTATGTAAAGAGCATAATAATTACGCTACTCTACTCCACATTAAGTAGTATTGTCAATGATCATGCATCAACGTAAGCGTGATATACTATCCCTATGGACACCAAGATTCCGCACCAGGTCCAAACGCTTCCCCACAAGCCCGGCTGTTACATTTTCAAAAAAACGGACGGTGCAATTTTATACATCGGTAAAGCCGTCGACCTGAAAAGCCGCGTCTCGTCCTATTGGCACACATCGAGCCAGCTGACGCCACACAAGCAACTGATGATCCCGCAGATAAAAAAAGTGGAGTACATAATTACATCAACAGAATCAGAAGCGCTGATGCTGGAATCAACGCTCATCAAACAGCACCAACCGCCGTTCAACATCGACCTGAAGGACGATAAAAGCTTCCTCTATATAAAAATAACCCTGACCGAGGACTTTCCGCGGGTCTTTACCGTCCGTCGCGTGCAGAAGGACGGCTCAAAATACTTCGGCCCATACGTATCGTCCATGTCTGTCAGGCAAACCTTGCACATACTGCGCCAACTGTTCCCGCACCGGAATTTCGACAAACCGATTACCAATTACAGAACGAAGTACCTCATCAAGCGTTACCCCGAATTGATGGGCCCGACCGACAAACAGGAATACCGGCAGACCATCGACCGCATCATAAGATTCCTAAAAGGCGACTTCACCGCCGTCACCGTGGAACTGAAGAAAAAAATGGCCGAGCTGTCGAAAAAGCGTTTTTTCGAAAAAGCAGCCCGGGTGCGCGACACGCTCAACTCCATCGCCTACCTCACCGAAAAACAAAAGGTCATCTCCCCAAAACTGGAAAACATGGACATCGTCAGCCTGGCGCGGTATAAGCAGCTCGGCGCCATCAACCTGTTCACGGTGCGGAACGGTTTGTTGCTGCGTAAACAGGTATTCACTATTAAAAATGTCGTTGACCAGTCCAATGCTGAAGCGATCCAGGCATTCATGGAACAATTCTATCCCCAGTCTATGGATGTGCCAAAAGAAATCGTCATTCCGGAAAAAATCTCCGGCCAAAAATTATTTGAGGCAACATTCAAATGCAGAATTACCATACCGGAGCGCGGATTCCGTCGGCAATACGTTTCCCTCGGCAAAGAAAATGCCGAACAATTTTTAGCCCAGCAAAAAGCCTCCTGGGAAAAAGACGAGGCCAAAGCCAGGCAGGCGCTTTCTGATTTTAAAAATTTGCTCGGACTCCCATCAATCCCTAAACGCATCGAGACATTCGACATCTCAAACATCCAGGGCACTGACGCGGTCGGCTCGATGGTGGTGTTCACCGACGGCCTGCCTGATAAAAAGTGGTACCGAAAATTCAAGATCAAAACTGTTAAAGGTTCCAATGACCCGGCCATGATGGCAGAAATGGTCTCCCGCCGATTTGCCCATGTTGGACAAGAAAAAGGAAAGACCGGCTGGCCGAAACCCGACCTGGTCATCCTGGATGGCGGCAAAGGTCAACTCTCCGTCGTTAGACATAAAGTCCATACCGACATCCCTTTCGTCGCATTGGCCAAACGTGAAGAGGAGATATTTAGGCCGGGCAAGCCGGTGCCAGTCCGTTTCCCACAGAATTCCGAAGCATTATTCCTCATTCAGCGCATGCGCGACGAGGCGCACCGTTTCGCCATCACCTTTTTCCGGAAGACGCATGGCCGTGGCGTGAAAAAATCCCTACTGGACGACATCCCGGGATTGGGCGCGTCAAACAGGAAAAAGCTGATTAAATCCTTTGGGTCGGCGCTCGGCGTCCGTGACGCCGGCGAGCAGGAGCTCGCGGCGGTCGTCGGGCCGAAGCTCGCAAAAGCAATTAAGGAAAATATATGACAATCCATATTGACCAACAAACCGAAGCCGCACTCGAGAAAAAACTTACGGCCCGTGACCGCAAGCGCCGCCTGAAGATGAAAATATCCGGTGCCGGCGTAAAAAAGCTGCAGCGGATCATAATTAGTCGGGCAAAAACTAACCATTGACACATTACCGCCAATCTGGTATTATCTACGGTACTGATTTATCGCTATGAAACAAATTTTTAATATCGTTGAAATCGTCCTATCCGCTATCCTGATCACGGCCATCCTTTTACAGGTGCGTGGGGCAGGTCTGTCGACAGTTTTCGGCGGTGAAGGCAATGTCTACCGGACCAAGCGTGGTTTTGAAAAAGTACTCTTCATCACTACTATTGTTGTCTCAGTCCTCTTTTTTGGCGCAGCCATCGCCAATATCCTGTTCGTGAATAAATAATTCCCGCATTCCGTGGCTTTCGATTTCAAAAACATTTGGCAAAAAATTACTACCTGGCGCCTCTTTAAAAAGGCGCCTCTTGAGGTGAAGCCTATGCCCGCCGAGAGCGTGCCGCTGGCTCTCCAGCAGGACTTGGATAAAAAGCTGGTCATGTCACTCGCCACCAGGCGCTGGCCGGATTGGCAGCAACTCCAATACCTACCCCAGTACCTGTCCAAACGTGAAAAAGTGATCATCCGCAGCTTGGTAGCGCTGGCTGTTGTCGCCTTGGGTTTTTTGGTTTTTCGATTCTATCAGCGACACGTCGAATACGTAGCCCGGCCCGGAGGACAGTACTCGGAAGCATTGGTCGGCCAACCGGCCTACATCAATCCCTTGCTTGCCCAGTCGGACGTGGACCGGGATCTCACCCATCTGATTTATTCTGGGCTTTTCAAGTATGATGAAAATCTCCAAGTCGTGCCTGATCTGGCCGAATCGTACGAAATATCAGAAGACAAAAAAACTTACACAGTCCGTCTCCGTCCAGGGCTAAAATGGCAAAATGGCAACGCCATCATGGCAGACGACGTTGTTTATACCTTTGAAACCTTGTCCGACTCCTCATTTGCCAGCCCACTTGCCACGAATTTCAAAGGCGTGACTGTTCAGCGAATAGACGACCAGACAATCAGTTTCGCCTTGAAGGAACCTTTCGCGCCATTTCTCTCAAATTTAACCATCGGTATATTGCCAGCCCATCTCTGGTCAGATGTCTCGCCTACAAATTTCCGGCTGGCTGAATATAATTTGAAACCCATCGGTTCTGGGCCTTTCATGTTCAAGGAACTGACAAAAGACAAGAGCGGCAGCGTGAAATCATATGTAATCGAGCGTAACCTCGCTTACAACAACCAGCAACCCTACCTAGACTCCATCGCTTTCAAACTGTACCCTGATTTCGAATCGGCTATTAACGCACTAAAAAATAACAGCGTCACCGGGCTGAGTTATCTGCCGATCTCGGACCGCGACACGCTGAGTAAAAACAAGGATGTTGTCATCCATAGCCTACGCCTGCCCCAGTACACTGCGGTATTCTTCAACCAAAAAAATTCACTTCTCAAAACCAAAGAAATACGCCAGGCATTAGCCTATGCAGTTGATCGCCAGCGCATTATTAACGAAGCGGTGGGCGGTGAAGCTTTCCTGGCAAACGGACCGATTTTGGAAGGGTTCCTTGGATTCAATGCCAGCGCAAAGCAATATTCATACGACTCAGCCAAGGCTGCGGGCATGCTTGATGCGGCAGGATGGAAAATACCGGAGAACGGCGGTTTGCGCCAGAAGAATGGTGCCGAGCTCCGTTTTTCCCTCACCACCGTAGACCAGCCAGAATACCTGCATGCTGCCAACATCATCCAGGAAAATTGGGAAGCAATCGGCGTGGGCGTCGAATTGAAAATCCTGAACCCAAACCGCGTCAACCAGGAAATCATCAAACCAAAAGACTATGAAGCCCTGCTGTATGGCGAAATACTGGGGGCAGATCCCGACCCCTACCCATTCTGGCATTCCAGCCAGGCTGCCGGCAGTGGACTGAATTTGTCCGCTTACTACAATAAGGAAGCTGACAAACTACTGGAGTCGGCGCGCCAATTGTCCGACCCCAATGAACGGGCAAAGCAATATGTCGATTTCCAAAATATACTACTTGAAGATGAGCCGGCAATCTTCCTGTTCAGCCCGGCCTATGACTATCCAATCAACAAGAAAATCAAGGGCATCAGTACTGAACTCATCACAACCCCGACCGGACGCCTGAATGCTATCAGCCAGTGGTATGTAAAAACAAAACTGCATTGGAAATAAAAATCCAAGCCCAGGTGGTGGAATTGGCAGACACGCACGGTTCAGGGCCGTGTAGCCGTAAGGCTATGGGAGTTCAACTCTCCCCCTGGGCACCATCCTCTTAGCCTTTAATAATTTCCATAATCCAGACACCAAACAATCAAAAAATATTTACACCCTTTTAATTAATTTCTAATTCGCAGACTCTGTCATTTGCTCATCATTATTGAACACTGGCACCTGTCTCTAACACTAAACATATTTATGTCACATAAAAACAAAAAACGTCGCTTCCGCAGCCGGGGTCATCAAACGCCTCTGCCACCGGACCAGCGACCGCAAACTCAAAAACCCCAGCCCATCAGCGGCACAAAAACTCTGAAAATTATCCCCCTCGGCGGACAGGAAGAAGTCGGCCGTAACATGACCGTTTTTGAATACGGCCATGATATTGTCGTCCTCGATATGGGCGTACAGTTTCCCGAGGAGGACATGCCAGGGATAGACTACATCATCCCCAACACCTCCTACCTTCGCGGGAAAGAAAAAAATATCCGCGCCGTCATTTTCTCGCACGGCCACCTGGACCATATCGGCGCCAGCGGCATTTTACTGGAGAAACTGGGCTATCCGGCCATTGTCGGTCGCCCGCTCACTTTGGCGATGGTCAAACACCGCGTCGAAGATTACAAGAAAGGCGCGGCCAGCCGACTGAAGACGATTACGATCAATAACGTCAGCCAACGCATCCGCCTTGGCCAATTCAACGTAGGATTTTTCCCCGTCGACCACTCGATCATGGACGCGGTCGGCGTCATCCTGAACACCCCGTCCGGCACCGTAATCCATCCTGGTGACTGGACTTATGAACCGAATCCGATCGGCCGTGCCAGCGTCGAATATTCCCAGCTGGCCAGACTGCCGAAACCGACCATCCTGATGCTCGAATCCCTCGGCGCCACTCATACCAATCCCCGGGTCCCGGAACACGTCATGTACGACAACATCTTCCGCCTCATCCGCCAGGCGCCCGGCCGGATCATCATCGGCACGTTCTCCTCGCAGATCGAACGGATCAAGCGCGTCCTCGAATACGCCGAATCGATCGGCAAAAAGGTGGCGCTCGACGGCTATAGCATGAAAAATAACGTCGAAATATCCAAAAAACTCGGCTATATCAAAGTGCACAAGGAAACGCTCATCCCGATCGAGGCCATCCGTAAATTCCCTGACCAACGGGTGATCGTCCTCTGCACCGGCGCCCAAGGCGAAGCCCAGGCAGTGCTTTCACGAATCGTCAACGGAACGCACCGTTTCGTAAAAATCCAGAAATCAGACACGATCGTCTTTTCTTCTTCAGTTATTCCAGGGAATGAACGGACCATCCAGCGGCTCAAGGACAACCTTTACCGTTTATCGGACAACGTTGTCCATTCTGATATTATGGATGTCCATTCGTCCGGACACTCCACGGCCCAGGACATCCTCACTGTCCTGCACCAGATCAACCCTACCTATTTCCTGCCAGTCTATGGCAACCATGCCTTCCTGAAAGAAGCGGCCAAACTGGCCACCCGCGACGGTTTCCGCCCGGAAAATACTTTCGTACTGGATAATGGCTCCATTCTTGAATTCGGCAAGGGCCAGCCTAAAATTATGAACAAAAAAGTACCGACTGACTATGTCTTTGTGGACGGGCTAGGGATCGGGGACATTTCCCACGTCGTATTGCGTGACCGTCAGGCACTTGCCGCGGACGGCATGTTCGTCATTATCGTCAAAATCAGCTCACGCACGGGTGACCTGATAAACTCCCCAGACATCATCTCACGCGGCTTCATCTATATGAAGGAAAACCAGAAACTTATCGACCAGGTGCGCGACAAGGTGAAAAAACTGCTAAAGGATCGCGACCCTCGTACGTCCGCTGACGAATCCTTCATCAAGAACAAGATCCGAGACCAGATCGGCCAGTTCCTGTTTACAAAGACGGAGCGGCGGCCGATGGTGTTACCAGTAGTGATTGAAGTCTAAAAAACTCAACAACTTCGACAATTAAAAAACTCCCTCCGGGGAGTTTTTTTGACTTGACACTCACATAAATTAAGGTATACCATGCATGAGCAGCAGGCTGTCTGGCGGTTAAACCTGCTGCCGTACCGGAACGTGACCGGTTTACTGTCCGGGAGAATAGCGCCGGGGCTCGTGCAGCATACGTATGTCCGCGAGGACGAAAACGTTTCTGCCCGCTCCACTAGTGAGCGAGCCTTGTACACCAAGCCGGCACCCGAGACCCTAGTCTCAATTCTCCCGGCTTTTTTTATTTTCACAAAAAACAGGCTCCCGGCTGGAACCTGTTGTTCGCGCTGACGATAGTATCATCGCGCCGGCTTCGGGTATGTCTTCCCGATGATATGCCCATCGGCACAAATTTCGCCGATCCCGAACGGTTTTTTGCAGATGCTGCAAACCTCATCAACCGGGACGCAATGCATCTCCTCCGACGCTCCCGATCGTGAGTACCACTGGTGGACCATGTGCCCGCCCGTACATACAATCCTGCCCTCCGGGAACACGCCATCACAGATACTGCACCCCCTGCCTGGTAACATGTGACATTGAACCGTGTCATCACTCATGGAAAATCCTCCTTGAAAAAGTCCTCTTTTGAATTTCACACTAGGATACCATCCGATAATCTGCTTGTCAATCGAGGTTGACTACCCGACCGCAGCGCTGTACACTGCCGTATTGGATACAGAACAGGAGGTTAGCACATTGCCAATAATCAAAATAAATCCTGTGGATTTCGGACTTTTCGACTGGCCGGCGGTAAGAAAGCATATCGCAGACCAGCGATTGGTAATCCAGACAGACGTCTGGCTCTTCACCAGCAGTCAGGAGAACGGCTGGATGGCGGATCTCCATCCTGACGGCCAGCGGCACAAAAGCGCGTTATCTATACCCTGCCAATTCTGGCTGGACCCACATTCCCGACGTAAACGGCCGCGCCTGACAGACCCCGACCGGACCGCCTACATCACCCAGAGGGAGAGGAGATTCCTCGGGGAATTCCTGCGCACCATCACTATGCAGCCTTGGCTGAACCTGAAGGTCGTCTGGCTGCCCAAAGAGTTGGAAGGTACCATTACTGTACACTTCAAAGTGTACGACTATGAACCTTTTCTTAAGGAAAAAACAACCGCCCCGAATTGAACAAAGTAAGGGCGGTTTTTTATTTGCCTGAACGGAATTTAAGGTGTATGTTAAATTAATATCAAATCAATAATATCTTTGCCAATAATTGATAAAACCATGCCACGAAACCCAGAAATGCCCATGCCTCCGGTGGAGGAAACGGTACCGGAAAAAAAACCGGCTGCTCCGGCCATGGAGTACGGCGAACTGACCGAGGAGGAAAAGCGCAAGATGGAAATTGTCGAGGGGCAGTTTAATAATCCTCAATTTGTAGAGATTGAAACGCCGGGCTTGGAGGGTAAAAAAATGAAAGTCGAATATGTGATCCTGGATGCTCGGAATCCTGATGACTTGGCGAATGCAAAGGAGATGAACGAGCGAACTGTAATCCACATTCCTGGCTACGGGTCTTCCTACCGCGCAAACGAGCAGTATGAAAAACTCATGGCCGTGAGGGAAAAAAAACGCGTCATACTCATATCCCAGCCTTCTACCGGAGGTTCGGATATGGCACCACAGGAATGGCGCAAATGGTCACGGGCCGAACGCACGTTCGAACCGTTCGCCGAGGTAATCAATCGGACCATCGAAGCCATCCGGAAACAGGAGGAAGTCGCCGGCCAACCCATGACCACACCGGAACTCAGCGTCTCGTCATCATCCATGGGCTCGATGATCGCCATTGATTTTGCCGTCAAGCATCCCGACCAAGTGAAAGACCTGGTACTGATGCACCCTGGGGGTGTGAACGAAGAGGGTGTATTGGCTTTAGCCAGCCGTTATTTCCCGGAAACTTCCGCCGGCAAGGGCGGTCCGATCCAGGCCCTGAAAAACCTCTTCGGGAAAGGCGGCGGCCAGGCGGGGCTTGATATTGATCAGGAAAAAATTGACGAATACATGCGGTCGTATGAAGCGACTTTCGGGAAATCGATGCAACAGGCATACGAAGAGGCCGGCGGCCAGGGCACATATGATTTCCGCGACGCCGAACTCCAGGACAAGCAATTCCACAAAAATGTCGGGCGTGATATCGGTACCGATTCACGGGCAAACGCTCTCGGCAGTTTCGAAAGGCTCAAGTGGCGGATATGGGAGGCATTTACGATCGCCAAGGGCGGCATTTTGGACAAGCTGCCCGAGGTGAAGGCCAACACGTACGTCATCTACGGCAACAAGGATGGGCTGTTCCCTGCAAAACAGATGGAAAAAGTTATCGCCTCACTCAAGAACGCACTGACGCTCATAACCGACAAATTCCACACCAGGCATGACGACATCTACAGTGATGCCCGGAAGTACACATCAAATGTCGGCGGCTTCTTCGACCGGATGCGGCATAAAGAAAAACAAGCCGCAGGCAAAAAATAAAAAAATCCGCCAGGTATTAAAGTCCTGACGGAATAATTGTGGTACCAACCTGCTCAACTAATGAGTCAAAGGGTATTTCTTCGGTATGAGCCGGAGCAACATTCTCTCCAGTTCCTCCAGGGTACAGGCGATATCGCCGCCGCTTTCACGGATGTAGTACTCCACCTGCAGATTCACGATCAGGCAGGGGGCGTCGCCAGCTGGCCGAAAATCACTGTAATATCCCACAGCCAACTGGCCACGTCCGTAAGCCAATCCGATCTCCCCAGCGGTTCCCGTATCCTCTCCGTCCAAAACCGCCACAACAACCTTACCGCGTCGATGCTGGTCGTCGTTTGACCGGCCGATAGCCATGGCTTGATCCAGCGTTTCCGGTTTTCCTCCCCCAGCTCCCCAGGGATCCAGTACGAGCACCTCATATCCGGGTCCGAGTTTGGCGCCAAGCCCATTGAGCATCGGCACCAGACGCTCATAATAGAAATGCCTCATCGCTTCCGAAAACCCGCAGGGGTTGGCAACGAAAATGGGTATTTGCATGCGTCCTCCGATTTAACAAAGTCCTGTTTTATATTCCGCAATCTTAACAGTCAGGCGCGGATTGTCAACGTTGTTGCCAAATTCGACAATAAGAGGGACAATTATTTAGCTTATTCTTTCTTGCTCCCACGGAGTGTAACGTTTTAATCACTCATCACGATTATATAAACGCATGGATCCAAGCCAACACAATCTGAATTACCTAATTTCACGTGCGCAAACTGGCGAGGAGTCCAGTATCGGCGAACTTTTTGAACGTTACAATCAGGCCATCTATCGGTTCCTGGCCTACCGAGTCGGATCAAAAGAAGACGCGGAAGACCTTACGCAGACCGTGTTTATGGAAATGGTCAAATCACTCCCCCATTACAAATCCCGGCCAGATGCCGGCTTCTCTTCCTGGCTTTTCCGGATCGCACGGCATCGACTGATAGATTACTACCGACGGCAAAAAACAACGCTTCCGCTTGACGACCTAACTCCATCTGACCATCCAAACCTGCAAACTAATGCAATGGAACCTGATCTGGACACCAGACTGTCACTCGTCCGCCAGGCCATGCGACGGTTGCCAGAACGGTATCAAACAATCATTCAGCTATTATTCATTGAAAACGCAAGCCTAGAAGATGCCGCCCGCGTTCTGGAAATTTCCACCCTCAGTGCACGGGTGCTAAAATTTAGAGCCATCCGAAAATTAAAAATTCTCATCAACCTTGATTAACATTTTATGCGACCCAACCAACCAAAAAAAACGAATTTATCAGAACTTTTGCCTCAGGCACTTGGGGACAGTCTTGAATCGTCCGCCAAAATTATCATGAAAGAACGCATTATGGCGACGAAGCCGCGACCGCACCCATTGGGAGAAGAGAGTATTTATGGTGCCACAATGCCATTTTATAAAAAATTATTCATGCAGCCCACCCTGGCGGTCATGCTGGCGGTCATCATTATTCTTGCCGGGGCCGGCACGGCCATCGCTGCCGACCACGCCAAACCGGGCGACAGCCTCTACCCCGTTGACCGCGCGCTCGAACAAGTGGCGTATAATTTCAGCCTCAGCGACACGGCAAAGGCGGACATGCTGGTAAAATTCGCCGATGAACGTGAAGAGGAGCAGGCAGCGCTCGCCCAAACGAATCGTACGCAGGATGCCGAACAGGCGTCGCATGAAACCGAACAGGCATTACAAAACGCCACGGAAGTCATCGACCGCGTCCAGGCCGAACACGGGGAAGACGACAAATCCCGTTCAGCCGAAACCCTCAGCAAAGTAGAGGAAAAACTCAATGAAATACAAAACCGTTATACAGAACGCCATCGCGAAGAGGTGAAAGACAGGGTCAAGAACGCTCTGGGCGAAGTGGAAATCGAAGCCACCATCAAAAACGGACAAGCGACGGTCAAGCTGCACTACAACGGTCAGGAAATCAAATATGCGCTCGATACCGCGGACATCAATGCCATCATCGCCTCCGTCCAGCAGCGGACCAACCTGAGCGCAGACGACATCAGGGCCCTGCTCAAAATTGAAACCGAGGATGAGTCGTCTGACGATTCACACCAATCGACCAACGCCAATACAAACGCCGCAATAAACACAAACCGCCAGAAGGAAAACGGGGATAGCTCGAACCAAAACCGCAATACCAACACCAGGATAGATGATAGCCGGAACACGAACAGCGCGGTCAATACTAATATGAACAGTGATGAATCAAACAGGAACGAAAATAAAGCCGAGGAGAACAAGAACGAAAACCAGCAACGGCAAAACGAACCTGAAAATTAATACGTACATCAATCTCGCAATATCCGGCCAGCATGTGCTGGCCGGTTTGGTTTTGATAGAATAACTTGCTAACTTGGCCAAAAAGAGGGACAATAATTATAACTTTATCAATAGATAAAAATTTTTTATGGAAACCAACCTTTCGTCTCAGCAAAAAAAACAACTTCCGTGGCTCAAACTACTTGGCTACGGCCTCCAGCTTTTCATCGTCACCATGCTATTGCTTTTAATCATGTCCATGGTCACCGGCTCTGAGTCGTCAGAATACCCTCCCGCCAAATTCCTCTGGACAAGCATCGTGATGGCCATACTTCTGGGTGGCGTGTCCTTGCTTTTTTCGCTCCGTCTCAAGCCGGCCACTAAAAAAATAGCGGCTAGCTACGGCATCGTCTGGGCGGTCATCATCGCCGCCATCCTCCTGATCATCGCCATTCCCAATGGAACTGCCGGCACTATCTTCGGGCATTGGAGTACCTACCTGATTTTCATCGGCGTGGCAGTAGGGCCCGTTTTGAAAATACCAAAAACAATGTCAGAACCTAATTGACAAATAAATTACCCAGCGTTAAAGTACCAAAACGAAATAAAAAACGTACCAAAAGTCATAACAAGGAGACTTGCATGAAACCACCACCGAATTCACCGGAAGCAAAACACCGTAAACGTATTATTGAGGGTGAATTACTCCAGCTGGAGGCGGACATGGAGGGCATCCCACTAAAAGAGCTCCTTTTCCGAAAACTCCAGTCTGTCGGCCGGACTGCCAGGATAGGCAGCCATAATCATCTACCAATCTGGGCTGTGAGAACAGACGAGCTCTCTGCCTGATGCCCATCGGATCAATTACCTAAGCCGCACCACCCGTGTGCGGTCTTTTTTAATTTGTTATTATTCAATAATTAGCATAAAATTACCCTATGATGAATGGGCAAATTCGAGAAAACATATACCCCGGTCTACATGTAGCCGTCGTCCTGAAAAAAGACCAGCCGACTGGCAAGCTGACCGAAGGCATTGTTCAGGATATTCTGACCAGCTCCCCCAACCATCCACACGGCATAAAAGTCCGATTGGAGTCTGGGGAGGTCGGGCGTGTTCAAATAATTTATTAATTTACCATATAATTCTATGATGGACGTCAACGTTCACAAGCATGGCGGGGAAGCGGTCTACGGCCTGGGATTCATCGGCGCGACTATCTATTACATTTCCGTAGCTACGGATTTCTGGGTCGGGGTGCTCGGGTTCCTGAAGGCGATCGTCTGGCCGGTGTTCTTCGTCTATGACGCGCTGAAGTTTTTCGGGAGCTAGAATTTTTAAAGGAAAATAAAAGAGCGCTGCTGTGAGCGCCCTTCGGCTGAGAAAAATACTCGGCCGTCTTTGGCTTAGGTGGTGGCTGCTATTTTGCCGGAATCGGAGTGAATATTCCTGGCCATGGAAACGACTATGAGCCGGTCATCAGACACGCCGCCATACTTCTGGGCGACCAAGATCCTCAATGCCTCAGACTGGTCGGCTGAGGGCATGTTCTGCACGCCGATGGCCCGCTTATGGCAGCCGTGGCAGACGAAAACGTACACATTGCCGCATGACTGCAGATCTTCGGGCAGCTCACCCCGTAAAAAAGCCAGGGTTGAGTCGCTATTGCCGACATTGTGGCAAAAAGGACAGCCTGACTCATCGAGCGTCTTTGCGGTGACGATAACAGTGTGCCCGGATTCAAGTCGCAAGTTTCCAATATCCATCAATTACCTCCTCGGTGCAATTTGTGTTTAATTGGGTCATTATATAAACGTCCCATCGGACTGTCAATCGCCCGAAGAAGAGGCGCAAACATCATATATATCGTGCCTTGTTCTCGGGCAAAAATTGGCATAAAATGAAAATAGTATGAACGGACAAAACAGGGAAAACATTTACCCCGGCCTGCATGTGGCCATCGTCCTGAAAAAAGACCAGCCGACGGGCAAACTGACCGAGGATATTGTTCAAGATATTCTGACCAATTCCCCCACCCATCCGCATGGCATAACAGTCCGATTAGAGTCTGGCGAGATCTGGCGCGTTCAGATTATCCGCCAATAACATGCCCATCAGCAAAAAACTCATCGCCCCCTGTGGCATGGATTGCGCGTTGTGCATGGCTTTTATTCGAGCACAAAAACACTGCCCCGGGTGCCGATGTGATGACATCGACAAACAAAAAAGCTGCCGACACTGCCATATTAAAAACTGTGCCAAACTGAAAAAAAATAAGTGGCAGTACTGCTTTGAATGCGACACCTTCCCCTGTGCCAGGATTAAACAGCTGGACAAGCGCTACAGGACCAAATACGAGATGAGCATGATTGATAATTTGGAATACATCCGTGAGCATGGAATAAAAAAATTCCTGGCGTACGAACAGAAGCGCTGGGTAAAAGGCAATAAAATATATTGCGTCCATCATCATGAATACTATACCCAACATTAATCTCAAAGACCTCCAATCCGAAAAACCACAAATTAAATACCGCTGCGCCAAGCAGGCCATCGCCCTGTCAGAAAAAAATCCAAAAGCACTGTATCCCCGGCTTGATACTTTCATAAGACTCCTTGAAGGGGAAAACAACGTTCTCAAATGGACTGCCCTGATTGTGATTGGCAACCTGTCGGCCGCTGATACAAAAGGCCGGATTACCAGGCTGTTACCACAGTTAATCAAATTCACCAAAGATCCGTCACTGATTACAGCCAGTAATGCGGTACAAGCGCTCGGGAAAATCGCTCAACATGATCATAAAATACGCAGTAAAATATTCAAAGCACTGCTCGGCGTGGAAAAAGTGATTTACTATAATAAAGGCCAGCCATCACCCGAATGCCGTAATATCGTGATCGGGCATTCGTTAGACGTGTTGGCAGGTTTTGACAAAAAAACGCTCAAAGCATCCGCTCTGATTATGGCCTTTATCAGGCGTCAGATAAAGAATTCCCGTCCGTCCGTCCGTAAGAGGGCAGAAAAACTCCTGAAGCACATCGAAACAACGAAATAACTATATACATATGCCTACACAATGGGTCTGTCCGAAATGTCGTCGCCAATTTTCTAAAAAAGACCAGACGCATTCCTGCGCCACCAAGCCGCTCCGGGACCATTTCACCAACAAACCGGAAGCGTACAAACTTTTCCAGGCGCTGGTGAAAAAAATCAACAGTCACATCGGCCGCGTGAAAGTCATTTCCATCCCGTGCTGCATCCACCTTTTCGGACAGTACGATTTCATGGCCATCCTCCCGAAAAAAGACGGCGTCCTCGAGCTCCGTTTTTCACTGGACCGGGCTCTGAAAAATAAACGCATTTTCATTAGCGTTCCGGTTTCAAAAACGGCATACAAAAACTGCCTCCGGATAAGTTCTGCAAAAGAAATAGATGCCGAGCTTCTCAACTGGCTGAAACGGGCATATGCCCTGCATGTGAAATAAAAAAAGTCCCGGCTCCGGAGAGTCGGGACACATTCGAATATTCATGTGCAATCTGCCAGTTGCATCATTTAGTGTAGGTGAACTTCTTTACGATCACTTCATCTTCATAGCCGGATGTCGGCACCTGACCGTCAAACAGCCATAGGTTGAAACGCATCAGTTCCCCTCCGGGCGGCGGAATGTTAGCTCCGGCATACTTCCACTGGAATATCACGTCCGAGGGCTGAGGATCAGCGGCATGCCCGCGCCAGCTGACAAATGATACGGTGTCCGCGCTCCATATGAACCGGTGCGAAGTTTGGGCAATCGCCGGCATCTCGTAGTATGAAATATTTCCGGGGATATTCCACGGCTGCACCACATACTGCCCGTTATGCGGATTGGCGAGCAATTGGGAAAATTCCATATCAATTTCCCGGCTCTGGGATTCATATACGAATCCGGCGAATACGGCGTTATAATTCAATGAATCAACGCGCGTATCCAGCTGGAAAGTATAAGTCCCGTACCCGAGCGAATGGCCCAGCATAACTTCGCTGCAATACCACCGGTTATCGCGGTAGTCGAACCGTAAGTGCAATCGGCCTTGCGAGTCTAGGCTGACATTTGCCGTATCGTTTGAAAAATAGTTTGGACCCGGACCGGCCAGATCCGCATTCTTTACACGCCAACGATATCCGCTCCAATCCAGGAATACATCAGCAGATTTGCCCGGGAATTCATCCCAAGTAATCACGCCGGGATCCTCGGACGGATGATAGTCCCGTGTCGATCCCGGGTCATACGAACCGTCAACAAGTACTGCCACCATCCGGTTCCAGGAATGCGTCCAGCTGGACCACTTGCCGTTACTGCCGACATAAGTATAGGGACTGGCGATCCAGGGCTGGACATACCAGCGGTCAGTCTTGGCCCACAGCACCACTTTCAATTTGCTCGTGTCCAGGTTATTGGCAGAACCGCTGACATACTCATCTCCGGCTTTCAGACCGACGATTGAGATGGTGGCCGGCTTGGTCAGATCGCCAACAATCCCCGGCTGTGGCTTGGGGTCAGTGCCTTTGTCATGGCCAGAGCAGCTAGCAAACATTGGCAGCCACATCAGAGATACGAGCATAACAAACACGCGGGTTTTCATAAAAACCTCCTTATGATTGGAAATGTCCTTTATTATTTTTATCGTGATTTCACCATAACTTACCGTAATTGCACCCCGATGTCAAATAAAAAGTCCCGACTCAGATGAGTCGGGACAAGCAGAGAGTGTTCGTGAATAACCGATCAGTTGGGCTTGATGTCGATAGCTCCCAACCCGGCACTGGGGTCCACAATGACATGATAGCTCTTTCCGTCAGGAGTCACGACATATACTCCATCCGAAGTCCGTAGGGCAATATACTCCCCACCGGCCATGATCGAAAAATTGTACGATCCCAGACTGGTGATGCGGCGCGATGCCCAGACCCCCACCTCCATGAGGTAAAAACCGGAAGAAGTGTTGTAACCGCACCATTTCCGGTCTGGCGAGATCCGAACCTGTGTCACGCCATCTGTTATCACCTTCGTCAGTACGATACTGCCAGAATCGGGAATGGCTACCTCATAAATTCCGGCGCCGCCGATTTTGAAAATCGCTGTACTGTCGGTAGTCCAGGCTACCTGATTGAACTCGTCGAAACCCGCACCGAACCAGCCGTAGATATTTCCCCGGCCGCTCCCGTTAGTATTCGCCAAGTCAATGCGGCACTTTGTTCCCCAATTGTGGTACATGAACATGATCCGTGTACCGTCCGGGGAAAATGCCGGCGAATTGTCATAACAGCCTCCGGTGATCTGGCCGTACCAATTGGTGGACAGGATATTTTTGTACATCCCGCCACAGTACACACCCCAGACCAGTTCGTCGCTGTTCGGTGACCAGCAGAAATCCATCGAACGGTTTCCGCCAAACCCGTTGATCCACGTGCCGTCCTCGCTGATGATACTCACCTGCTTGGCAAGGCCTGTGTAAGCGAGCTTGGTGCCATCCGGAGACCAGTGCATCTCACCGTAATAGTCGATATAGCTGTCGATGTAATTGAGGTAATCGGTAGCTAAGGTATCGACAATTATTCCGTCCATATTTGCCAGATAAATGTTGGTGCCCTGAGTGTAGGCAAACGGGATGTCGGGGCATGTCGCCAGTGTGAAATGCAGCAGATTGTCCTCGCCGAGCGTGGTCGTGAAGGTCGTATCCGCCGGAAAATGTCCCGGCAAAGTGAGACGTATCACATACTGCCCCGGCGCGATGTCCGCAAAAGTGTATGGCGTCCGGAACCCCGTCTCAGCGCCGTTCATCCAGATGGACACGTTGGATGGCGAGCTGGTTACAGTGATGGCTGTCGGCTTCGCTTCAAACGTAATGGCAATATTGCTAGCCTGGTCAGCCACAACCGTTATGGTCGAATCCCAGTCGTAGTAACCGGCTTTTCGCACACTAAGTGCGTAAGTGCCGGGCACCAAAGACAGCTTGGCCGGCGTCACAGATCCGGATGACAATCCATTCACATAAACCTGCGCACCAACTGGCGTGCTGGTAACGTTGACCGTCCCGGTGATCAGAATCAGGTTGAAATTAACTTCCGTGGTCTGGAAAGCGGTCACGGCCACAGTCTGGGTGGCCGAACGGTAGCCGGCCAGTTCCGCGCGAACAGGGTGGTTGCCCGGCGGCAGCGAATCGATTGCGGGCGCTTTTTTCGGAACCGGGTGGTTGCCGAAATAGATGTCTGCGCCGGCCGGTACTGATGTCGCATGAACCCAGCCGAGCAGAGAGTCGAGTTTCAGAGCTACGGTAACCGTATCATCCATCAGTACCGTTACGCTGTCGCTCTTGTCCGCGTAGCCGGCTTTCTTGAACGTTACCGGATAGCGGCCAGCTGGCAGGTCGGTCTTAAGTAATGGCGTCGTACCAGACTGAAGAGACTGATTGAAATACACGGTCGCGCCGGATGGAACGGATTCGAAATTTACCGCTCCATATCCGCGTGACAGATACCTATAGAAGGTCACTGGTTCGCCGGCTTTGACGACTGCCGTATCAGAAATGGTATGGTAACCATCCAACTCGAGGGTGATGCCATACCGGCCGGCTTCGACATTCTTGAGCGTGTCGGGAGTGATTCCGGCCGTATCAAGCGACGGGATTGTGTACCGCGCACCTGTCGGATACGATTCAATGATGAGAGTGCCAGTGGTGACTGTCGGACCAGTCGGATTTTTGTCCTTACTGCAGCCGACAAAAAACAGCGCTACCATCAGCAGCGCCGTTAGCCAATGGTTGGAAAAACGGGAATACATGATATACCTCCATGTAAAGGGTGTGGGTTTATTTCTAATATTTAATTGTCAAACAGCATTCACAACACCTTATCACACAACTTTAATAGGGTCAACTGCCATTATATCAATACAAAAAAAGAACCCGACCAAGTCAGGTTCCTGATTCCTTTCATAAAATTTTAAGTTCATTTTGTTGCCTTGCGGCACGTACACTTGCGGGCCTTGCGCCGCTTCATTTGGATTGCCTTCATGCTCCGGCCGAGGATGCGGCTCAAAGCACGATCGTTCGGGCGTCCTTCAGCCAAGATGGACCTGACATTTGCCGGAGTCCATGGCTTTCGGCAATTTCGGACGTTGTGCAATTCCGAACGATTGCGCCGGTGGTACTCCAGTCGCTGGATACGGCGCCTCTCTTTATTCCTGGCGCGCCAGACTTTGGTGGTGGCCCGGTATCGGCACCAATTATCCCTACGCCACTTGCGTTGCCTCTCCTGGTCGCGTTCGCGTCTGGATACTTGCGGTCGCTGAACCGTCTCGAAAAATATCGCTTGTGTTCCCAATCAATCTCCCTCTGTTGGAAAATGTGCCATGTTTTAATGGATTAAAATAGCGTATAAAAACGATTCTGTCAAGCGTCTGGTCCATGCGTGCCAACCGTAAAAACCGTTTTGCTGATATACTACTGTATATGGTGACCCACGAACAATTCGAAGAATACATCAATGAAGCTGTATCCATGGTACCGCAGGCTGTACGCGAACGAATAGAAAACGTGGCTTTTGTCGCGGAAGATGTACCATCGGCTCATACTGCAAAAAAACGTCAATCCCAATCTAGAGGACTCCTGCTCGGACTGTATGAAGGAGTGCCTTTACCGAAGCGCAGCGGATACTATTCCGGAGTCCTGCCTGATAAAATTACAATTTTTAAAAATGCCATCGAACAGGTAGCCGGGCCAAATCCGGAAGCAATTAGGTCAAAAACACACGAAGTAGTTTTCCACGAAATCGCACACTATCTAGGTATGGATGAGCGGACGGTAAGGGCGTGGGAAAATAAAAGAAAATTACATAAATAAAAAAGCGCCGTTTTCCACCGAAATGGAGCGTGCGCTTTATTCAAGTTAGTCTGGTGTGTACTCACCCGTCTTTGGAATTGTGCCAAGGCAAGGAACAGAGATTCCAGCAGATGCTAAATACCGATACGAAGATAAGTAGGATCTGCAGGCTGAAGACAGCACGGTACGCAAACAGGCTGGTCCAATGCCTCGCCGTATTGATGGCCGCAGTCATCAGCCAGAAAATGTTCCTGACACTGCTGAAACTCAATAGGACAATGCAGAACACGGAAGCGATGAGTAGACAGACCACGGCTTTCATTCGCCACGATCTTTTCATCGAAACCTCACTTTTTCTCGTCACGGTTGACCGGTAGCAAGCCTTCGGTATTCTCAGCGTTCGGCTCCTGGATTACCTCCAAGAAAGAATACTCCTTGCCGGAATAGGCATACCCCAGAAAAATATTCTCAATATTGGTGTAATACGAGAATCCCTGGAGACGGATGAACTCATCCAAACCCGCGGGCTTAAACCGCACCATCTTGGACACAATGACTCGAGCCTCGGAAGTGACAGTAACCCGTAGCGGTAAGGTAGGGATATACGCCACCCTCACCAGTGGATTCGTCCAGTACCACCCTGGTACATCCTGATTCCAGATTTTCCCGGTGCCGGAATCGTAGCAGACACCGATCTGGTTGACGCTTGTGTGGTTCATGAAGGGAAGGTACACGAAGAAAAATGCGAGTACAAGCAGTCCTCCGATAACAATCCCGATCCACATCAATTTGTTCAACATCTTACAAACCTCCTGAAAATGTGTTTATTTATCTTACCAGTAATAATTTACGATGCTATCAAAGAGCGCAAATAGTAACCTAGCATTATATAGGAAATGGTACAAATGTCAAGGTTAGTTCCTGCACTATCCTAGTACTTATCCCACAGGATGTGCACATCAACTCTTGACAAAAAGCTAAAAATAGCGTAGACTGTCTAGTTCTGTGCGCATAGTGTCTGGCTGGCCACTGCAAATATTCCTATATGTATGTAGCGGCCAGATTGGCACAAAAACACATTGAAAAAACTGTATGCTGGGACTGAAACAGCCGATCTGGCAGTCTACAACAGCAACAGTAAAACAATTTTTTTAAAGGAGGTTTGCCTTGAAAAGCAAATCCGCTCTCATCACCATCATCGTACTGGCGACCCTCGTCGTTGGTACAGTCCTGTTCGCTCAACCGCCGTGGGACCGGCCGACACTGTCCACTTCGGACGTATCGTATCTGGAGCAGTATCGCTCCATGTCCGGGACGGAAAGGATCTCCAAAGCGTGGCTGGACATCAAGGGAAGGAACAGCTACCTGCACCCCAACCCTGATGTGGTCATGCCTGGCGACGAGATCCTCCTGCCGATTGGTTTTGGACCATACATGGCCAAGGCCGGCGGCAAGGATCATATGTGGCGCGCAGCGGAATACTACGTTGCCACGTATGTCGAACCGTATCTGAACGGCACTGTACCGGCCAATATGGCTGAGTCGCCACAGAAACCGGATTCGGTGAAGGTAGAAGTCCCCGTCATCGTCCCCACCTACATGAACTGGTGGGAGCGGAACTGGCTGCTCCTGCTCATCATGCTGTTGGTCGCCAGTATAGTCTGGCTGGCTAACCGGAAGAAGCAGGCAAAGCCTCCGGAAGAGGTGCCGAGCACCAACTTCGTCGATGACCCGCCCGACTTCTACCAGACAAGTGATCCAGGAGTCACGTCACTTGCCCAGTCCTCGCTCCAGCGGGCACTTGGCCGCGGCATCACCGTCATCGGCACCCCCGAACGCGGATTCATTACCGGGGAGCAGGACATCTTCTACATTGATGGTGAATGCAAAACCGAACATTTTGACAACGAGCCTGGTTTCCGGGCACGGATCAAGTTCCCGGACGGTCAGGAACGCCTGGTCGTCTGCCGCTGGGCGTGCTTCAACCCTTGTTGGAGCAGTGCCAGCGCAGTGTTTCGTGGCACTTTCCGTGTCATGAACAGCGACGTGGCGGAGACAATCCCGACCATCTCGCAAGATGGGATGGTTGCAGTCACCGAAAGCATCGCCGGCGGCGAGAACGATCTCACTGCGGATGCACTTCCGGAATCTCCCAAGCAGGCTGAACCTTCGGCTACCAGTGATCCGACTCAGCCTAAGAAGCTTCGGGTCACTAAACTGATGGCCTCACAGGACAAGGGCCTCACCCTCGAAGGCGACTGCGAAGTCACAATCGATGAGGTCTACAACCTGCTGTACCAGGTAACTGGCCGGCACCCGGATGAGCTCAAGAAGAAGGAGTCGGCTTCCCCGGCAGACGATAGTCCTGCCAAATAAGCACCTTATCGCCGCTACATAATCCGTAGTGGAAGTGGTATACAAATGACCGCGCCGCCTGAGTGGTAACACTCTCAGGCGGTTTTTATTTTGTTACCTCTCGAAATTTTCGAGCCGATAAAATTTCTCTGTATGAAAAAAGAGGTGAGGAAAATTTCTGTAGAGGTAACAATCCCGAGGCTGAGCAAAAACGAAGCCGAGGGATTCCCCAAACAACAATCCTATCATATATTAAAAAACGGCCGCCATGGGGCAACCGTTTGTTTTTATAAAATTCAGATTCCTCCTAACTGATCTTTGTCAGCGCTTTGGCACCGATGTCATGCCGGTGGTATTCACCGGTGAACTTGATGTCTGATACTGCACCGTATGCGATTTTGATCGACTCAGCCAGAGTCAGGCTGACTCCGACTACATTCACTACCCGGCCGCCGTTGGTCAAAACCTGGCCGCTCTCTGACCCCCTCGCCGTTCCGGCATGATTGACGGTGACGTGCCGATGCCTAGCTGCCTTGTCCAGACCAGTTATCGCATAATTGGTTCTGTATTTGCCGGGGTACCCGCCCGACACCATGACCACGCAGGCTGCATACTCCTCAAACCAGCTGATCTCGTAGGCCTCTAGCGTGCCGTCGGCACTGGCAATAAGCAGTTCCAGAAAATCGGAAGCCAAGAGAGGCAGGATAGCCTGAGTTTCCGGATCACCGAACCGGACATTAAACTCGAGGACAAACGGACCGTTGTCCGTAATCATCAGGCCGGCATAAAGACATCCGGTAAACGGATTGCCTTCTGTGACCATACCATTAAGTATCGGCGTGATGATAGTGCGGTCAATGGTCTGCAACATCTCACTGTCGACCCAGGGTACCGGTGCAATGGCTCCCATGCCTCCAGTGTTCGGACCGGCATCGCCATCCTCAAGAGTCTTGTGGTCCTGGGACGGCAGTAACAGGCAATGCGACTCCCCGTCACAGATGGCCAGGACGGAAATTTCCTGTCCGGTCAGGAACTCTTCAATGATCACCGTATCGCCTGCCGCACCAAAAGCGTGATCCACCAACATCTGAGTCAGCGTCTCACTGGCATCTGCTAAGCAGTGGCACACGACCGCGCCTTTTCCTGCCGCTAATCCGTCAGCTTTGATTACCAGCGGAGCGCCGATCTGTTGCGCGTACAACCAGGCCGGATCGTATTCGGTGAACGACTGGTATCTTGCGGTCGGGACGCCGGTGGCCACCATCATCCGCTTGGCAAAATCTTTCGATCCTTCGAGAGCGGCCGCAGCCTGAGTGGGGCCGAATATCCTTAGGCCGGCCTCGCGGAACCTGTCAACGATGCCATCCATCAGGGGTTTTTCCGGACCCACGACGGTCAGGTCGATTTCGTTGCTGAGCGCAAATTCTAGTAGAGCCGGGATATCATCCGCCTTGATGGGTATATTAGTAGCCCGCTCAAGCGTACCGGCATTACCAGGGGCGCAAAAAATCTCGCCCACCAGCCTGGACTCGCTGATGCTCTGGACTAGGGCATGCTCCCGACCACCACTACCGATCACCAATACTTTCATTTTTTTCATGAGATACTCCTTTATCAGTATGTCTTGTAATTAATAAATCAATGTTCAATTAAGCAATCTTGCCAGACCTACTCATACTTGTCAATCTGAATTTCGGCCATCTTGCCAAACTAACAAGCATGGTATACACTGTCTCAAAGTTCATTTTCACGACATCAAAGGAGGTGGACAATGGACGGAGCTTCAAGCAGTGTAGAAATTGCCGCAAAGCTGTTGATACAATGGGAGTTGGCTAAACGCCAACACTACTGCCTCATGGCTGGCGCGGTGCTCGGACATGATCCGACCCCGCAAGAAGTTTTCATATATTACACTGAAGTGTATGCCGAACGGTTCCGGGCAGAATGGATATCAGCCCAAAGCCCACTAATACGACTTTTGGCTGGTACTGAACTCGGGCACAATCCGACATACCGCGAAGCATATGAATTCTTCGACTCTACCATGGGTGAAAAGTTCCGCTTTGCGTGGGGAAAAGCCCAGTCCCCTGAAAATCGCTGGTTCGCCGGCGAAGAATACCGTCATTGCCCGACGGGCATTGAAGCGTATCAACATCTGCTTCAAGTGTGGGCTAACCCAGAACCAGTATTGGAGCGTGCATGAGCACGCTCTTTTTTATTTTTTTCAAGTAGTTGAAAAAAATGGTGAATTTCATTATAATAGCGTCATGCCAGAAACAGAAAAAACAACACCAAACCCAGAAGAAGCAAGGCCAATAATAGAGGTGAACAACCTGAGTGTCACCTATTTTATGGGCCGTTCAAACGAGGTTAAGGCGCTACAGGATGTAAGCCTGAAAATTTATCCTGGCGAATTTATCATTTTCTTCGGGCCGTCTGGCTGCGGGAAATCCACGCTGCTTTACTCGATCGCCGGGCTGGAAACCCATACTCACGGCGACATTTTGGTGGACGGAAAGAATGTGGCGAAAATGAAAAAAAATGAAATCGCGGAGTTTCGCCAGAAAAAAATCGGTATGATCTTCCAGGCTTTTTACCTGATCAATTCTCTGTCCATCGTGAAAAATGTCGTCCTGCCGCAAATCGCCATTAATGCCGAGCGAATATCGCGTTTAACCAAAGCGAAAAAACTTCTGGAACATTTCGGGGTCAGCACGCAGGCTGACAAGCTGCCGTCGGAGCTGTCAGGCGGACAGCAACAGCGCGTCGCCATCTGCCGCGCCCTGATGAATGATCCGCAAATCGTTTTAGCTGACGAACCGGTCGGCAACCTGGATTCCAAATCATCTCGGGACGTGATGGAATTGATCGGCGAACTGAATTCGGATCAGAAAAAAACCATCATCCTGGTGACACACGACCCCTCCCATTTGAATCTTGCCCACCGAGTTTTTTACATGAAAGACGGCAAAGTGATTGACGTAAAAGTGAACAATGCCATCAACGAAGCTGTAATAGACGGCTGGTCGCTCAAGGAAGCGCCAACCGTTTCCAAAGAACTGGAATTGCTTATCCGCACCTATTCCGGTATTGCCCCGGGCCAGCTGGGCGGCCTGCTCATACCTTTTAAAGCCAAACAAGTTGTAGCGGAAGTCATGACAGGCATGTCGGCCGAAGAACTTAATAAAATTGAGAAACAGGTACAGCAAATGATGCTTTCTAGTCTGGAGGATCGGGAGAGACTGATATCATTCCTCGACCGGCCCGAAAGCGAGGGCGGCGTTGAACTGGACAAGCGGACAGCATTGCGGCTCGGCGAAAAAATCGAACGCGTACTAGAAGAAATCCGCGTCCTGCAGAAAGAAGAAAAGGAGCAGAAGGAAGGAAAAATCCGCGGCGTCGACAAGCAGGCGTCAGAGGCCCGCAGTTACCTGCTGGAAACATTCAATGTAGACCTGCATGACCAGAAACAGGTCCAAGCTATGGACAAAGCGATCGCCCAACGACTGACAAATAAAATTGACAAAAACCAGCTGTCAGAACTTCTCCACCAGCCCTTGCCGGCCGGTCCTGATCTCGACCGACGCATAGCCAGAAAAATTGCCAAACATTTCGAATTATTAATGCTCGGAAAATTTTCGGGATAATTTATGAAAATTAGCGATCTCCTGACATTATCAACACGCATGTTCACCACCCGCCCGATGCGGACATTCCTGACCATCCTTGGCGTCAGTATCGGCATCGGTGCTGTCTTATTTTTGGTTTCCCTCGGCTACGGCATGCAACGGGTCATCCTGAGCCAGATCACCACCGCTGACGCCCTGCTCTCCCTGGATGTCAGCCCTGGATCGTCTGGCTTGATCGGACTGACACAGCAGAACCTGGACAAGATGCAGAAAATCGCCGGCGTGACCGAAATCGCACGAGTAAAAAGCATGTCCGGCCAGCTCGGATACCAGGAGCTGACCAGCGATACAATCTTCAGGGTCATAGATCCGGAATTTTTCCGGCTGAACGGCACTTCAGCTCTAAAAGGCGAACTATTTAGTGCCCCGAAAGAGGCGAATATCGTCATCACCACTGCCACGGCAAAACTATTTAATGTTGATCCGCAAGACATGATAAACCAAAAAATATCCCTCACCATAAATATCCCATCGGACACTGATGAAGATGAGACTGGCGCGCCTACTACCACAACCATAACTTTTCCCCAGCCTTTTACCATCACCGGCGTAATTGACGATGCGACTGCCAGCACCACATATGTGCCGCTCAGTATGGTCCAGAGCCTCTCGCCTATCACCAATTTTGACGCAATAAAAGTTAAAGTAGTCAGCCAGGAACAAGCACCTGCCATCAGGGAACAAATCATCGGCCAAGGCTTCATCGTCACTTCACTTTCTGACGTCATCAACCAGGCTAACCAAATCTTCCGCATCTTGCAGATCATCCTGGGACTTTTTGGCCTGATCGCCCTGATCGTTTCTGCCATCGGCATGTTCAACACCATGACCATCGCCCTATTGGAACGCATCAACGAGATCGGCATCATGCGTTCAATCGGCGTCACCCGTGGGGATATCAGGAAAATGTTCATCATCGAATCAATGTCTATGGGCTTCTTGGGCGGAGTGGGTGGCGTCCTGATCGGCATCCTGGGAGGTATCCTGGCCAATATCGGCATAAACCTGCTGGCAAAAAGTTTCGGCGGCCAATCATTAAATCTTTTTTACAATCCGCCATGGTTCATTGCGGTCATCATCGGTTTTTCTACAATCGTCGGCTTCCTGACCGGGCTTTTTCCGTCACGCCGCGCTGCCAATATTGATCCGCTGGAAGCCCTCAGATACAAATAATTTATGGCCAGACCATCAAAAAATAAAAAAACTCCAAAAAAACGTTCGCATGGGGCAACACTATATCACGCTGCGTACATCTCTTTTTGTTTCGCCATCCTGATCGCAAGCGCGATAATTTTTTTCAGAAACACGACCATCCTCCGCGCCGCCGGCGACCCGAACAACCCCATCATCAGCACGGTAGCCATCCAGGAAACCTCCAACACCCAGACGACCATTACCTGGAATACTGATGCCGAATCGGATTCATACGTCGTTTACTCACTGAATGCTGACCTTTCCGGCTCAACGGAACTGCATATCAGCTCCCCGGCAGTGACCAGCCACAGCATGACCATAAACAACCTAACTGCCGGGACAAAATATTACTATTATGTCCGGTCTGGCCAAACCATCGATAACAACGGCGGCGCCTATTACTATTTCATTACTACCAATGACCAGACGGCACCCACTATCTCATCCACGTCAGTCAGCCCGATTACCGATACTCAGGCAGTAGTCCACTGGATAACCAGTGAAAAATGTTCTGGAACTGTCAAATACGGAACCACCAGCGGCACATATACAGTAACCAATGACGTCGACTCTTCCTACAACCTGTCGCACTATGTCGTCCTGACCGGCCTGACCAGCAGCACAAAATACTATTACGTCATCACCTCGACGGACACATCCGGCAACACCGTTACCAGCGAAGAGGGAAATTTCACCACCTCCGAAACGCTTTCCACTGAATCGGCAGTGCAATTGCGGGAACAACAGGCTCGCACTTCGCAAATCGACGTTACCGCACCGGTCATTTCCACGGTAGTGGCAAAAGCGAATACCGACGGCACCGTAACTGTCACCTGGACCACCAACGAGGAGACTAACAGCTTCATTGAATACGGCACGACAACAACCTATGGTACAGTCACTGGCAACTGGGATTACACGACCAAGCATACGCTGAATATGGAATCGCTGGACGCCAATACCATATACCATTACCGCGTAAGTTCCGTTGACCCTGGGAAAAACCGCTCGGTCTCCGCTGACGCCACCATCCAAACTGTGCCATCGGCGCAATTATCAAATCAGTCACTCCAGGACATCATCAAAGAAAAGGATGACCTGCTGTCAACTCTTTCAAAAAAAGCTGACACCAATACCCTAGAAACGGCATTGGAAGACCAGTACGCCTTTATCCAGGACCTTGCACAATCACTGCCCACACCGACCATGGCCGGTGAACCGAAAGTAGAGGCTACAGCCAGCAGTGCCACAATTTCTTGGACTTCAGATAAAGAAGCGAACTCCCTAGTCGCGCTAGCCACTGCTGCCGAATACCAGGTAAACCCAAAAAGTCCATACCCACAGCTGATTGGTGACCCAAATACCTATACGACAAAGCATACAGTTATCCTCACCAATCTCCAGCCGGCCACAGTCTACCATTACCAAATCAGATCAAAAACTAAGGTCAGCCAAGAAACGAAATCAATAGACTTTACTTTCAGCACTCAGGAAAAAGCCTTCGAAATTTCCAGCTACATCATAGATAAAACTTCTGGTGACGAAGTCATCTTTCGCTGGACTACCAATATTAATGCCGACTCTTCGGTACAATATATTCCCTACCGCAATAACATCAAACAGGTAGATGAAGTGAAAACAGTCTCGGATACCGTTCCCACTATCATCCATCAGGTCAGCGTACCGGGGCTTGAAGCCGGAACTTTCTATGACGTGGAGCTAAAAAGCGTCAGTGCAGACGGCAGCGTCGCCACTAAATTAATAGATGCCTTCACGACTGATACGGAAAACGCCCCGCCATTAATTTCACAGATCCAGACCACGTCTGCGCTATCACCAGGCAAGGACGCAAAAGTCCAAACTATCATTTCCTGGACCACCAATGAGCCGTCTACCAGTCGAGTTTACTACCGCAAAGGCGTCGGCTCTGCAACGGACGAATTACCGGAAAAGACGCCGTTGGACGACACCTACTCACGTCGCCATATCGTGGTGGTTACGGCATTCGATCCGGGAGCCGTATACCAATTCAAGGTAGAAAGCATCGATTCGGCCGGCACCACTTCACTTTCCAAGCCTCTGACAGTACTCACCCCCCAGAAAGAACAGACCGTACTCGACGTCATCATCAACGCAGCGGAACAGACTTTCGGCTGGCTGAAGATGTTCAAACGATAAATATGTTTTTCAACGCTGCGCCAAATCCGACTCCTGCCAAACACGTCATTTACCTAGTCGCCTCCACGCTATTGGGGATATTTTTAAGTCTCATTGTACATGCAATTGCCGAAACTCTATACCTCAAATGGGCCACTGATGCCGAACGCAGTATTATATGGTATGGCGGCTGTGCTTTGCACCCAGCCATCCAAATCGGCTTGATTATCCTTGGCGCTCTAGGTGGATTTTCCATCGGCCGTCTCTGGTGGCGCCTGGTCTACATCGACCGCATCTGGGCGAAAAAAATCGGACATCCTACACAATAAAGTAAATAATTTTCACAAATAAAAAGGCGACCGCATATTGCGATCGCCATGTTTGTCCTGATGTTGACTCGACGTAATTACATTGCCTTGAGCCCATGTACCACCGCCTCCGACAGCCGTTCCAGAGGTTCGGTACCGACCGACAACCGGATCAGGCCAGGCGTGACACCTGCCGCCAGTTTGACCTCGTCAGGCACCACCAGATGCGTGGTGTAATAAGGGACAATACCCAGGGAATGCGTGCCGCCCAGACTGACAGCGTCGGTGAAGCCTTGCTTGGCTCCGCGTATAAAACGGTACGCCTCCTGCTTGCCGCCATCAACTTCGAATGAAATGACGGAGCCTGTGCCACTGCACTGGCTATGGAAGATGTCATACTGGCTCGTGTCGGCCTGGAGCAGCGACGGGTGAAATACCTGCCGCACTCGACTGTGTCCGGACAATATTTTTGCCAGATGTATCGCCGAACCAGCTTCTCGCTCCATGCGCAAATCGACCGTTTCCAGGCTTTGTTCCAATTTGGCGCATGAAAACGCGGACAGCACCGATCCGCTGGTGTACTGGTACGACAGGATCTGCTTCATGATGTGCGGATCCTGGGCCAGTACGGCTCCGGCCAATAGATTGGTATGTCCGCCCAAAAACTTGGTGGCCGAATACACGACGATGTCCGCATTGTGGAGAAACGGTGACTGGAATACCGGCCCCAAAAACGTGTTGTCCACGATGGTCAGTGCCATGCTATTGGTCCCCGGATACTTGGCGGCCAGGTCAGAGATGGCCCGAATCGGCGAATGTCCAAGTTTCGGGTTGCAGGGTGTCTCCAGCAATATCGCCCGCAGGTTCATCTGGTTGGCCAGGATTGCCTCTTCGACCTGGGCCAGGTCGGTCGTATCGACGGCGATGCATGTCACGCCGATTGTTTTCAGGATGTTGCGGAAAAAATCATCCGTACATCCATAGATCGGAGTGGTGTACAGCACCACATCTCCCGGTTTCACTAGGGCCATCACGGTCGAATAGATAGCGCCCATACCAGACGGAAAGAGTGACGCGAATCGTGCGCCCTGCTCGATCTCGACCAACTTACGGCAGGCACTATCCGAGGTGGGCGTGCCAAACCGGGCGTAAACATAAGGGTTAAACGGGCCATCAGGCTTCGGCTTTTTCCCAGTCAGGACTTCGAACCGAAGTTCAAGTTCCTCAGGATCACTCGCCGCAAATGTCGTCGTTTCATAGATCGGCGTTACTACGGCGCCGAATTGGTCATAACTCATTGCAAAAACCTCCTACATAAACTAGATTGCTAATGTGCATTCATAATTTCGTCATCCTAGCCATTTATAAGACATTTGTCAAGGATAAAAAGTCCCGCCTGCCTGATGGCTGAGCGAGACTCGTTGACGTGGGACCAGCTCATGGTCCCAACCCTTCATCACTCATGATGACACGCGCGCTTTCGCGACAGAAGCACCGCGATACCGATGCCGAGACAGAAGAAGGCAAGTGCCGTCCCCCAATCTACAAGCATCCAAACGAACAGACTAATGAGGAGCGTGGTCCCACCGGTGATCCAGCCGGCAATCGGCCGGCCGAGCAACGTATGCATACTGCACCTCCTCAATCAGTTGTCATCTCCATTTTGGTCTTATTGGTCAACAATGTCAAATAAAAAAACCAGCCCGTGTGCTCAGCGGGCTGATTATATTGGGAGAGATGGTTCATTTCTTCGTGACAACACGGAAATGCTTCTTTGCATCCTCGACATTGCCATGGCAGACGGTGAAAATATCGATAAGCTTAGTCAGCTTCAGGACCTCTGTCGCCTTTGGGCCGGGATTCAACAGGACTACCTGCCCGCCGATTTCCGATGCCAGACTTTGGATGGAAATCAGCGAACCGAGTCCTTTGGAATTTACCAGCACAATTCCTGACATGTCGATCACGATGCGACGGCTGCCATTGGCCATACGGCTGTTTACTTCCGCGCTGACCGACAGCACGTCTTCGTACACTAGAGTGCCTTTTAACGTGACCACCAGAACGTCATCATCTTCCCTCATCTCAATTGTGCAAGGTGCCACGGTACTCACCTCCTAATAATGCACCAATGATAATCAAGGTATCATACGCCTAGTATACGACTTTGTCAATCTACTGGCCAATCAGGAAATGCACGAATTGCGTAGTAAGCATACTGGCTGTACTATTAACATACTAATAAATAATCAAATTCTTATGAAAATAATCGAAGGTTCTCCGGCTCCGGATTTCTCCGCCCAGGATCAGGATGGGCAGTTCCATTCGCTCAAAGACTTTAAAGGAAAATGGCTCCTGCTGTATTTCTACCCAAAGGATTTCACTCCAGGCTGTACGACAGAGGCCTGCTCACTCCGTGACAATTTTGGTGAACTGCAGAAACTCGTCACTATTGTCGGCGTCAGTACTGATAGCGTAGGCAGCCATAAAAAATTTGCCGATAAATACCAACTCCCTTTCATGTTACTTGCGGATGAGGACAAAAAAATGACCCAAGTATTCAGAACTGACGGCTTTATTTTCAATAAACGCACGTCATTCCTGGTCGGGCCGGACGGGACAATCAGGAAAATTTACGAAAAGGTGAAGCCGGAACAGCATGCGGCGGAAATCATTACTGATTTGAAAAGACTCCAATAACAACAAACTAAATAATTCCAAAGAGGCGGGTTCTTCCCCGCCTTTTATAATTACTTGACGTGCAAACAGGCTTTCGCTAAGATAAGCAAATTGTAAAAGCCAAACTGTAACACGTATCATATTCGTACCTTAAATCCCATGGAGGATTCAGCAATGCAGACGATCAGCACCGTCAAGGCGCCCGCACCGATCGGGCCGTATTCGCAGGCAATCATCGCTAATGATTTCATCTTCCTGTCCGGACAGATCGCCATCAGGCCGGGCGAAACGGCACTCATCGAGGGGACCACCGTCGAGCAAGCGGAAGTCATCTTCTCCAATATCGACGCCATCCTCGCTGAGGCCGGCACCGACAAGAGCCACATCGTGAAAGTCGAAATCCTGATGGCGGACATGGCGGACTTCAAGGCCGTCAACGAAGCCTACGGCAACTGGCTCGGCGACTGTCGACCGGTCCGCGCCGCCTATCAGCCGGCCAAACTCCCCCTCGGTGCCAAGATCGAAATCATCGTGCTGGCTGATGCCCCGACAGTCTGCTAGCATGAGTGCGGCTTGAATGCGTTAAACCCAACACCTCGCAACGCTCGTTGCGCGGAAGGCCCCATAGCTACCAACTATGTGGGCTTTTTTATTACTTGACGTAACAAGCGCTTTCCGCTAAGGTGAGGCAATAAACAAAACAGATACCGTTTTTTTAATTTCTAACACTCCACGATCCAAAAAACCAGAGGAGGTAATGCATGGATCAGAGATTTCAGGAATTTGCCGAGGCGTTAGTCAGACGGTCGATCAAAGTCAAGAAAGGCGAATTGATCTATGTCGACTCAATGTCCAACACCCCGATCGAGATGGTTCTCGCCGTTATGGACGAGGTCAGACGGGCTGGCGGCTTCGCCTACCCCGTCAGGCGCGACGAGCGCTTGCTGCGCCGCATGAACATTGGCAGCGGCCTGCGGCAGCTCCGGTTCGTGGCCGCCCACGACATCATGATGATCAAGAAATGCGACGGCGGCATCATCTTCCGCGACTTCGGGAACATCTTCCACAGCACTGACGTGCCCTCTGCCAATACCCAACGCTGGGCGAAATACTATACCGGGCCGGTCATCAAGGTCCGTTCACCGCGTCGCTGGATCCTCAGCCGTTGGCCCACTCCGGCCATGGCCCAGCTGATGAACATGTCGACGGAGCAGCTGGAAGACCTGTTCTTCCGTGCCGTCCTGTTCGACTACCGGCGTATGGCCCGTGCCGCCATGCCGCTCAAAGCGCTGATGGAAAGGACCGATCACGTCCGCATCATCGGGCCGGGCGATACCGACCTGGGCTTCAGTATCAAGGGCATACCGGCTAAATTGTGTGTCGGCGAACTGAACATTCCGGACGGCGAGGTTTTCACCGCGCCGGTGCGCGACTCAGTGAACGGCGTCATTCACTACAATACCAAATCGGTATCGCGTGAAGGGAGTTTGTTCGAAGGAGTCCGCTTCGAAGTCGCTCATGGGCAGATCGTCAAGGCCACCTGTGACAGTGGCGACCAGAAGAAGCTGGACGCCATCCTGAACACCGATGAGGGCGCTCGTTATTTCGGCGAGTTCGCCTTCGGCTTCCATCCGTTTATCGACACGGCTGTCGGCGAGACCCTGTTCGACGAGAAAGTGCGCGGCAGTTTCCACCTAACGCCCGGGAAATGCTACAAAGTCGCTCCCAACGGCAACTCAAGCAATATCCACTGGGATCTGGTATGTATCCAGCGCCCCGAATACGGCGGCGGCACCATCTTGTTCGATGGCAAAGTCATCCGGAAGGACGGGCTGTTTGTCCCGAAGGCGCTTCAGGGCCTCAATCCCGATCGGCTGCTGGCCAAATAGTACCGACCACCCAATGCCCCGCAACGCTCGTTGCGCGGGAAGCCCCATAGCTACCAACTATGTGGGCTTTTTTATTTGTGCTTATCCGGGCTTTACAATCAGTCCACGATAAACTAATATTATCTTGCCTAAAAAAAATACCAAACCATATGGAAACAAGAGGATTTAATCCAGAACATCATTTCCAGGCACCCGAAACAACCGAGTCAAACCTCGAAAAGCTGGAGTCGGAAAAAAATCGCCTGGCTAAACTGCGCGCCTATCGCGAGGTTTTGGAAACAGCGCCAACCACCGAATAACCGCACACATATGACCGAAATCCAAAAAACATGCTACGCCGTCATCGACCAGCTGACCCTGATGTACGACGATAAAGAGCATCTGAAAAGCGAAGTGGCCAAACTGGGCTATACTCCATCTTTAAAAAAACGGCTTCTGGACTTCCTTGACCGTGAGATAGCGCTTTCAGAGCAGCGCATCAAACAGCTGGAGGCTGAAGCGGTGGAGATTGAAATCGAAGGCGCTGAGTAAAAAATTTTTATAATTAATATTAAATAAACCCATACTGTACCTGTGTCGGTTTGCTTTTTTGTCCAAATTGAGGGAAAATATATCCATCAGCCAGTTAATAATTATCTTAACCACTATGGACAAAAAAACCAAATGGATCCTGCCCGTCATTGCGATCGTGGCCATAGCCTTTGTCGTATCTGGATGCAAGAGCACCTCTGAGAAGGTCGCGGAAAAAGTAACGGAAAAAGCCATCGAACGTGCAACTAACGGCGCGGCCGACGTAGACCTGGACAACAACAGCGTCACGATTAATACGAACGGCGGATCTTACCAAGCCGGCGGAAATGTAACCATTCCATCAGGTTTCCCGTCTGACGTGTATGTCATCGATGGGACACTTAGGGCGGCTATTACCACCAAGGCCAATGAAGCATATACGGTTTCGCTGGAAACAACTAAATCAGTAACAGATGCTAAGACGGAATATGAACGTGAAATGGCAGACGGCGGCTGGACGATCACGACCAACATGACCTACAGCGGGATGGTCACCCTGATGGCAGAAAAAAACAATCGGACAATGAGCGTAGGTATTTCGGAAATCGACGGCAAAACTACCGTTAACCTCTCGACCGCAACCAAGGAGACTGATACTAATACCGTACCGGATAGCGAATAATATAAATTATTAATGCGAAAAGAAACCTATGCCGCTCGAACAACTCCAGCCGCAAAACCAAGCACCGACATCATCCGCCACCCTGCCGTCAGAACAAAAGGCACCTGAGGCGCCCAAGAAAAAGCACCACTTCGGCCGTAACCTGCTCATCACCCTGGTGGTAATAATTATCTTGGTAGCCGTCGCAGCTTCCGTGACAGGCCTCTATGCCGTACCGGGAATTTCAAATATTGTCGGCATGAACAAACCGAAAGATCTGGGCATAAAATCCAGTCCGGAAGCATTGGCCAGCCTGAAAGGGAAAATCCCCATGACCATCTCCGGTCCGGCGGCCGACTACTCAGGCAGCCCGGAAAAAATATTTACCGGCCAGATACCGGTCGACACGAACCGCTCTTCCGAAGAAATTACTTCCTGGATCAACAGATTTTCCGGCACCAATCCGCCGGTCAAGGATGTGCAGGTGAAATTCATCGAGGGCGGCATGGAAATATCCGGGATGATATCCGAATATGTCAAAGCGCCAGTTTATGTGAAAGTAATGGTTACACAAACATCACCGACAAGCGTGGCGCTGGACATCCAGAAAGCCAAATTGGGATTATTCTCGGTGCCGGACAAATATCTGTCCCAGGCCCAGAAATGGATCCAGGACAAAGTTAACGAACGTATTGCCGGTACTCCTGGTTATTCCATCCAAACCCTGGAATACCATGACGGATATTCCTACTTCAAGGGCACTTATCCAAAAAATGTAGCCCCCAGCACAAAAGGTTGGAGCGCGCTTCTGGAGTAGCTTGATTAAAAAAATATTCCAATAAACCAAACCCCTGTCTGACAGGGGTTTGCGGTAAATGCACGTTTTACATTAACTGGGATAAATATTATAATTTATTGGCTAATAATTCATTAAATCTAATATGGAAAACCAAACCAACGGCATCCAGCCGGATGAACTCAAAATAAAGAAGCTGCGGCGATTCAACATAATTATGGCCATTCTCCACGCCATCCAGGGCGCGGTTATGTTGGTCATCAGTTCAGATTTCTCCCTACCAGTCACTTCTGCTTTTGTAAAGATGAACTTTGCGTCAGGAAAACTGGAGCCTGTGTTAAACACGCTCTTTGATTTGCGTATCGGGCCGCTCGTTGCCGCTTTCCTGTTCCTGTCGGCGCTTGCGCACGCCTGCATCTCTCTAATCCCACGCGTCAATGCCTGGTACAACCGCAACCTTCTCAAAGGAGCCAACTATGCTCGTTGGATAGAATACGCCTTCAGCTCGTCTTTGATGATGATAGTCATCGCGATGCTGGTCGGCGTGTATGACGGCATTGCCCTCATGCTTATATTCTTCCTCAATGCCATGATGATCCTCTTCGGCTGGATGATGGAGCTGCACAACCAATCCACACAGAAAACTAACTGGACGTCTTTCATCTTCGGCTGTATTGCCGGCATCATCCCATGGGTGGCAGTCGGCCTGTACCTCTTCAATGCCGGTGAAGGCGATGCCAAGGCACCGACATTCGTCTACTGGATATATTTCTCCATCTTCCTATTCTTCAACTGTTTCGCCGTAAACCAGGTACTGCAGTACAAGAAAGTCGGCAAATGGCAAGATTATCTCTATGGCGAACGGGCTTACATCATCCTGAGCCTGGTGGCCAAATCTTTATTGGCCTGGCAGGTATTCGGCGGTACGCTGCGACCTGTTTAGTCCATGCGCATTTGGGACGTTGACCCTAAAATCCTGTGCCAGAAGCACCTGGTGGCCGAACACCGGGAGCTTCATGCTGTCTGGACCGTCATCACTAAAAAAAAGAAAGGCTACAGCCGCCACCCCGAAACTCTCCGGTGGCATGGCAAGCTGGCCGCATTATATTACCGCCATGACAGGTTAATACGGGAATTCAACAGGCGTGGCTATCACCACAATTCTCCCTTGAACAAAAAACTGGCCACCGGCAAACGGTACCAACGTGAATTTATAGATCATCCGAAAAAACAATTAAAATTACTTAGGGCCAAGCCCTGCGGCTGTCCGCATAAATAAAATAGCGGGCGTTCTCCTGAAGAGTTCGCCCGCCGTGTTTTTTGTATTGGTCGACTAGTCGACCAACTTCAATTCGCCTTTTCGGGTCATCGTATTGAAATGCGCCTCGTATTTCTGACGCATTCCATTCGATTTGTTCCCTTTGGCATATCCCATGATCAGCCAAGACTCCCGATCGCTTCCTTCCAATGTTATGGAAGTGACGCTGCAGGTGAGCCGGACATCTCCAGCATTACCCCTGGTCAGGTTGATGACGAAATCCACATCGTCAACGTTCTTCTGTCCTCGGAGAAGTGCGACGCTCAAGTTGAATTTGTTCGGGCCGCAGTGGATCTCGTACGGTTTTCCGGTTTCCATACAGAAACCTCCTTTAAGAAAAAATGGGTGGTGAGTTGGTGCACCGCCGCATAACACCCTTCTGTGTTTGTTAACGCAGGACCGCACCATACAATGCGGAATTGAAATCAAAGTACAATAACCAGAAATGGTACCACATCTGCCCTTCAGTGTCAAGACTAACATCACGGCCACCCTTGACATTGGCCAATAACCGTGCTACCATTGAAGGCTTCTTTTTGATATTATAGAAGCAACCCAATTAGTTGGGACACCTTAAAACCTCAACACATCTCATGGAGGATTTGTGAAGCAACCGCCTGAGGCACCTTTTAACAATTCCGCTGCACTGGAAGCGGAAGCAACTCGTAGGCTCATAGCCGCTGGCTTTGGGGAGAATGGCCTTCCCATTCAACCACCCGAAAGCGTCGATGGGTACTACGAAATTACTGGGTGGGACGCAATCCCGCCCCAGAAGCCCGATCCGAGAGGGATGGATTTCGTTCAACTGAGTCCTCCCCCGGAATGGTAATCAGAAGAGTCTAGAACTTCTGAACACCGGCCCTGGACGCATGAAGCGTTCGGGGTTTTTTTATTACCCAAATGATGGTAAAATAACACATATGAAACATGTTGTATTTTCAGGCATACAGCCGTCAGGCCAACTTCATATAGGCAATTATTTCGGTGCCCTGAAGGGCTGGCTGGAGCTGCAAGCCGATCCGAATAATGACTGTGTTTTTGCCGTAGTGGATTACCACGCCCTGACCGAGGGGCCGAAGCCGGCCGACCTTCGCCAGCGGATTTTTGACGTGTCTGCAGATTTCCTGGCTGCTGGACTTGATCCTCATAAAAGCACAATTCTGATACAATCATTCGTTACCGAACATACCGACCTGGCCTGGATCCTGAACTGCGTCACCCCAGTTTCCTGGCTGCAACGAGTCCCGACTTTCAAGGACAAATCACTGCAGTACAAACATAATATCAACATGGGCTTGCTGGATTACCCTGTCCTGATGGCCGCTGACATACTGCTCTACAAAGCCACGATTGTTCCGGTCGGCCAGGACCAGTTTGCCCATCTGGAGTTGGCCCGTGAAATAGCCCGCACCTTCAATGCCAAATACGGCCAGACCTTCCCCGAGCCGAAGGAGCGCATCACCCTGACACCGAAAATCATGAGCCTCACCGACCCGACAAAAAAAATGAGCAAAAGCTTCGGCGAGAAATCCTACCTGGCCATGAACGATTCTCCGGAAGTGACTGCTGCCAAGATCAAGTCCATGGTGACCATATCTGGCAACGAGAAGGATGTCATCAGCGCTTTTTTGAAACTGACCAAAGAGATCCACCAGGAATTCAAGGACCTGGGCAAAAAGTACCTCGCTGACCGCGAATTGCGCACCGAGGACGACCTGGCCAAGCTGGATAAGAAATGGGGCGATGCCAAATTCAGGCAATTCATGGCGCTATACAACTTCTATATGCTCCTATACATCTTTGGCGAGACTGCTGACCGTAAGAAATTTCTGGATGCACTGGAGGATGGGACTGTAAAATTCTCCGAATATAAACAGTTACTGGCCGATAAAATTGCCACATACCCTGACTTTGTCAGCTACCGTAAAAAACGGGCTGAACTGGTCGCGCACCCGGAAAAAGTCTGGGATACCCTGCGCCATGGCAGTGAGCGCGCCCATGCCATTGCCAAACAGAACATCTCTGACATCCGGCACAAAGTCGGGCTGACATAAAAAAATAAAAATCGTTCGTCAGATCCCTTGACCAAAGGGCTGTTTTGTCGTAAGCTACTCAAACAAACAAAAATTGAACATCAAAATTTAACTTTCAAGGAGGATACGTGTTTACATTACCGATTTCTTTAGACGGACTGGACCTTGGCTCAATTGACCGGAGGAGAGACATCGCCACTCACCGTTGGTGTAAAATCGTACCGACGGAAATCCCGCCGCTCCTGGCCAATCACCGGGCAAAACTATTGAAGGAGCCGGCGCCTGACTCATACCACGCTAACTGTCCCGCCTGTCCTGGCAACGAACACCTCACTAACCAGGTTATCTGTCAGCGTCATGTGTCTGATACGATCATCCGGGTCACCACCTCAAAAAACCAGAAATGTTCCATCAAAACTCCCCAGAAAAACGTCGGGCACGGAATGCACGACCACGCCAACGAGTATGGTGCGGATGAAATGGTAGTGATCGGTGAAAAACATTCCATGTCGATCGCCGAACTGCCTCTCGACATTCTGACTGAGAGTTTGTATGTTTGCAGCGAGCGGATGATCGATCTCGCCAGGGATCCGAATCTGATCAGTATGATCGTGCGCACTGGCTGGAACAATGACGACCGTGAAGCCGGCATGACTCACCCACTCTGGCATATCCATGCCAGTGACATCGTCTACCAGCGTCCTAAAGAGGAAATGGACTGCTGTACTCATTACTACCTGAGACTGGACAAAGAACGGTGCCTCTTCTGTGACATGATCCGCCAGGAGCTTGAGACCAGCGAACGGACTATCTGGGAAACTGAACATTTCCTGGTCATGGCTCCATTCGCCAGCCGCTACACGTTCGAAACGTGGATCATCCCCAAAAGCCACCATGCCAATTTTGAATGTTTGGCAGGCACCGCTAACTATGGGCAGGTCATCCCGGAATTGGCCAGCCTCATCCAGCGGGTGATGAAAAACCTGGAGGCGCTCCTCGGGCCGAGATTCGCCTATACTGCCATGCTGTATAACGCTCCGCAGAAATTCAACACCTGCAAACGTGAGGACATACCCCTGTTGTATCATTGGCGAGTCAGGATTGCCCCTCGTTTCATCGAACAATCGAGCGAAGAAGATGCCACTGGAATGAGTATTATTAAACTCTTTCCGGAACATGCCGCGATAATTCTCCGCCAAACTCCTGATGAAATCAGGGATTGGCTGAGCGCAAGCATTTAGCTCCCAGTGAGCAGCAACAAAAACCAAAAACAGCCTACTTATATTTGAGTAGGCTTTTTTAATTTTTTACGCCTTCCCGACGTACTCGCCCGTTTCCGTATTCACTACCACCATCTCGTCCTGCTTGATGAATAGCGGGACGTTGATCTCGACGCCGGTTTCTAGCGTGGCAGGCTTCATCACCGCACCCTGGGCAGTATCGCCTCGTACGCCAGGTGCAGTCATGGTAACTTTCAGGGTAATTTTTTTCGGCAGCTCAATGGCTATTGGCGAATCATTGAAATTCAAAACTTCCACTTCGGTATTTTCCTTGAGGTAATCCTTCTTCTCCCCGAGTTGGGCCTCTGTCACGAAAAACTGGTCATATGTGGTGGCGTCCATGAAAAAAAACTGGTCACCTTCCCGGTAGAGGTAATTGGCCTTTGATTTCCGAATGTCAGCCTCTTCCAACTTTTCTTGGCCTTTAAAAGTTTCCTCAAGCACTTTCCCCGTCTTCAAGTTCTTTATCGATGTCCGCATTATGCCCTTGGACTGGGCCATTTTTATGAAACTATGTTTGAGTACAACGTAGGGATCTCCCTGGTAAACCAAATAGGCGCCCGCGCGCAATTCATTGATAGACAACATATATTAACGGGTTGTATAAGGGATTAAGGCCATAAACCTGGCTCGTTTCACCGCCTGGGCCAGCATGCGCTGGTGTTTGGAACAGATGCCTGTTTTCTTACGGGGCAGGATTTTTGCGTAGGAAGAAAGATATTTCTGCATCACCCTTACTTCCCGGTATTCCAGGTCATCGATGCCGTTAGTGCAAAAATGACATGCCTTATTCACTACTGGGCGGGGTGCGTTATTCTTGTTTTGTCTCATCATTGGCATAAGTTTTCTGATTAAAATGGTATATCCTCAACATTGATTTCAGGCTCACCCGTCGGCTGTTCAGGCTGAGTCGCTTCATCAGACGCCGGTGAAGCGGATCCGCTCGGCTGACCGGCCCGGTCAAGCATGATAATGTTTTCGGCAACAATTTCGGTTCGGTAGCGCTTCTGTCCTGACTGGTCATCCCAGGACCTCGTCCGTAATCGCCCCTCGACATATATTTTGCTGCCTTTTTTTACGTACTGACCTACGATATCGGCTAATTTTCGCCAGACCACCACATTATGAAATTCCACTTCTTCTTTCTTTTGGCCAGACTGGTCCGTCCAGCGGCGGTTGGTGGCCACTCCGACTGATGCTACATTTTGGCCATTCGGCGTTGTCCGCACTTCTGGGTCGCGGGTCACATTGCCGATAAGCATGACTTTATTGAGGTTCATATTCGTATAATTTTAAATTTCTTCTTTTAAAATATCGTCAAGCTTTTTGTCCAAATCCTCCAGGCTGATTTTTTTCTCCTGGTCTTTTGCTTTCGGTTTTGCTGGCTCCTCGGCTGGTGGCGGTGGAGCAGAGGCGATCTTTTCTTCGGCTCGCTCGCGTGCCATCCGCTGCTCGACTTTCTCCTGGACCATCCGCTCTTCGGCGATCTGCGCGGCTGTCTTGATAGGCTTCTTAATGATCAGGTGTCTGACTACCTCGGCCATCAGGCGGAACTGGCGGTCGACTTCCTTCAACTGTGACTGCTCCATGTCAAACTCAACGCTTACGTAAGTTCCGTACGTTTCGTGTTTGATCTCGTAAGCCAGTTTGTGCTTGCCCAGTGATTCCTGTTTGGTGACCTGGCCCTGGTGCTTAGCAATCAGGTCGAGGGATTTTTTTACGGCTGCCTCCTCGCCGGCTTGGTCGAGCTTCGAGCTCAGGATGACCAATAGCTCATAGTGCTGCATATTATTTTCTCCGTTACTTTGCCGGGCTGCTGTGGTGACCGGGGGCTTGGTACCACGTGGATAAAAAAACAGCCAAAACAAAGCTTAATTAATTTGTCCATTAGAGTGTATCACACGCCCTCCTGGCTGGCAAGGGCATAAGCCTGGGTGCGGCTTTCAGGCGGTCTGGTATAATAAAGGCATGACATATACATACGCATTTATCCTTGGACACAACCCGATTCTGTCAGTAGCCGAGATATTCAGCCTGGCCAAGAGATTCCGGACAGAAATGAAGATTTACGAGCTGATCAGCCAGGCTTTGATTGTGGAAACGACTTCTCAAATTGACGCGTCAGCATGGCAAGCTGCCCTCGGCGGATGCATCAAGATCGGGGTTATCTTCCGGAATGTAAAAACCCTAAACGACCTTTTCTCAGTGTTGACCCCGGACATGCTGGTGTCAGATGTTTTCCCGCCCCAGGAAAAAAAAGTGATATTCGGTTTCAGCCTATATGGTGACGCCGTCACACGCGAAAGGAAAAAAGTCGGCGCCATCGGCCTGAGCATAAAAAAAGACCTGAAACAAAACGGAAAAAATGCCAGGCTGCTCACCAGCACCGAGGCGGCGCTTTCCAGCGTTATTATCGATAAAAATAATGTTTTAGAACGAGGCGCGGACTGCCTGGTCATCAGCGGGCTGAGCCAGATATATTTCGGAAAGACTTTGACCATCCAGGACTATGAGGATTACTCAGCGCGAGATTACGGTCGCCCGAGACGCGATGCTCGGTCTGGAATGCTGCCCCCCAAGCTGGCAAAAATCATGATCAACTTGGCCGGAGTCACTTCGGACAAGTACCTCCTCGATCCTTTTTGCGGGTCAGGGACTATTTTACAGGAGGCATTAGCTATGGGGTACCACCGCATCGCCGGAAGCGACATCAGCTCCAAAGCTGTCATCGACACGAAACAAAACTTGGCCTGGCTGGCAACCCAGCGACAGCTGCCCCAGACGGACATCATCCTGGACCAGGCTGACGTGCGCAAACTAGATGAGACGATTTCGTCCGGTTCTGTAGACGCCATCATTACCGAACCTTTCCTCGGCCCGCCACTGAACCAGTCGACGCCCATCATCAACATCCTGGCGATAATCCAGGAACTGGAATCATTGTATATGGACGCCTTCCGGACTTTTTCCAAAATACTCAGGCCGAATGGCAAGATCGTAATCGTCTTCCCTTTGATCACCACAACACATGGCTTCTTTTGCCTGCGGATACTAGAGCAATTGTCATCCATCGGCTTCAACCGCGTAAATCCGATCCCAGACAATATTTCTTTGTTCGCAAAAATCGGGCCGACCGCCAGAGGCTCGCTGGTCTACAGCCGTCCGGACCAGATGGTCCAACGGGAAATTTTTATTTTCCAGCTTGCTCAGCCGTAATTATTTAAATTTTTACGGTAAAAAACGCTGGGACAAATCCCAGCGTCTTATTCGAAAAGAGATTATTTTCCTGCGAAGGTACCACCTCCAATCTTTTGCCAGATTAGGAAGGGACTGGCGCCCTTCCACGGCATGCAGCTTTCGCTGCACGGATCACCTCCTTTCCAGCAAGAAATGCGCGGTACTGTTGCTAACGATAACGATTCTGCAAACCATAGTACCCAGTACCTCCTTTCTGCCAGGCTTGAGGCGTCTGGCTATACCATACTACTGCCCTGACTTTCGTCAGGACGAACATTCTTAATCGCAATAACAGATGGTTATTGCGCATATCACCGGTTTTATTACAGATAGTTACCTCCTTGTTTGTGAAGGTTCGAGGAAATCTCTTTTTGTCAATCTGTCTTTATTATAGTACTAATGTAAATAAAAAATAGCCGTGTCAAGGGTAATGGGCACGTTGCGTAAGATAAAAATCTGAAAATTTCGCTAACTGAGGCAAAAATTAAATCCGGAAATAAATCACGTCGCCATCCTGGACTATATACTCTCTGCCCTCCGTCCGGGTTTTCCCCGCTTCACGCGCCCCAACTTCACCCATGCATGCCAACAGGTCCTGCCATGGAGTCACTTCTGCGCGTATGAATTTGTGCTCGAAGTCAGTGTGAATTGCCGCTCCTGCCTGGGGTGCAGACGAGCCCCTTTTTACGGTCCAAGCACGGGTCTCGTCAGGTCCGGCCGTTAAAAATGTTATTAAATCGAGAGCTTTGTATGCAGCGGTAATCAAACGGTCCAGGCCGGTTTTTTGCAATCCCAAGCTCTGCAAAAACTCTTTGGCATCAGCATCAGACATCTCCGCCAGCTCTGACTCGACCTTAGCGCTGATCACGATATAGCCGGGGATGTCTTTGGCCGCCTCGGATTCGTCTACGTTTAATACTCGTAACATCGGTTTGACCGTCAATAAATTCAGATCACGGATGGAAAGTTTATCCTCTTCCGACAAATCAACTTCAGACAATAATTTACCATCGTCCAGAAACTGCTTTATTTTTTGGTAGATCGCCAGGAATTTGGCTGCTTCCTTATCCCCGCTTTTCGTCTTTGGGGCGGTGTCGGCGATCCGTTTTTCGACGGTCGCCAGGTCGGCATAAATCAATTCCAGCCTGATCGTTTCCTCGTCAGACTGGGGATCGACTTTGTTGGCGACATGGATGACATTCGGGTCAGAGAATTTGCGTACCACCTGGCAGATGGCGTCGACGGTCCGGATATGCGACAGGAATTTGTTCCCGAGTCCCTCACCTTTGTGAGCGCCAGCGACTAGTCCGGCAATATCCACAAACTCGACTACTGTCGGGACGACTTTCTTTGAGTCATAAAGCTTGGCCAGTTTTTCCAGCCGCTCGTCAGGCACGGCGACCGTGCCGACGTTCGGGTCGATCGTGCAAAAAGGATAGTTTGAGGCGTCAACCTGTTTTTTGGTCAGCGCTTTGAATAACGTCGACTTGCCGACATTGGGCAGTCCGACTATGCCGATAGAAAAGCTCATATGGAAGCATTGTATCAGCAAATTATAAATTTGACTAATTGCAGCGCGGTGATAAGATATGGCCGTCCGGATCGTGAATAGCCACAACGATCCTATATGCCTTTGAGCATTGGGACTCGGCTGCCGTGAGGCACGCCTGCTGCGCTGAGTTGTCATGGGCAATAGGCGACTACGAAATGGCGGAATAAACGCTGGCCCGTTACCAACGTGAGAGACGCATGGTCGTAGCATGGGCATAAGGGCTGTCGCCTCACGGCCCTTTTTTTATTATGATATACTTATTACATGCAACCACGCTTCTACATGCCAGCCGTGAAAGTAGAGAATGATACACTGATCATTTCTGACAAGGATATTATCCGGCAAATCACCAACATCCTCAGGTTGAAAAAGGATGACGTTTTTTTCATTTTCACCCCGCAGGCAGAATATGAACTGGCCATTAAAAACATCGCCAATTTAGTTGTTGAAGCTGTCGTCATTGAGCAGCGCCAGGCAGAACGCGAACCGAAAAAGAAACTTATCCTATACCAATCACTGCTGAAAAAAGATAAGTTCGAATGGATCCTCCAAAAAGGCGTAGAACTGGGCATTCATGCTTTCGTACCCGTGGTCAGCGACAATAGTATTACACGCGAAATTTCTGACAATAAACTGGCTCGGTATCATAAAATCATCACCGAATCTACCGAACAGTGCGGCGGCGTACATATCGCCCCACTAGATCCCCTTATGAAATTCGAAGATGCCATTAAACAGGTCGCAAACCAACCCGGTCAGAAACTGATCGCCTGGGAGGGCCAGATAAAAAACTCCTTACCGGAAATTATAGACTCCGCCGCTACTGTTTACCATCTTTTCATCGGGCCGGAAGGCGGATATTCCCCTGCTGAAATAGAATTTGCCGAACAGAACGGACTGACCACCGTAAGTCTGGGAAAGCGTATTTTACGTGCAGAAACAGCATCTATCGCCGCCGCTACCCTCATTCTTCTGCCATAGCCGACGATATGGTATAATATAAACATATTTTTTATTAACATCGAACAATATGTTTGAGAATGTTACCCGACCACAAGGCCAAGCGCCCCAGGCTCCAGAACAACCGAAAAATTGGGGCCCATGGAAACCTGTTGAACAGACAGCCAAAAGGCCAGCCGGGCCAATGCCACCGCCACCGATGGGAACCGGGCCAATAGTCCCGCCACCGCAGAACCCATTGGTTAATTTGCCCAGGAATCTAAATGTTCCAGGCGACGGTACGCCAGAGCCGCCACGCCACAGCCGGAGTAAAATAATTATGATCGGATTGATGATATTCGCCATCCTGATCGTCCTGATCGCAGCCGCAATTTTCCTATTCAGCAAATACAGCAATTCCAACACGAATAATGCTAATGAGGCAAATGTAAATACCAACACTGCCTCTAACCTTAATGCGAATCTCAACACAAACCTCAATGTGAATAATAACCTGAATAGTCTTTTCAACACTAATACCACAAACACCAACACTGTGACGAATACGAATTCAGTTACAAACGTAAACATAGCCGGCAACCTGAACGGCAATACAAACTCCACTGTCAATCTAAATACAAACTCCAACCGTAACGGCAATACAAACTCCAATCTGAACGGGAACGCCAATGGCAATACTAACAATGTCCTGGATTCGGACAATGACGGCCTGACGGATGAACAGGAGGAAATCTATGGTACTGACCGGATGAATCCTGACACTGACGGAGACGGCTATCTCGATGGCGCCGAGGTCAAAAATGGTTTCAACCCACTAGTGAGCGGTGGCGCTAGGCTAAATCCATAAAAAAATTTTTACAATAAAATAAAAGTCCGCCTGATCGGCGGGCTTTTTTTATTTTCGGTATTTTATCCAGTCCTTCAGTGCCGGCTTCATCCATCTGAATGCCAGCTTCCTCCACGGTATCTGTTTTGGAGAAAACCACAGATAATCTCTCACGTCATCCATTGCCCTTAACTTGCCTGAACTAATTTCGACTAGGTAGACAATGTTAAGTACCCGCAGGTGGTAGTAATAGTAATAGCTGTCCAAATACATCCCCAGCAATCGCGGGCGAGCAACTTTGACGCCTAGCTCTTCCATGACTTCACGATACATTCCGTGCACTGGATCCTCACCTTCTTTGAGAAACCCGCCTGGTGCGTCCAAACCGCCTTTCTGCGGATTGATACCCCTGACCACCAATAATATACGTCCTTTTTCGTCTTCAATAAATGCGGAGACAGTCGGTTTGGAATTTTGATAAAACTGGAAATGGCAACTCATGCAAACCAACAAACCCGGGCTTTGGCGGACATGATAACGTTGTCCACAACGCGGACAAAATTTAAAAAAGCTATTGGCGCTGTAGATCATACGCACGTAATACATTTTTTAAAAGCATGGCCACGGTCATTGGCCCGACTCCGCCCGGCACCGGCGTGACCCACCCTGCTATCTCTGAAACAGGCCCGAAATCCACGTCACCAACTGCCTTGCCATTTACGCGGTTATACCCGACGTCAATAACAATAGCGCCTGGCTTGACCATGTCTTTTTTCACAAACCTCGGCCGGCCGATCGCGACAATAATTATGTCTGCCGAGCTCGTCAGTTCCGATAAAGTGGTATCGTCGGCTGACACATGACCCACCGAGCAGCCGAGTTTTTCAAACAATTGCGCTAATGGCTGGTAAAATATTTTACTGTTAGAAATAATTACAATCTTCTTCCCTGCCAAACTTTCCCCCGTGCTCCGCACTAATTCGATGATTCCCTCCGCCAGCCCTGGCACCAGTCCTAGCCGGCCTTCTTGCTGTGACTGGATATTTTCCGGATGGAACCCATCCACATCCTTGATCGGCAGAATGGAACTGATAATCTTATCGGTGTCATAGCCTTTTGGTAAAGGCAATTGTACCAGGATTCCATTTATATCTTTCCGGCTGTTCAATACTGAAATTTTGTCAAACACTTTTTGTTCACCGACCTGTTCTGGCATGACATATTTGTCCAGTGCCACGCCCACTTGCTGAGCTGCCTGTTCTTTCAGGCCCACATAGATATATGAGGCCGGGTCCGTACCGACCAAAATAATCGCCAAACCCGGCTTGTCTGACAGTCCGGCCACGCGTTTCTTGACTCCCGTCAAAATTGAGTCTGCAATTTTCTTGCCGTCGATGATGTGTGCTTGACTAACCATATCACTAATGATAACATAATTCATTCAATAAATGCATCCCGATATCATGGAGGGTTTTGGATGACGCTTCCGTACGTTTCGATGATCGACCTCAAGGAGTGCGGCTGCTCTTTCGGTACGATCTGCGCCGAACTGCTGATCAGCGAAAGATGCACTCCGCACCTTATCAATGATGGCTTGGTCACGCTCATCGACCAGATGATCAATGGCCTGGATACCCGTGAACAAATCCGACAGCACCTCAATGGTCGCTTCGATCGGCTTATCATCGCAGCTGAATGCGCGGCTGCAAAAAATGGGTATATCTTTAAGCATCTTAATGCCATCAAGCGCCCCTTCAACATCAATTAAGTCCCCAAAAAAAAGCCAAAGCGAGCCACCTCTCCCACGGGGTGGTTTTTATTATCTGCCAGCAAACTTTAGTCAGTTATTTATAGATCGGGTGCCTATCAGTAAGATCCTTCACTTTTTTCCGAACCTCATCTTTGACCAACTCCTTCTGCGGATTATGGATTGTTTCGGCTATGACGTCTGCCACCACCTTCATATCCAGTTCGGAAAAACCACGGGTGGTCAGCGCCGGTGTGCCTAACCGGATACCTGACGGGTCCATCGGCTTGCGCGGGTCAAAAGGCACAGTATTTTTATTAACTGTAATCCCCACTTCATCAAGAAGTGTCTCCGCTTCCTGTCCGGACATGTTCTTATTTGTCAGGTCAATCAGAACCAAATGATTGTCCGTTCCTCCGGTTACCAGGTCAAATCCATGCCCCATAAGCTGTGCAGCTAACGCCTTGGCGTTTTTAACAATCTGCTGGCCATAAAATTGGAACGACTTTGTTGAGGCTTCCTTTAGGGCTACCGCAATGGCGGCGGTCTGGTGGTTATGCGGCCCACCCTGCAGTCCAGGGAAAACAGCACGATCGATCAATTCGGCCAGGTTCCACTTGGAATCCGCATGGTATTTTTCCTTCAGCCTGTCCTCAATTTTCGGGCACAGGATCATCGCTCCCCGTGGTCCGCGTAATGTCTTGTGGGTAGTGGTCATAATCACGTCAGCGTGATCTACCGGCGATTGGTGCGCACCGGCGATAACCAGACCGGCCACATGGGAAATATCAGTAAGTAAATATGCGCCAACTTCCCGGGCTATCCTTCCGAATGCCTCGAAATCAAATTCCCGTGGATAAGCAGTTGCGCCCGCTATTATGAGTTTTGGTTTTTCCTTTTTAGCCAGCTCCAAAACCTCGTCGTAATTAATCAGGTGACTTTCTCTATCTACCCCGTACGGCACTGAATGGTAATACCGGCCTGAAAAATTTACTTTCCAACCGTGCGTCAAGTGTCCGCCGTGCGGCAGACTCATGCCCATTACCTTTTCGCCTGGCTCGAGTAAGGCGTAATAAACCGCCTGGTTAGCTGGCGACCCTGAATACGGCTGAACATTTACATGCTCAACGCCGAATAGTTGTTTTGCACGTTCGCGGGCGATATTTTCAATAACATCTATAAATTCATTCCCTCCATAATACCTCTTGCCAGGATAACCCTCAGAATACTTATTAGTCCCAATGCCGCCTAGCGCCTCCAAGACTGCCCGGGAAACGTAATTTTCCGATGGTATCATTTCCAAGCCGCCCTGCTGACGTTTCATTTCGTCGCTAAGGGCAGAGAAAATTTCCTGATCTTCTTTTTGCAGTATTGCCATGACTGCATTGTAGCGGAAAAGCAGTCAGAAGGCAAAAAAAATAGCCTTCTTCAACAATTGATGCTACAATAATTTAATACAAAATCAACAACAAACATCGCACGGAGGGACAATGCTTTCACGCCCAACTTTCCGCTCCTGGTGTAATTGGTATGTCTATGAATATCCACATGCCCAACCCAACTTGCCGCACGGGTATACGATCCGCGCATCAAACACTGACTTCACCTTTAATGAAGCGACCTACCTGATAGCCCGCCTGATCGCCGGGAATCACCTCTCCTCGCTGCATTTTAATAGGGATTCGGGCATTTGCATCGCCTCGCTGCCAGACGGCACGCAAATCTGTGTCTACGTCAGGGTACTATTCACGGCTAGGGTCGGCGACTGCCAAATTGCGCTGGAACTGCCGCCTGACCCGGAGGCATTCAGTGCGGACAGACGCGTCCGCACCTCAGATCGTAGGATATTCACCAGAATCCAAAACGCCTCCGTCGCCCTATGACGGAAATTATTTTCTAGGTTAGGCCATGCTCCAGCATGGCCATTTTTTATTTCAATTTTGCCCAGATGTATTCATCCCTGAACTTCCCATCCTTCTTTGTCGCTTCGTACAGCAAACCTTCACGCTTAAAGCCATTCTTCTGCATCACTCTGGCAGACTGTTTATTGGCGGGGAAAGTGTATGCGTATATCCGACGCAATTTCAATTTATTGAACGCAAAAACAGTTACTAGCTTTACTGCCTCAGGCACGATGCCCTGCCCCCAATATCTCCGTGCCAACCAATAGCCGATTTCCGCCTTATGTTTAAGTTCGATATTCGACAGGCCCACACAGCCGACAATTTCCCCTTCCATCTCAAGGGCGAAATGGATACAGGACGGATGGGCTTTACGGTATTCCGGAATTATTTTCTTGAACCACTTGGTGGCGTCTGACAGATGGTACGGATACGGGATGTGGAGAGTGTACCTATAAATTTTTTGGTCGTTTATATTGCGGGCCACGGCCGGTGCGTCAGACTTACGATATGGCCTCAAAATAAACCGCTTGGATTTTATGACATAATTCATTTAATTTACTTCCTAACTAATAAATTATTTTATGCTCAAGACAGGCCCCACATCATCATAAAAACATTTATGGGATATAAAACTAATTGCACAATATATAAAATCTTCATTGAAACAAGTAATGTGCGCAGCCTTTCAAGCACCCCTATTTTTTCACCCAGCTTTCTAATCTGCGATAAACTATAAAAAAATAAAAAAATCGCCACCGGCGAAAGGACTAAAATACCAATCAAATATATCGTCAAAAACAATCCGCGACCAAGCTTGCCAGCATCCATTATGATCAGTGCGTCCATCACCAGGGTGAACAACTGGATAATTATCGCGCTTATTAACAAAACTACAAATGCTTTATCCCTCCTATTCTCAATCGGGAATAGTTTTCGAATATTCAGCCGAAGCAATACTAATACTATTGGAATTATTATGAGATCGTAAAACATTTTTATACGATTGTAGACTGGCTATTTTTCCATATCCGAGCTGTATTCGCCCTTATTGGCCGCCACATTCGCTTTCAATCGTTTTATGAATTCCTTTTGTGCAGCTGGGACGTTTTCTGGCCTGCCTTTCCAGATATCCAGGGACGGACCCTGCAGGGCGCGGGCATAGGAAAAACTGATAATCCAGGGGCCGGGATTAACCATATTTACTGCATTTAGGTTTTCAGTGGCCTGGACTGCGGTCTGACCGCCAGATAGGAATACGATGCCCGGCAATTCGCGCGGTACTGATTTCTTGAAACACTTGATGGTCAATTTCCCGATTTCCTCAGGCGCGGCCTGCTCCGGGCATTCCTTGCCGGAAATGACCATGCTGGATTTAAGAATCGCGCCACTCAAATCAACTTTATGCTCTTTTAACTGGTCAAAAAGTATTTCCAGCGTTTTTGTAGTGACATCATAACTGCGATGTATGTCATGAGTACCGTCAATCAGCACTTCCGGCTCAACAACCGGTACGATGTGATTCTCCTGGCATAAGGCGGCATACCTGGCCAAGGCATGGGCATTTGAAAAAATGCAAAAGTCCGAAGGGATCCCGTCGCCAATCGTGATGACCGCGCGCCATTTGGCAAACCGCGCGCCCATTTCATAATATTTTTTCAGACGTTCGCCGAGTTTATCTAATCCTTCGGTGACTTTTTCTCCCGGAAAATTCGGCAGGTCAATTGTACCTTCGTCAACCTTTATGCCAGGGATAATTCCCTTCTGTTCCAATAACTTTGCAAATGGCGTGCCGTCAGACGCACTTTGTTCCATGGTCTCATGATGCAGAATGACGCCGCTGATACCCTGTTCGATCCCTTCAGCTGACAGAAACAGATCCCTGTACTGGCGGCGTGTTTCTGGGGTAGACTCCAAATTGATAGTGGCCAATCGCTTTCCGGCAGTTTTCGTGCTTTCGTCGGCAGCCAGCAATCCTTTATTGTTTGCCACCATTTGCTGGGCGATTTCGGACAAAGTTTTGTCTGTCATATTCATTTTAATTAATAATTATTAGTACGCCCTATCTATCAGGCCGCTCACTTTTTTCATTTTTGCGGAAAACTCCTGACGGGGCCGGCCAAAACAAAACCCAAGCTGTTCATATAAAGCTACCTCTTCCAGTTCGACAGTCCGTTGTTTTATCGCCTCGGCTATGTCCATGTAATGGACGGTGCCGTTCTCATATCCGGTTACAGTCACTCCCACGACGCCATTCAACATTAGATATAATGCGGCACCTCCGGTTTCCATACCGAAATTAGCGTCAAAGGCTGAAGTAAACCCAGAGCGGACAATGTGGCTGGGCACGATTGCACGCACTTCCGGCAAATCATACTGGCCCGCTACGTACATGCCCTGGTCTTTCATAAATTGCGCCATATCCGGATCCTCCTTCATTAATTTCTTGATTTCCTGCACGACGTACTTGCCGGCACCTGATAATTTTTTATGTCCGAATGAATCAGTCCCGGCAGATTCGTCGTACAGCTCTTTCCCAGAAGCGTCCTTGATGCCCTCAGCGACAACAATCGTGTATGTCCCGGCTTTCACGTCACTTTCCATAATTCGTTTCATATAAACCTTCTTCAGATGGCGATACAGTTCACCGAACTCTACGGGAATCTCCGGGATCAAGATCGCATCTGCTTCTCCCGCCACGCCGCCGCGGAAAGCGGAATGTCCAGTGTACCGCCCAAAAACTTCGATAACCATTATCCGATTGTGAGTGCGGCCGGTCGTTTTCAGATCACGGACTGTCTCGGCAATGCGGTTGATAGTGGAATCGCCGCCAAGAGAATACGGCACCAAGTCCAAATCCATCGTCTTCGGCACATGAATACATTTGATGCCGTGCTTTTCCAGGTCAATGACGACACTGCCGGTATCATCGCCGCCACTGATGATCAATCCTTCGATGTCGAACTTCTTCAGCCCGTCTTTTACCCGTTCATATTTTTTACCGTCTTCGATTTTGGATATTTTTACCCGCGAGTGTCCGGCCTCTGACCCCGCCAGGCCGATGCTAAATGTGTCGAGCCTCGACGGCGTCAGTTCGACTAAAGCGTCCATGTCAATGAGATTGTACAAACCAGCATAGCCATTCGGAATGGCGTACGCTTTAATGCCCTTGCGGTTTGCCATCTGGGCCACCCCTTTTACGACAGCATTTAACCCGCCACAATCCCCGCCGCTGGTGATAATGCCGATGGTTTTCATACGCAAATATTAGTTATTCTTGCACCAAATCAACCATTATTACAATGCGTATAGGTACAGTAATGGTACGGTTTTACCGTCCTCCAGTCAAGAAAATTTGACACCACGCTCAATGAGGTGTAAACTACCTCCGTATGAAAACTATTTTTCCACAAGTAAAAAACTTCTGTTGGCATTGCTACCGCCATTATTTTACTCTTGCCGAAGAGGTTTCTTTACTTACGGACAATTAGTGTCATAGTAAACAATCAATAAGTAGTTAACGAAAACCTCTTCGCCGGATTAGCAAGAGGCTTTTTTGCCTATGTAAAAATCATATGAATAGAATTATTTTCGACTTCAATAGAACTCTGTACCAGCCAGAGCTAGGGCGGCTAATGCCAAAAACTAAAATCGTCCTGACAAAACTGAGAAAACGCGGTTATACACTTATTCTTGTGGCCCGCGCAGTGCCAGGGAGAAAAAAAATGATAAAACTCCTGGGGATAACTAGTTTTTTTAAAAAAATTATCACGACGTCAAACAAATCACGGACACTTTTCAAACGGCTCGCGTTAAACCGGCCAGAATCATGCATAGTCGTCGGCGACCGGATAAAAAAAGAGATAGCGATCGGCAATTCATTGAATATGACTACCATCTGGCTGCGCCAAGGCCGGTTCAGGAACGAACTGCCTAATAACATCAAGCAAAAACCTACTCATACCATCTATAATCTTTTGGAAATTTTAAAGCTCCTGCCCTGAATTCTGATTTGGTTGGTGCGGTTGATCGATACACCGCACCGATCAAAAACAGAAATAACCATCGTACATTTACAACATTTTTTTCAGAAGGAGCTTTCTCATGCAACCGAAACCCTATGTCGAATCAGAAGGTGAAGGCACTCACGGCGTATGTACGGAACGCGAATGCGTCCGGCAGATCGTCCAGTCTAGTGGCCTCTGGGACGGTCCGCGAGCCCAGTCACACAAGTTCATCCTTTCGCCGTCAGTGCTTGAACTGGACAATGTCCAGCTCGAGCGCCTGAACCAGCTCGGCTATGCTTTGCACGGTACGTATGCCGGTCTCGGACGGCTCTGTTCGCTGGCCGACTCGGACATCTACGGCCACAATGCCACTTGGCGCGGCTTGCGCCGGATCTTCAACACAGGCGTCCCAGACATCTACCGTCCTCTTCAGCCTCTCAATCCGAACCGTATCCCCGGCATCTGCAAGGTTGACCTGTTGCTCGGCACCGACGGCCAGTTCCATATCGCGGAAATCGACGGCCATAACAAACACGGTCTAGGGTATTCTATCCTAGCCGCGCGCGTCCGTACGGCGCTCAAACCGTATGGCCGCCACCTGCCCGGCGTCGCAACCGCTCTGGCCGACACAATTGCTAAAAAAAATCCGGGGACCAAATCTGCCGTCCTGCTCTATTCAGACCGTGAACGGTTCTACCGTCCGGAGATTGAAATCGTGCGGGACGAATTGAAACTGCATGGCATCAACCTGGTTGTCGCTTCAGAAAATGACCTGTCCGTCTCCGGGAACGAGCTGTTATTTGGCAATCAGCCGCTGTCTGACCGCCTGTTCGTAGACTTCCCGTTCCTCTATTACAACGGCGAACTGAATGCCTGGCTGCAATCGAACTATGTGAACGGCAATTTAGATTTCCTGATCCCGCCGAAGCCGTTCCTTGGCTGCAAGGCCGTTCTGGCCCTGCTGCGGAATGACGAAGGCGACCAGGAACTCGAATCCATCCTCCGTTCGCAAATACCGGGCAATCACCTGGAGACGATACGTTCGTTCATCCCGCGAACTTTCCTGATCGGCAAACGCCAGAAACTGCAATATTGGCAGGGCTTGATGAACGGCACCCGCTTCGTGCTGAAGGAATCAGTTTCCAGCGGCATGAAAGGGACCATTTTCTCTGACGAAGAGAACTTCGGCACCATACTGGCTGACGCCTGTCAGTCCCACTATCGCTTCATCCTCCAGGAAGAGATCGAAAACAGACCGATCTCATTCCTCTATTTCGATGAGGACGGCAATACGAAACAGGATACCTGGTTCATGCGCGTCACTGCGCACTATGCCGGTTGCCATCTGGCGGACATCATCGTCACGGCCCGCCGCGACAAGAAGGTACACGGCGCCAAAGACTGCCTCCAGCTCGGCACGGTTCTGACCGGACCGTTTGTCATGCGTGGTTGCTAAAAAGAAAATGGGACAGCAGTAGGATTTGAGTAAAAACACCATGCTTCTACCCATTCAATCCTACTGCTCGTCCTTAACATCTATCACAGAAAAACCCAATAACCATAAAAATTGCCGAGGAGGTGATAACGATGGCAACATGTCCGGTTTGTGATGGAAGTGGCGAATGCCCAGAATGTCATGGCAGCGGACACTCGGTCCTGGGCGATCTCGCCGCGAATGTCCCCGTGCCTGGCGCTGCCGACGTAGACGATGAGCCGACCTGCAATCGGTGTCCCGACGGTAATGGCTTGTGCTATAACTGCGACGGCACCGGGGAAGTCGAAGATGATGATTAAAAATCATTTCACACCTACAACCAGGAGGCAATGCCCATGTACAACGGATCTGATGTTGGCGCCGGTAAGCCAACGTCTGACCTGATTATTATTTCTCTGCTCAGGCTGCAGACAACTATGAACGGTTGTCAGATTGACCAGCCGACCCAGGCAAAAATAATCGAGGTTTTGAAAAAGGGAAAGCTCGGTGAAATAAATCTCCCGAATCATTCCCTGGTGTCGAGTGACGCTGGACCGCGTGACATCCACTAGCACCCCAAGCGGTAGCCATTTGGCTGCCGCTTTTTTATTTCAGCACCTTTACCATATACGTCTTTTCCAGGTGGTGTCCAAGTTTCCGATAATACTCCCGCACGCCAATTCCCGAAATAATTGCCATTTTTGTATAGCCTCTCTTCATGGCAATACGTTCAGCTTCAGTCAACAGCCGCTTGCCGAAACCGATGTGCTGGACCGCCTTCTTCTTCCCACCAATAGGCATCAACTCCCCATACGTATGTAATTCACGTATCATTGCAGTCTTGTCATCAAACGCACCAATAAAGTGCTTTGCCTTGTCGGGTAGCCACAGCCGGACAAACGCGTACAGCTTTTTCTCATCTTTGCTTTCAAAACTGATGAAGTGCTCGTTGCCTGTACCAGCCTTATAAATACGTTCTTTCAGTTTAACCTGGCTCTGTTTGACTATTGTTTTTCTCGCTTCCCGGCAACGGATACATTTGCATTTCACCCCGCGCTCCTGTAGTAACTGACGTAAGTTCGTAGTCATATTTCCGGCCACGATGTCAGGACCCGGGATATCACGGATCAGACGGTTGATACGTACGTATGGCGGTACGATGTTTTTTATCTTAATCAACAGATCAACCAATTGTTTATTGGAATAGGGTTTATATTTCCCTGACTTATACCATTGGTAAAGCAAGGAGTTCTTTACCACCAGGCATGGGTATATTTTCAACATATCCGGCTGGAACCGAGAATCCTTGAAAACCATCTTGAATGTATCTAAATCTTTTTTTGGGGTAGCCCTGGGTAAGCCTGGCATCAAATGGTAGGTGAACTTAAATCCGAACGCACGCAACAATGACGTAGCTCGGGAAATATTATCCAGCGTATCATCCCGTTTTACTAAATCAAGAATATCCTGATGCAATGTCTGTACCCCAATCTGTACATGCGTGCACCCCAGCTCACGCATACGCCACAATTCCGCCGGGGTCACATGGTCTGGCCGCGTTTCTAAACTCAAACCAATGATACGGTGCGTAACTTTTTCATTTACCATTTGAGCCTGTTTGAGCGTACGTGAAGTCCGTCCATTGGCCGCATCGAAACACCGCTTAATAAACCAGACCTGGTAATCATGCGGATAATGCGACCACGTGCCACCTAAGACAATCAGCTCGATCTTGTCGGCGCTATGGCCATTGGCCTCCAACGTATCAATCCGCATTTTCACCTGTTTGTACGGGTCGAATTTCAGACTCAACCCACGCTGGGCTGCCGGTTCGGATGACAGGTAGCTTTTCGGCATCCTAGCTTCTGTCGGGCAATAAACGCACCGGCCCGGACAAGGATACGGCTTGGTCAATACGGTAACAGGAGCAACGCCCGAGAGAGTCCTGATTTCCCGCTTGCGCAACAAACGCAGTAACCGTTGATCCGGCTTTTTTATGCCCTGAACCCGGTACTGCCCGAGTATCTCGGAATTGGGTATAATGGCGGTACGGTATTTCGTGGCCAGCAAACGCTTGGTCTGGCGGACAGCATTGACGGACTCGGGCTTGGCCCGGATGAAATCACGCGTATATTTTCGTAAAGTTTTTTTATCCATATGGACGAACGTTTTGCGGAAAAATTAATGGCCATGAACGCGACGACCTACCAGGCTATCGCCGAGCAGTTTTCTGCCACCAGGAAATTCATCTGGGAAGATTTCAAGCCTTTGATGGAATATGTAGCCGTAAGCGATAAGGTGCTAGACGCCGGCTGCGGCAACGGGCGACTTTTTGAATTATTGAAAGAAAAAAAAGTTGAATATACGGGCCTAGACCTGAGCGACGAGCTTATCGCCATCGCCAGGCGACAGTATCCGGAAATAAAATTTATCGTCGGCAATATCCTCGACCTGCCATTAGACCCAGAAAATTTTAACGTCATATTTTGCATCGCCACTTTGCATCATCTGCCTACGGAAAAAATCCGCGCCCAAGCTATCCAACAATTCTATAAAGTCCTACGTCCAGACGGCCAGCTGATCATGCTGAACTGGAACCTGATGGCGTCAAATTGGTGGCCGATCCATGCAAAAATATTCTGGCAGAGGATCATTGGAAAAGGGCGCATATCTTTTCCTGATGTCATCAAGCTCTGGAAAAACGAATCCGGCGGACTGGTCGGACGACGGTATATTCATGGGTTCAGGCCATCGGAACTCGCAACATTGTTACAGAACAATGGGTTTTCCCGGGTACAGCAATATTACACTAAAAAAGGACTGGCGGCTACGTGGCGAGATGGCTATAATCTGATAACCATCGCGCATAAGGCTTGAAAATATGAGCAAAAAATAGTATCATATACCCAGCAATAACCATACTGATAATTATTTTTTATACTTATGGATATGCAAAAAAAGACTTTCTCTTCCCTTAATGAACGCGAAGCATACCTTGCTGAGCTGAAAAAAGAATATTACGCAGGCATAGAAAAGGCAACACCGAATGATTATAAGGGCGAACCGATAATTGATATCAATGAGCAAGGCGAAATCAAGCTCACCGTCACCAAGGAGCTGGTGGAAAAATGGGAAGTTGAGAAATGGCTGGCCAACTATAAAAACGAGGCACAGCATTCGACAGGCGGAATACGCGGGCCGCAAAACATCCTACATTATGCCGACCCTCGTTTTCCGATAAATCAGCTTGGGGTGACGCTGGCCACGCTCGGGAAAAGCTTAGTCCTCAAGGAACGTATCACAAATCGGGAAATCCACAAGGCAGTTTCGGGCGAAGTCCGCTACAACACTAAGGAATATATCGAGCTCATTTCACGCGTGCATGCGGCCAATGGTATTTTTACGCACCAGACCCCGAATAATGTCACCACCTCAATTTGGTTGGTGTCTTTTATAATTTTTATGTTTGATTACGATGGGGGCGAATTCGTCACCTCCAGCCATGCCATGAGCAGCAAGATCGCCACCAAAGATCTGGATGACCAGGGCAGCCAATTCCTGCCGGAAATGTCGTTGGCCTTCATCGCAAAAATTGAGGAGATCATCAGGCAGGCAAAGGAAAATCCAGAAGGATATACCATCACCCTGGCGCCGAAAGTAAATCCGTTTATTGTCCAAGATTTCAACGGCGCGGATGAATACTGCCAGTACCTCCAGAACGGCGTAGCCACAAAAGAAAACCTCGATATTATCCGGACAGCAACCGGCCAGGGAATGCGCCTGATGTACGACACGGTCGGCGGCTGCATGTACCGGACCATGATTCCTATCCTGAAAAAATTCGGCATCCTGGAAGCGTTCGAATGGCACAATAGCGAGGAAGATCCCCTTTTCCATGGCGTAGGCAAAACCAGGAAACTAAACCCAAAAACCGGCCAGATCGAATATTTCGACCTGTCCTGTGACGCCTGCCTGCCCGAAGTGGTGGACACCATGTTTTATGAATATTATTTGAAAGACAAACCTTTGGGTTATGTCGTGCTCATCACCGACCCGGATGGAGACCGCCTGGTAATCGGACAGGTTGAGCCCGCTTCAAATGCCAAGCTGATGGATGACCTGGGCATTTATTACATAAAAATTAACGATGAAAAAATAGTCTCCATCTACAACCCGACTCTTACCTTTCTCATGATCATGGATTACAACATGAAACAGCTGAAAAAGTCCGGCCAATGGAATGACCACCCCAGGTTCATGATAAATACGACACCGTCTTCCAGGGCTTGGGACGAATGGGCTCATGCCAACGGAGTTGAGGTGATCACCACGCCTGTCGGCTTCAAAGAAATCGCCACTATCATGAAAAAGGTGGAGAAAAAACTGTTTGCCGAGCCGCATAAGGAAATATTGATAAACGACATCTGGAAAGAAAACATCAACCTGGGCGTCGACCCGCGCATCGCCTTCGCGGGAGAGGAAAGCGGCGGCATGTTCATTGGTCCGGAAAAAATCATTGTCAGTAAAGGTGGCCGCAAGGCCTTGGCCATGAGGGAAAAATCCGCGGGCGAAGCATCGGTTATTGCGACTGCCCTGGCTGCACACCTTTTTATCAATAAAAAAACCATGGCCGAGTACCTGCAGGAAATTTTCCAGGAGTGCGACATGAATTACCGCTACTATGAACGGGCTGATATAACCTACTATAACGAGAGTCAGCCGGACCCAAAAATATTGCTTCAGGAAAAAGCCGAGGGCGAGAAAAAACGTGACGCCATCGACCTGTACTATCTTGGCATCGCCTTATCCCTGAAAGAAGGCGCCATCACCCTGGATCAGGCAAAAGCCCTCCTGTCAGAGGCTATGCCAGAATTGGACTTTTCCTCCCTGGAAAAAGTGGTTTTTGTCGGCGACGCGACTTATTTGGCTTTTGACAGGATGTTCGTCCAAATCAGGAAATCAGGCACTGATGCCAAATTGCGCGGTTATGCAAACGGTAATGACAAGAAAAAATGCATAAAATACCTGGACATAATGGTCCATTATTCCGGCGTTATCACCCCAATTTACGACAAACTAATTCCTGCTGAATTCAGGTCAACCATCTATGACAAAACACGAAAGTTATACGAAAAATTCCTCTATACAGGACTATAAGAGATGATCAGGGCGGTGATATTTGACATGGATGGCGTTATTGTCGAATCAGAACCATTTTGGGAAAAGTCGACGTGGGAATATGTCAGGATGAAGCGTGGAACCGTAAACCTCCGCGCATTTCGGTCACGTGACTTAGATGAAGAGGTACGTGGCCGCACTCAACCTTTTATAGCTAAATACCTTAAGCGTCATTTGAAACTGCCTGACTCACCACGCAAGATTATAGACGACCGGCTGAAAATATTATTCCGACTTTTTGACAGAAGTCTTCAGCTTGAACCCGGCGCGTTGCCGCTCTTCAAAACATTGGCAAAAAACCACGTACCTATCGTACTAGCCTCTTCATCGCCACGTCGTGTGGTAACATACATGCTCCGGCGGTTCCATATACGCAAATATTTTACAAAAATACTGACAGGCGATGACATGAAATTCAGTAAACCAAACCCCTGGGTTTACCGACGGGCGGCAAAATTATTACGAATTAAGCCGAACCAAATGCTCGTCATTGAGGACTCAATCAGCGGGGTCCAATCAGGACTGAGGTCAGGGGCGAAAGTAATTGCCGTGAAAAAACCATACACCCCCCAAAAATATACCCGAGGGGTAATCCGCACAATAAACAGCCTTTCCCAAATTAACCCCAAATATCTACAAGCCATATGATCGGTGTATTCGACTCTGGCATCGGCGGCCTGACCGTCATAAAAGAGCTGGAAAAACAACTTCCTGCCGAACAGGTCTTATATTTCGGCGACACAGCCCGTACGCCATACGGCAACAAGAGTCCCGATACTATAGTCCGGTATGCTTTACAGGATGCTGACTTCCTGGCTCAGAAAAACGCCGACTGCATCATCATTGCCTGTAATACGGCCTCGGCCGTAGCTTCCGAACAGGTGGCCGATACTTTTGCCGACCTGCCGGTTTTTGAAGTGATTACCCCCGCGGTCCAGGCGGCGATCGCGACATCCTCAAACGGCAAAATCGGAGTCATCGGCACGCGCGCGACCATAACCAGCAACATCTACACAAAAATAATTAACGGCTTAAACCCAAATTTGACCGTCATCGGACAAGCCTGTCCGTTGTTTGTCCCGTTAGTAGAAGAAGGCTGGCTCAGCTCCCCGGAAACACAGATGATCGCCCAACACTACCTGCAGCCGGTCGTAAATCAGGGTATTGATACGCTGATCCTAGGCTGTACTCATTATCCACTGCTGAAAAAACTAATCCAAGAGGTAGTCGGGCCGGAGATTACGTTGGTCGACCCCGCTGAATTAGTAGTGGCGGCATTGAAGAAATATATTGAAGTAAAGCCCACGCTGAAAAAAGCCATGACGCGTGACGAATACACCTCCGAATACTTCTTTAGTGATACGCCTCCCCACCTCAACCAGATAATTAAAGCGTGGCTGGGTCATTCGGTCAGCGTCCACCAGCATATTATCGCCTAACAAATAAAAAACGCTGGGTTAATTTTCTCCCAGCGCTTGTTTAATTTCAAACAGATTATTCCTCGTTCACGTGGCTTATCTCCTCCTTGATAAGCCCGACCATATCACCGGTCACCGCGCGGCAGCCGTACTCAATCGCGTACTGTATGGCCAATGGCGTTGATTTGCCATGGGCTTTGATCGCCACGCCATTGACGCCCACAATCAGCGAACCCCCATAACGCTGATAATCGAATTCGTGCTTAATCGAGCTGACCGTCGGCTTCAGAAGGAAGTATGACAAGACCCCATAAAACCTGCGGAAAATGCTGCTCGATCTCAGCTTCCTCCTCAAAGCCTGGGAAAGAGTCGGCAAGAAACTTTCCGCTAGTTTTAGTACGATGTTCCCCGTCGCTCCGTCAAACACAATAACGTCGCATTTGCCCGGGAACAAATCGCTACCTTCCACATAACCAACGTAAAGAATCCTTCCTCCTTCGTGATGTGATTTAAGAAGCTTATGAGCTTCCTGCATCACGGCGGTACCCTTACCGTCCTCTGTGCCGTTGCACATCAGCCCGACCCGAGGCTGGGTTATGCCTAGGATGGTCCTGGCAAAAATACTCCCCAATACTCCGAATTGCCCGAGCTCTTCGGCAGTGTTCTCTGCATTTGCCCCGAGGTCAAGGCTGACACATGGGCCGGTCAGAGTAGGGAAGGTCACCAATAACGCCGGTTTCAACACGCCAGGGATCATCTTCAAAAGTAGACGCGACATCAATATCAGGGCGCCGGTATTGCCTGCGCTGACCATGGCGTCACATTTTTGGTCGCGTACCAACTGACAACAGATGAACATTGATGTTTTCCGCCGGCGGGCTGCAGATTTAGGATCTTCTTTCATGCTAACGGCTTCGTCGGCATGAATAATTGTAATCCGGTCCTTCACTCTTTCGTAACGGCGGGCTGTATTGAGTTTTGACAAGACGATATGAATATCCGGTTCCCTGCCTACCAGCATTACTTGGACGTCAGTCCTTTCCTGCAAAAGCAGCAGCGATCCTTCGACTGGTGATTCTGGCGCGCTGTCTCCACCCATCGCATCAACTGCAATAACTATCCTTCTATCCATAAGAACTCCTCTGTCAAATTGCTATGTTATTTCAGGTCATCTTACCAATATGACCACAAAATGGCAAATTAAAAACTCCGGGTAATCGCCCGGAGTTTTGTTTTATGAAATTATTTTGTTCCTTTTTCCACGTCTTCTGCTTCGACGGCTGCAAACACCTTTTTCTTGATTTCGTCGATTATTTTCGGGTTCTGTTTCAGGTAGGCGCGGGCCGTCTCATGACCAACTCCCAGCTTCACTTCGCCGAAAGAAAACGTATTGCCGCTCTTCTCAATCACCTTATGCAGCACTCCGGCATCCAGGACGTCACCGGCCAGCGAGATGCCCTCATTGTACATAATATCAAATTCACACGTTCGGAAAGGCGGGGCAACCTTATTTTTCACAATTTTTACTTTTACACGGTTGCCAATGGATTCTTCTCCCTTCTTTATCTGGGCGGCGCGCCGGACTTCGATGCGGATCGAGGAATAAAATTTCAATGCCATGCCGCCGGTGGTTGTCTCCGGATTTCCGAAAAACACGCCGATCTTCATTCTCGTCTGGTTGATAAACAAAACTACGGTCTTGGTCTTGCTAACTATTCCTGCCAGCTTTCGCAAGGCTTGGCTCATTAACCTGGCTTGCAAACCCATATGCTGGTCGCCCATCTCACCTTCAATCTCGGCTTTGGGGGTCAAGGCCGCGACCGAATCAACAATGACCACATCAACACCGTTTGAACGCACGAGCGTTTCCACAATTTCAAGGGATTGTTCTCCGGTGTCTGGCTGGGAGATGAACAATTCATCAACATTAACGCCAATTTTACGCGCATACTCCGGATCAAGCGCGTGTTCAGCGTCGACAAACGCCGCTATCCCGCCACGCTTCTGGACTTCGGCTAGAATGTGTAGAGCGAGGGTAGTTTTGCCTGATGCCTCTGGCCCGTAAACTTCAATAATCCTGCCACGCGGTACGCCGCCAACGCCCAGTGCCAAATCGAGCGAAAGGCAGCCCGTCGACACGGCCTCCACTTTTATCTTCTTTGCTTCGCCCAATCTCATGATCGAGCCTTCGCCAAACCGTTCTTTTATTTGTGCGATCGCCTCTTCGGCGGCCCGTCCTTTTTCGGTTTGAAGGTTTTTTTCTGCATTTTTTGCCATATGATATTGCTTACTTATTTAAATGGGGGGTTATAAACTTGTTTGGATTTGGGGTTGGTCGGTCTGCACCAAAATACGTCTAGTCACGACTGTTGGTTTGCTTCTTTTTTTAGCCGCTGAAACAGTTATGACATTAAGGCCGGCCTGCAGGGAAACTATTTCCGAAAAATTACCTTTTTCGTCAAGGTAAATCTGCTTTCCATTCACCGTCAGGGTAATATCCGGTTCTGTGCTGCCGGTTACCGGGATGGTAACCTCCGATACTGTCAGATTATCGCCTGGACTGCTTACGGTCAATCTCGGAGGGGAAAATATCCTCATCACTTCAAAGCCTACATATCCCAGTCCGATCAATACCACCAGGCTAATTCCGATAAATTTCAAAATCCTTGGGGTGATAATGACACGCTGGCGCCCTTCGGCCAACGGCCATTTTGTCCGATACTCTTTTTTCAATACTTTCTGCTCTTGGTGCTTATACAGGTCGATGACAAACTCCGGACTTACTTTCAAAAAATCGGCATAACGTTTTAAAAAATTTTCGATGTACACCGGGCCTGGGATTTCAGTATAAGCACCCTTTTCCAGGGCTTCCAAATATAACTGGCGGATGCCGGTTGCATCGGCCGCTTCGGCAAGGGTGGCACCGGCTTCCTCGCGCACTTTTCGGAGACGTTCGCCGAGCGTCTTTGACCTGGTAATATCCTTTTTCGTAAATGCAGACATATTTAAAATAACTACCGATCCGACCGCGGTTCTCCCTCTGATTCCTCCTCTGGGTCTTCCGATTCTTCGCTATCAGACTCTTCTTCTGGTTCTTCTGGCTCATCCAAACTGTCTTCTCCAAATGAGGTCGCAGCCTGGTCGCGGCTGACTAAAATTTCACGGGGCTTTGCACCGTCACCCGGTCCGATTATGCCCTGCTCTTCCATCAAATCAAGGAGTCTGGCTGCACGCGCATAACCGACGCGGAGTCGGCGCTGTAATAAAGACGCGGAGGCTTTACCGGTCTTTATTACCAAATCCTTAGCCTGTTCCAGCAGGTCGTCATCCCCCAGGTCTTCAAAATTGCCGGCCAAAGTCTTATCTATAACTTTAGCGGTGATCTCTTCCTGATATTCCGGCTGACCTTTTGACTTAAGGTAGGCGAGCACCCTATTTATCTCATCATCAGTCACATAAGCGCCCTGGAGACGTTTTGGTTTCGATAACTGGGCGGAAATGTAAAGCATGTCTCCCCGGCCCAGTAATTTTTCAGCGCCAGAAGTGTCCAATATTGTCCTAGAATCGACCGCTGAAGCGACCGAGAAAGCGATGCGCGACGTAATATTTGCCTTGATCAGGCCAGTAATAATGTCGACGGACGGGCGCTGGGTGGCCAATATCAGATGGATGCCCACTGCACGCGCCATTTGAGCCAATCTAATGATGGCTGCCTCCACTTCATTCGCTGCGACTGACATTAGGTCGGCCAATTCATCAATAGCCACGACGAGATATGGCATATACGTGCTGGCATCCTGGTTGTACGCCTGGATGTTCCGATGCCCTGTCTTCTGCAGCAATTCAAATCGCCGGTCCATTTCGGCCACTACCCACCTTAATGCGTTAATTGTCTTATCAACCTCATTCACAACCGGCGTAATGAGATGCGGAATACCGTTATATCCGGTCATCTCGACGCGTTTCGGATCAACCAATATTAACTTCAATTCGTCCGGCGAATTTTGATAGAGTAAACTGATCAAAATTGCGTTGAGACAAACGGATTTGCCTGAGCCTGTCGCGCCGGCCACCAGCAGGTGAGGCATCGGGTCGAGGTCCACGGCCCACGAAGTGCCGGCCACATCCTTTCCCAACGCAACAGTGAGTTTTGACTTGCGCTTTTTGAACTCGTCGCTCTGTAAAATTTCCTTCAATTTGACCACTGCCACGGCTTTATTCGGCACTTCTATGCCAACCAATGACTTACCCGGAATCGGGGCTTCAATACGGATCGGATGCGCAGCCAATGCCAAAGCCAAATCATTGGACAGGGTGGTGATTTGCGAAAGTTTCACGCCTTCTGCCGGTTTCAAGGTATATTGGGTGACAGTTGGGCCAACCTTTGTTTCACCCATCTCTACATCGATGCCAAAATTTTTAAGTGTTTCTTCGATCTTCTTCTTGATCGCCTCCACGTCGCCGCTGGCAGGTTTGGCATTAGAGCTTTCCAACAAATCAATGGGCACTTCAATCTTACGGATCACTTTTTTAGCGGCGGCAAACAGGCCGGCCTGCTCACCTGGCGGCTGGCTGGCGGATTTTGCCTGCCCGTCACTACTGACAGCCTGGGCCGCCTCCTTACCAATTGATTTTACGCCGAACGTTGGAGATGCCTGGACCTGCGTGTCTTCAAAATTTTCCTGTTCCCCGGCGTCCACTTCAGTCGCTGCACTGTCCATATTTGTGCGCAGACGATAAAAAAATTCACGGAACCGTTCGGATAAACGGCTGAAAAAATTACCACCAGAGGCCAGCCGCTTTAGTGAAACATCAAATAAGACCAATAGTGATATTATCAGCAGGCCAAAGAGGATTACTCCCGTCGCCCACGGCCCCATGATTTTATGCAATGGGTAAGACAGGATAAGGCCTACATACCCACCGCCACGGCCATCACTGATATCTGAAGTAGCCCGTTCCAGTGGGACAAAAAATAAATGGATTAGAGCGGAGTAGCTCAGTACCAAAAACCCGAGTCCGACATAGTTTGCCGCCCGGAGCACGTATTTTTCTGGGTTGAAATATAGGTAGCCGATCACCAGCAATACCACTGGCACGACAAAGCGCCCCCAACCAAAGAGATACCTCAAGCCTACGTCTATGCCATGGCCAAAAGCTCCCGCCCAGCCGAAAAGTGAGAGGATGACAATGATCACGATAATTCCGATAATGACCAGTGTGATGCCATGTTTTGTTTCTGCCTTCAACCGTGGCAGGACTTCAGCCGGGATGTCCTGGTTATGAGACTCGTGCCTGGCCTCTTTCTTGTACTTCTTCAGGTATTGTTTTTTTGTTTTTTCCAGCATTTTGCCGATTATTAAAAAAGATTAAACGTGTAACTAATTTTACCATTTTCGAGCAAATTACTCAACGTAAAACCAGCCTGTTTGCCAGGGGAAGGTCCTTGGATATTATGAGGTGACTATTCCTCTTTTGGCGGTAAATTCTGAGGATAGCCTGTCCCGGCCGGGATCAACTTTCCGATTATCACATTTTCCTTGAGGCCGCGCAGTTTATCGATCTTGCCGGATACGGCTGCGTCGATCAGGACACGTGCTGTTTCCTGGAAAGAGGCCGCGGACAAGAAACTGTCTATCGATAAAGAAGCCTTGGTGATGCCCAGGAGCAGCTGTTCGCCGGATGCCAGTACGCCGCCTTTCTTTTTTGCTTCCTCATTCGCCTCGACAAACTGGGCCTTTTCTACTGTTTCACCTGGCAGGAAATTGGTGTCACCCGGGTCCTTGACATAAATGCGGGAGAACATCTGACGGACGACAATTTCAATATGTTTTTCATTCAGCTTCTGGCCTTGCGAAGAATAAATATATTGGATCTCCTGGATAATATAACGCTGGACCGCTTCCTGACCCTTGAGATAAAACAACTGATGCAGATCCAGACTCCCGTCAGTCAGACGATCGCCTTTGGCCACCAAATCCCCATCCTTGATCCACAACATCTGTCCTGGCGGTACCTGGTATTCCCGTTTTTTCTCTTTTTCAGCGATAATGGCGATTGCATCATCCGTCACTTTGGCTATGCCGGCTCCACGGGCAACCGTATCTCCGCTAGCGTCGGTGAACAAGACCTGTCCAGCCTGGACTGTCTCGCCGTCCTTTATTTTGATTTCAGCTTTCTTTTTCTTCTTGATCGGATACAGAGCTTCGTCATTAGCTGTGTAGGTGATTGTCAGGTGTTTCGCGCCCTTGGCCTCATCCTTAACTGACACCTTGCCAGTTACGCCAGATATTATCGCCGGATGCTTGATCGGCCTGGCTTCGAACAATTCTTCCACCCGCGGCAAGCCCTGGGTAATATCCTGACCAGCCACGCCACCAGTGTGGAATGTCCGCATGGTCAGCTGGGTTCCCGGCTCTCCGATCGATTGGGCGGCGATAATACCGACAGCCGTGCCGAATTCCACCAAACGGTTGAAACCAAGGTCATAACCGTAACATTTCTGGCACAATCCCCAGCGGGCTTTGCAGGTCATGGCCGAGCGGATCTTGATTTCCTCCAGATCAACCTTTTCCAATCTCGGCATGACTGCTC
>CAZVMV010000002.1:0-97466 GCA_964628855.1 uncultured Gammaproteobacteria bacterium | reverse complement strand
CTGTTCGCCAATTAAAGCGGTACGCGAGCTGGGTTCAGAACGTCGTGAGACAGTTCGGTCTCCTATCTGTCGTGCGCGAAAGGAACTTGAGAAGGCTCTTCCCTAGTACGAGAGGACCGGGAAGGACGAACCTCTAGTCAACGAGCTGTCCTGTCAAGGGCACAAGTTCGGTAGCTACGTTCGGCACGGATAAGCGCTGAAAGCATCTAAGCGCGAAGCCGTCTTCAAGATTAGGTTTCATTATGAGATTCCTCATAGACTATGAGGTTGATAGGCTCCACGTGTAAGGCCCGTAAGGGTTTCAGCGGAGGAGTACTAATAAATCCAATTGCAATCACTAATATACTGAATTTTTAATCTCCTCACTCTTTCAAAAAATGAATAATAAGGTTATTGACCTCAAGCTGGTTTTCGTTTTCGTTCTGGTCATTGCTTTCTTTGGATTCATATTCTACCTGACACCGATCAAGCCATAAGAGGCTCAGGCGGTAAGTAAATTGCCGGCTGGCCTCTGGTGGTTTTTAGCAGCGGGGCTACACCTGATCCCATCCCGAACTCAGCAGTTAAGCCCGCCAGCGCCGATGATACTACGGGGCATACCGTGGGGAAAGTAGGCGACTGCCAGTTTTAACAAAGAACTCTCCGCAAGGGGAGTTTTTTGGTTGACAAATTAGCCAAAATTTGATACAATTCATTATTAGTTAAATTAATAATTCAAAATCTATGGCCAGACATCCTGAGGGTGCGGAGATGGGCATGAGTCCCATTGAACGCTACCAGAATGAAATCGCTTTACAGAGCCGCCATACCCGCATAGACCTGCCGGAGGGCAATACCCAGGTGGAATCACCAGAGGGCAAAATCTTCAACGTCGAACAGTTGGAGAGCCATAAAGATACACGCGTAAAGGCTTCTCATGAACTGCTTTCAAAAACATTTGGCGAAGATGAAATGGATTCACTGAGGACAATTGAATATGCCATGCAAGGAAAAGTTGTAGGCGATCCAAAAAGTGAAGACATTCCCCTGATGGTCCATACGGTCGAGAATGATAAGGAAGTGGTGGGCACAGCCCATACTGCCGTGCTAGAAGTCATGAATGAAGATTTCGAGCCAAAAGGCAACAAGAAATCAATGATGCTCGATGCATATCTGGCGGTGAAGGAAGGTAAACAATACGAAGACCTGGACATAGAACTCTACCGCAAACGCGTTATGGATGCAAAAAAATATGCTGACGAAAATGGATTAAAAATGGATTCCATGGTCGTCGAGGCTACCGCTGACACATCTGAAGAATTCTACAATAAAGTCGGCATGCACCGGCTCTATATGGAAACTAAAGACGGGGAATTGAAAGAAGTCCCCTATTTCCAATCCGTTCTAGCTGATGCCTGGAATGAATCCACTGGAAATCCCCGGAGAGGTGAAGTGAAATCCGCCTTACACCTCATGATCGGGCAATTGGACGGCGCAAAAGAGCTGACTCCGGAACAGGTGCTTGAAAAAGTCCGTGCCTTGATGGATTATGACAGTTTCCAAACAAGAGACTATTTCGATAACAAGGCTGCACACAAAAAACATGAGGCAACTTTAGAAAAAGATCTCGCTGAATTCGAAAAGGCATTACGCCAAGCCGCTGACGGTAAAATCAAATTAATGACTGCTGAAGAAAGGAGCGAATGGGCACAGATACATGGTAAAGAAAAGGTAGTTTCACACGTTGCGCCACCTGAGAAAAAATAACTTCCAATAGATAAACAAAACACCGCCTCATTCGGCGGTGTTTTGCAATTAATAAATTTATTTTTTCTTTATCCCCTCTTTCAGATATTCCGTAAGGAAATACAACAGAAGCACGGAGCCGGCGATGGTGGGCAGTTCGGTGGGTAAGTGGAAGCCGCGGTCTTTGCCGCCCCACACGTAATACCCTAGCATGAAAAGCAGGGTAATGCCCCACAAATAAGCGAAATACTCGCCGTGCCGGAATCTGTTGAAATACTTTCTCCGCCATTTGCGGATCTCCTTATCCCCCACATAGAATGCCAAAACCATGACATAAATGCTTGAGGCGGCCAATGGCACCTGGTACTGGCCTTTACTGAAAAAATCTAATACCAACCATGCCCAGATAACCAGGGTAAATACGTCGAACAAGAGTAGCATGATATTATGTCGCTTGGCCATGCATACATTATATCAGATTTCCCCATATGCCGGTGGAACAAAATGGGTAAAGATGATACACTGACTGCACTAAATATTTCCATAACACCATGTATAAAACAATACAACAAACTACCGCCGAAACACTCAAGCAAATAAAGGACCAGGGTCTCTGGAAAACCGAACGCCTGCTCGAATCAGCCCAAGGGGCGGAAATAACCGTCAACGGGAAAAAAGTCCTGAATTTTTGCGCCAATAATTACCTAGGGCTGGCCAATGACCAGAAAATCGTTGATGCGGCCAAAAAAGCCCTGGATGAGCATGGTTATGGCCTGTCCTCGGTCAGATTCATTTGCGGAACGTCGGAACAGCACCGTGGACTGGAAAAAAGCCTGGCCAAGTTTCTCGGCACCGATGACTCTATCCTGTACAGCTCCTGCTTTGACGCCAACGGCGGGCTTTTTGAGACGCTGCTTTCTGAACAGGCCGCCATCATCTCCGACGAGCTGAACCACGCGAGCATCATCGACGGCGTCCGCTTGTGCAAGGCTATCCGTTACCGCTACAAACACAATGACATGGCTGACCTGGAAACTAAACTGAAGGAAGCCCAGGGACAGCGCGCCAGGATAATAGTCACTGACGGCGTTTTCAGTATGGACGGAGAGATCGCCAACCTCCCTGGCGTGTGTGACCTGGCAGAAAAATATGATGCCGCTGTCATGGTGGACGATTCGCATGCCACCGGCGTGGTCGGTGCCAGCGGCCACGGCAGCATCGAGGCTACCGGCACAGAAGGTCGGGTTGATATCATTACAACAACTTTTGGCAAGGCTCTGGGAGGGGCGTCCGGCGGCGTCACTGCGGCCCGGCAGGAAATCGTAGACCTATTGCGCCAACGTTCACGGCCCTACCTTTTCTCCAACTCATTGATGCCGGCGATCGTCGCGACCACGCAGTACATCCTCGACCATGCCGAAGAAACAGGTGCGGCCCGCAAACAGCTGCATGCCAACATGAACCAGTTCCGTGCCGCCATGACCGAGGCCGGATTTACCTTGCGGGGCGCCGGACACCCGATCATCCCCGTCATGCTGGGTGATGCCAGACTGGCTGGCGCCATGGCCGCCGACCTGCTCGGTGAAGGCATTTATGTCATTGGTTTCTGGTACCCGGTCGTGCCGCAGAACCAAGCACGGATCCGAGTACAATTGTCGGCTGCCCATACCGCGGAACAGGTAGAAAAAGCCGTAGCCGCATTCGTAAAAATCGGGAAGAAACACGGAGTGATATGACCATGGGGCATGACTTTCTCGGTAAAAAAATACTTGTCATCACCGCGCATCCGGATGATGAGAGTTATGTTGGCGCCGGTACGATATATAAAAATTTCCAGAAGGGCGGTTGGACCGTGCTGATTTGCGGATCCTATGGTGAGCGCGGAACATCGCATATGAAGAAAGTCCCGCTGGCTTCAACTGTGAAAAAAATCCGACACGCCGAACTCATGCAGGCCGCCAAAGTTCTGCACATCGCCCCTGTACACGTGATCGGCCTGCCTGACGGCAAGCTTAATGGCCGGCAAAAAACTTTCTATGCAAAAGCGCTGGTTTTGGCCAAACAATATTCCCCCCAAGTAATAGTCAGTTTCGGCCGGGACGGGATATCGGGGCATCACGACCACATTGCCGCCGGCAAAGTCGCCCATCGGATCGCCAAAAAACTGAAACTCCCATTCTATATGTTCACCCTGCCCCCAGCCATTGCTCAAGACGCAGTTGCCTGGCTGAAGCTCCGCAGAAAATCTCCGCATTATTCCAACACTATAAATTTCAAGAAACCCTCGCTGAAAATTAACGTCAACAGAAAAATCAAGCTTCGCGCGCTTCGTTGCCACGTCTCGCAGATGGATGGCAGGAACGCCTTCACGGGATTCCCGCCTTTTGCCGTCAAGGCGTTGCTAAAAACTGAGTATTTCGTCAGGGCAAAATAACTCCATACGACCGGCCAGAATAAAAATTTGGATGCTTTTTTTATTAGAAAAAACGCCCCACAAATGCTACACTTAACACATGCAATACATCACTGACCTGCATTTCCATTCAAAATACTCCCGGGCCGTGTCACGCGACATGGATCTGGAACACCTCTCTGCAGTGGCGAAAATTAAAGGATTAGACGTAGTGACGGCCGCTGATTTCACCCACCCGGCATGGTTTGCGGAACTTAAGAAAAAACTTCAGCTCAAATCCAATGGTTTGTATCAGTTAAAAAATCAAACTTCGGATATACATTTCATGTTGACTACAGAAATCTCCTGTATTTATTCCCAAGGCGGCAAAACTAGGCGTATCCACCTGGTGGTCATCATGCCGACACTTGAAGCAGTAGAAAAATTCAACAAACTACTAATTAGTGAGGGCGCTAACGTCAAATCCGACGGCCGTCCGATCGTCGGTATGTCAGCCGAACATATTGTCGAACTGGCTCAGCAAGCAGACAAGGATTCCGTGGTCATCCCGGCCCACATTTGGACGCCGTGGTTCTCCATGTTCGGCTCCATGTCCGGATTCGATACGGTGCAGGAATGTTTCGGCAAACAGACCAAACATATTTACGCGATAGAAACGGGCTTGTCATCCGACCCGCCGATGAACTGGCGGTTATCGCAATTGGACAAATATTCTATTGTTTCATTTTCTGACTCCCACTCCCCGGACAAACTCGGACGTGAGGCAACCGTAATGGAACTTGAATCGTTGTCATATAAAAACATCATCGCGGCCCTGAAGCAAACAAACGGGAAAAACAAAATCACCTACACTGTGGAATTTTATCCCGAGGAGGGCCGATACCATTGGGACGGCCACGCCAAATGCAAAATAAGATTGTCCCCGGCTGAAACCAAGAAAAACAAGGGCATCTGCCCTAAATGCAAAAAAACAGTCACCGTCGGCGTACTCAGCCGCGTAGAAAAACTGTCCGACCGTCCGGAGGGCTACAAGCCTGCCGACCGTCCGCCGTTCAAAAGCTTGGTGCCCTTACGTGAAATTATTGCGGAAAGCATCGACCAGGGCATCCACACAAAAAGGGTCACAGCCGAATATGACCTGCTGCTGGCCAAGGGCCAGAATGAATTCAACATACTGCTCAACCTGTCCATTGATGAACTGAAAAAAATTACCGACCCCACTATCGTGGAAGCTATCAAGCGCGTCCGCGAGGGCAAAATGTCGGTCGAGCCGGGTTACGACGGCGAATATGGCATCGTAAAAGTGTTCAGTGCCGCAGAAAGAAAAAAATACGTAGTCAAGCAGGAAAAACTACTCTAGTGCTACATATGTTAATACTCGCGTTTTCTGTCATCTTCCTTATTATATGCATCATTGTTTTTTTTATCGCCATATTCTGGTTTTCCCTCCTGCTAATATACAAAGCGCCATACGTGCAAACGCCTACTGAAGCAATTCGGGTCATTCTTGATAATGTTTCCATCAAACCCTCTGAGTATGTATATGACCTCGGCTGCGGCAATGCTGACGTGCTGATTGCAGTAGAAAAAAAGTTCGGATGCAAAACAATCGGATACGAAGCGTCTCCATTCCCCTATATTCGCGCTTTGAGGAATATTAAGCGTAATGGAGCAAGGACAGAGGTCTACTGGCGAGACTTTTTCAAGGCTAACCTTTCCAAGGCTGACATAGTATTCTGTTTCCTCATCCAGAGCCTGATGCCCCAGGTCGGTGTATACTTACATGGCCAATTAAAGCCTGGTGCCAGGGTAATCTGTTACGGCTACCCCATCCCGGATTGGCAGCCAAATCAGACTATTGACGTACCTAATACAACGAGTAAAATATACATTTACCAACACTAATGGAGACGTGGCAGAGTGGTTGAACGCGCTGGTTTCGAAAACCAGTAGACCTTAACGGGTCTCGGAGGTTCGAATCCTCCCGTCTCCGAATGAACAACGTGAATGAGGAACGGAGTCCCGCAACTGCTTGCGGGACGTGGGGATGAGAAAGCCGCAGCGTTGTGCGAGTTCCCGCCCATTGGCGGGAGACGAGTACCGCGAGGCGGGGTCGCGAAAAATTTCAGTCAGGAAATTTATTCGTGACCGAATCCTCCCGTCTCCGAATGAACAGCGTGAATGAGGGCCGAGGCCATGAGTGAGGCAAACTGTTTTGCTTCACGAAGAACTGAGGCGAGCATAAGGGTATCACGAGAAGTGATCCGAATGCACCGGAAGGAGTCCCGCAACTGCTTGCGGGGCGTGAGGATGAGAAAGCCGTAGCGATGTGCGAGTTCCCCGAGCGAAGCCGAGGGGAGGCGAGCACCGCGAGGCGGGGTCGCGAAAAATTTCCGTCAGGAAATTTATTCGTGACCGAATCCACCCGTCTCCTTTTACTTAATAAATATATTTCAATTCATCATGAGAAGAGAAAGCGGATCATCACAAGAATATCAAGGTGGCTGGAGGCAACGGTCAATTGAAATGAGTTACTACTACGAAGGAAAGCCGAGGGGTTTAGATGCCTACGAGACTGCGCTAGGATTTCGGCGCGAAGACCTGCGGAACAAAGAAATATTGGACTTGGGTGCAGGTAAGGAGGTTCGACTGTCCAAAGAAGTTTCCGATGCTGGCCTCGGAGCAACGGTGATTGAAATGAGTCCAGATTTTTTACATCCTGACATTCGTGAAAAAGCCCAAGCAGCTTCACCTGATGTTATCGCAGTAGCGGGCCTGGGGCAAAATCTCCCGTTCAAAAATGAATCATTTGATGATGTTCTTGTCTTACACGTCCTGGAACATTTGGAAAACGAGGAAACCTTTTTTAAGGTGCTTGAAGAATCAGCCCGCGTTCTTAGACCTGGCGGTCGAGTATATTTGGGGCCAGTTTTTTCCTATATGAGGGGCTTGATGCACCAACAACAAAAAAAAGTGGAAAAAATTAAGGCGCTGGGCGTTACGATCACCGAGGAAGAGGTCCCGGAAAAATACGGCCTTGAACCGCTCCGTGATTCCTCTGGCATGAAGTACGGTTACGCCCCTTATACGAGATTGATTTTAGAAAAGTCGCTACCGTCGAAATCTACAGGTGCAGGCGGACTGGAACACATCAACCAAGGATTAATAACTTAATCCCTCCCGTCTCCGAATGTAACAGTATGCAAATAAAAGGGTTTAAAGACACGATTGCCTGGTACGAGGCCAACGCCGAAGAGTATACCCGACAACAAAAGACGTGCCCGCCAATAGATCAAATAAACAGATTCTACCATTTATTACCTCGACATCCACACATACTCGAGGTTGGTTGCGCGTCCGGGCGTGAATCAAAGTATTTCCTGAAAAAAGGCGCGCGAGTAGTCGGAGTCGACCTTTCAAAAAATTTACTGCGTATCGCTAAGCGCGAAAATCCTAAAGCTAGATACATTTGCGCCAATTTTTTGCATATGCCAATTCATAATAATGTCTTTGACGGCACTTTTGCCCATGCCGCGTTAGTGCATCTTGAAAAAATCAGCGAAGTCAAAAAGGCATTGCAAGAATTTCATCGTGTGTTGAAACCGGGCGGTATCCTATATGTCCGTGTAAAAAAACAGATGGGGCAAGCGAAAACTGCCATTGTGTCGGACACATTATCCCGTCATAAAAGATTTTTCCGTTATTTCACTCAGGATGAAATGCGCCGATATATGACTAAGGCCGGCTTCAATATTGTAAACTCATACATTAAGAATGACGGGGCTGGCCGATCAGAAATTAAGTGGGTTGTTTTAATAGGAAAAAAACACCCGTCACCGGATGAAAAAATAAATTAGTTCGCTGATGATACTAGGTTGTGGATATTTGTCGTCAGCGCCCACCACAATGAAGTGTCAATCACCCGCGGCAATGATCCGGCCGGTGTTCTTGGGATTGTGAAAACATCGTCAATCATGTCAGCTTCAATATATTTACCCGACGCAAACATTGCGACTAGCGTCGGGTAATTTGGGTTGGGATGGGAAATCTGGGTTATTTTGCCATCCTTATTTGCCACATCCCTCATCATCAGTACCGGGTGAAATTCCTGGTCAGCGAAAAGGAATGGGTCTTTTGACATGGCCAGTTTGGTATAGGCGTATATACGGAAAGTATCGGCAAACGACGGATTGAAATGGAACATCGCCATTATAAGGACGGTAGCTACACCCAGCATCGCCAGCACTCCGCCAACCCCCAATACTAGCCGTTTCCATAAGTTGCCGGCGGTTTTTATGATTACCCAAGTGCAACCGACGCCGACTGCCACTACCCCGGCCAAAACGATCACGAAGGGAAGAATGTACACTCCTAAATGCGTGTCCATAGGAAAATATTTTAATAATGATATTAAAATTATAACATGCCTCCTGAAAAATTGCCCCTCGCTCGATTGTGGCTCAGATAGTATAATAGTGGCATCAAACAGCCTATGCCGAGCATAAAAACCAACAAATTTGAATCACCAGAAAACCAACGCACCTTTCTGGACGGCAGTTCTCGTTCTGTGATTACCATCGGCAAGCTTAGAATCGGCCGGGGCATATACAAACCCGGATGGAAATGGTCAGAACACGCCGGGAAACAAACCGGGAAAAAGTCTGAGCGGCACCTTGGATATGTCATTTCCGGCAACATGCTGGTGAAGGGCGCTGACGGAAAGGAAGAAATTGTCGGTTCAGGCACGGCATTCGAAGTTGCGCCCGGACATGACGGCTGGGTCATCGGCAACGAACCATGCGTTGCCCTGGATTTTGAAAATTTGGAGTAACTTTTAAAAAGCGCATGACATTTTTATTTATCATCCAATTCTTATTATCATCTGCGGCAGGATTTCTGTTTTGGAAAATTTTTTCGGGCAAGCACGAGGGCGACAGGCTGGAACGGTCAATTCGCCCGAAAATCGGCGCCTTTAGGGTTCATATACACCACTGGCTTTGGTGTTTGGCGCTTTTTATAGTCTTTATTATTTGCAGATTTTACCACCCAATCATCCTGGGAATTTTAGCAGGTTCCATAATTCAGGGGCTTTTATATCGTGACCGGTTCATCATCATCTATCGGGAAAATGATTTCGACAAAATTTATTCCAGATTTCGGGATAAAACAAATCAATAACTATTTAGCATATGAAACTCCATCTCTTCGGCGGGGCGGAAATTGACCTGGACCAGGTCGGACCGGAAATGAAAATGATTGAAAGCGTAATTAATCGGATAAAACCCGAGCAACTTCTCCATATCCCCTTTGCCCGCTCGAAAACTAAAAATGGGACGATGGAAAAAAACTGGTTCAAAAAATATATTCACATTCCGGGCATACAATACTTAAACGCTGACAAGAAAAGCGACATCGCCAGAGCCCGCTCCCCACTCATCTTTGTCAGTGGCGGGAGCAACCATGTTGACCTTATCAAAAAAGTAAAATCCGACAAGCGGCTCCAGGCGTTAATTTATAACGCTAAATACTATATAGGTGAATCAGCTGGATCAATGTTTACTGGAGAATATTTTCGGTCAGGAGGCGCCGACGGACCCAGGCGGATACTGCCCGGTTTGGGTATACTTAAGAAAACAATCATAATTCCTCATTACACCGAGCGAAAACTCCAGCCGGTACTCAGGCAGTACATGAAACAAACTAAAGCTAAAATCGGCATTGGCATCGACTGTGTCACTGACATCGAGCTTGACACCGATACGTTTCCCAAAAAATTCAAAACTTCCGGTTGGGGCAATGTTAAAATAATTAATTCCTCAAAATAATATGAAACTCACCCGTAAACAAAGTGTCCACAAGAACAAATTCGGTGCCGACCTCCATGTTTATAAAATTAACCGTAAAGAGGCCGGACTTGCCTATATCGAGGTAAAAAAAGGTCACTTCGAAGAGTTTATGAACAAAAAAAGCACCTTCATTTATTACATCCTCCAGGGCAGCGGGACGTTTTATCTGAACGGCAAGGCCAATAAGGTTAAGGCGACTGATGTCATTGTCATACCGCCAATAACTCCCGCATATTATCTTGGGTCAATGAAAATGGTACTGGTCACCGCCCCAGCCTGGCAAGCTAAAAACGAAGTGCACATAAGAAATATTAAATAATAATTTCCATGAAATCCATCGTTGTCTATGATTCCCAGTTTGGCAACACGGAAAAAATTGCCAGAGCCATTAGCCAGGCTCTAGGCGGCGATACTAAAATCGTTAGGCCTAACGAAACTAATACTGCCGAGCTAACGTCAGCTGAAATATTAGTTATCGGCTCACCGACTCAGGGCGGACGGGCTACGATGTCAGTCCAAAACCTGATCAACAATATTCCAGCCGATGGCCTGAAGAATTCAAAAGTCGCCGCGTTTGATACGCGATTTGACGCTAAAACGCACGGCCTGTTCATCCGTTTACTGACAAAAACTATCGGTTATGCGGCGGAAAAAATAAATGAGGCACTGGTTGACAAGGGCGGCCAACAAACAGTTCCGCCTGAACCATTCTTCGTCCTGGGTAAAGAAGGCCCGCTGAAGGATGGCGAACTGGAACGCGCTGCCGGGTGGGCAAAAAAGCTGGTATAATAAGCATATCATTAATTAATAACGCATAAACGTCATGGACACAAAGCAAGTTGAAGTCGGTAAAGCGTTCAGCTACGGCTGGACAGAGGTGAAAAAAAATTTCTGGTATTTTGTCGGGCTGGCAGTTATTGTCATAATAATAGAAAGCATTACCAATGGCCCAAAGGAGGGCAGGACTTATTTAAGTTTTCTGGGCATCTTCCTCAGCGCGTGGATGACCTGCGGTTACACCAAGATTATTCTGGACTATTACAGCGGCACAAAACGCGAGCTGACAGACGTTTTTACCCAGTTTGCATACTTCTGGCGGGTACTTGGGGCTTCAATACTTATCGGGGTCATCGTTTTACTGGGTTTCATCGCCTTGATCATCCCCGGCATCTACTTTGGATTACGCTTCATGTTCACCGTCCCGCTGATAATCGACAAAAACCTGGATATCAGCGAAGCCATGAAACAAAGTACGGAGCTTACCAAAGGCATCAAAGGGTCGCTATTCCTCTTTGCGCTCGGCACGATCGGCGTCATGATCCTCGGGGCTATCTGCCTCGGAGTGGGAATATTCGTAGCCATGCCGGTAGTATGGCTGGCGTATATCTACCTCTACAAGAAAATCCAATCAAGCAGTGCTTCTGTGCCAGCCGCATCGCCAATCATAAAATAAATCGACCGCCATATTTCAACTTATATCATGCGACACCGTGAAGATATCAAAGTCGTAAAATCAAAAATCCAGGGCCATGGTGTCGTCGCCGCTCGGGATTTTAAAAAAAACGAATTAGTATGTGTCATGATGGGATCAGAAATTGCAATTTCCAAACTGAGAAAACGCCAGGCAGAAAAATCCGTGCGGGTAGACGATCCGTTCCAGATCAGCTGGACCAGGTACGTATTGCTCAATAAACCGTACATCTACATCAACCATTCATGCAATCCAAACCTGTACGCATATCGGAGCAAACGAATGAAGGCGATCCGCAACATCAGTAAGGGTGAGGAAATAACGTACGACTACTCCGGAGTGGAATGGACAAATGACAAACTATGGCAAATCGAGTGGAAAAAATTATGGAAAATGAAATGTCATTGTGGCCAAAACAATTGCCGTGACATCATTAGGACATTCCCAAATCTGCCAATGAGCATCAAAATGCATTACTATAAAAACAGGTTTCTCCCCGACTATATTCTCCACAAATTTAAAAAAGAGTTAAAGATAAAAAATCGCGCTCATGTACCCAGACTCCAGCGAAGGCCTGAATAAAGAAACTGATGACGCAGTATATTTTTTCACACCTGCCTTTCACGTGCTGGACAGCTTTTCCGCACACGCGATCAAACTCTGGGGCAAAACGTTTCCGACGGCAGAGCACGCTTTCCAGTGGAAAAAATTCTCCACTGTCGCACCGGACGTGGCCAACGCAATTCTGGCAGCGGGCAGTCCCGAAGCCGCCAAACGCATCGCCATTGAAAATAAGGACAAAGTCCTACCAGAATGGTATGAAAACAGGGCGTCGGTAATGAGAGAAATTCTCACGGCCAAGGCCGAACAACACCAAGACGTACGTGAGCAGCTGCAAAAAACAGGGACAAGAACAATTATCGAGAATTCACCAGTCGACAGTTTTTGGGGATGCGGACCTGAAGGCAATGGCGAAAATACCATTGGAAAAATATGGATGGGGATCAGAAAATACTACCAAAATAATAACTAATATGCAGCATTTCAGGAAATCTTTGACCCCCCTACGAGCGCTTTGTATAGACACGCTCCTGTTTGGAATTCTTGTCGGAAGCGTCCTGCTATGGTGGCGTTCAACCGCCCTCTCAACCAGTATTGTTGTCGTGACTGCTGTTGTTGGATTCGTTTTCTTCCATAAACGAGAGGATTATGTTTTTTTTCTTGTCGGCGCGATTCTGGGATCAGTCACCGAAATTATCATTATTGATGCCAATGTTTGGCAGTACGGCAATCCAGTATTATTTGGGCTCGCCCTTTGGACGCCTTTTTTCTGGGGCTTTGCATTTCTCTTTGGCCGACGTATGCGCGACTTCTTTTTTAACCTTTCGCACGAAAATATCCATTATACGCGTCACGCACGGGAATTATCCATTCCGCTGATGTTCCTGACAGACGCGGCACTGCTGGGTCTGATAATCATCGCCGCCCTGCTGTTTTGGCAAACGACTTTTATGCTAGTATTAATTTACTTACTTATATTAACTGCCGCTGTCATTGTTTTCCATACTTCGGCTGATCGATTTTTTATCATAATCGCAATAATTACCGGCACAGTGCTTGAAATCGTTGCCACGCGCGCTGGGGTTTGGACACACGCTAATGACGTTTTACTGGGCATGCCTGCCTGGCTGCCAATCGCTTATGGTCTCTTTGCTCTTATCGTCAGACGGGCAGCCGTATTACTGAACCTATTTCTTTTTCGGCAAAATTTTCGCACCCTTATTTCGGAAAAAAATGTTGATGTGATGACAACACGCTGAATTGAATGACGGAAAAAATTCTTACAAAATAAACTAGATGTAAATTTGAGCTGAGTTTTCATAATGGGCAGTTCATGAAAAAAATTTACCAAACTATTTGGAAGATGGCCCAGCCTTACTACAAAAAAGGTCGGCCATTTGATTTACTTCATGTCAAATTGCTGATCAGGGATGCCCAGACTGTCTGCAAAAAGGAAAAAGTGGACGACACCCTGCTCATGCCCTTGGTCATTTTGCACGATATCGGATATGGGGTGACCGGCCCGGTATATTTCCAGAAAAACAGGAAAAAAGAGCACATGATTACCGGGTCAAGGCTGGCGAAAACTATACTTACAAAAGTCAAATACCCGCCCAAAAAAATTGGAAAAATCGCCTACTGGATTTCAGTTCATGACAATTGGATCTTTGGGCACCGCACTGTATACAAAAGAAACCAGATACTGGCCATTTTGAATGACTTGGATTTCATCTGGATGGCCACCCCTGAGGGTTTCAAAATTTTCACGAAAATGTTTAACCACGGTGATAAAATGAAAACGCTCCGCCGCATCCTGAATGACGAAAAGCATACCAAAAGGCCCTTTTCCAACGAAACGACCAGAGGTTTATTCCTGAAATATATCGCCGGCCTGAAAAAAATTATAAAGTGAATCTTTGGATGGGATCTGGCAATCAGTCAGCGACGCGACATCCCTTTTCCCGCCTATTCGTGGTATACTATTGGTAACCCAAATAAACGTCAGTTCCAACCGGATGATAAAGCTCAAAAAAGTCTCAAAAATTTACGAGCTGGGTGGTGAAAAAATTAACGCTCTTGACCGCGTCAACCTTGATATCGACGACGGCGATTTTATTGCCATAACAGGCCCATCCGGCTCCGGCAAGTCGACCCTGGCCAATATAATTGGCGGTCTCGACACGCCCGATGAGGGCGAAGTGTTTGTGGATGACCAAAACCTAGCCCAAGCAAATGATAAAACCCTTTCCCATTACCGGAACAAGATGGTCGGTTTTGTGTTCCAAAACTTCAATCTCCAACCCAACTATACTGCCCTGGAAAACGTCATGGTGCCCCTAGTATTCGCCAAAACTAAACTATCGGACCGTAAAAAACGCGCAACCGAATGCCTGAAAGCGGTTGGCTTGGGCGACAGGATGAACCACCGGCCCAGCCAGCTGTCTGGCGGACAGCGACAGCGGGTCTGTATCGCCAGGGCACTGGCCAATAACCCGAAAATTATCATTGCCGACGAACCGACCGGTAACCTCGATTCGAAAAAAAGCGCAGAAATCGTCGACATCCTAAAACATCTAAATAAAGAGCTTGGCGTTACCATTATCATCATCACCCACGATCCGAATGTGGCTACAGAAGCCAAACGCAAGCTGACCATCACTGATGGAAAAATAAAATAACCGTATGAGATTCCTCGATTATTTCCGTTCTGCATTCAAAAACTTAGTCCGTCACAAAGTCAGGACATTCCTGACCATTGTGGCTATCACCATCGGCTCGCTTTCTATCATTCTCATGGTTTCATTGCTGACCACCATCCGCCAGTCTGTCGTAGACTTTTTCGCCAGCATGGATGCCTTCACCTTAGTGACGGTGACGCCGGACCCGAACGCGGCGGAAAACGGCGGCGGTCTTTTCCAGACCGGCGATACGGGCGATGTGGCGGAGGATAAAAAACTGGACGATACGGTAGTGGCCAAACTGAAAGCCATCCCCCACGTGGTTGACGCCACTCCGATCGGCGGCGGACTATGGATCAAGAATATGCGCCTGGACGGCCAGGAGAAAAAAATGTGGGCCAACTTCATGTCCTACGACCCGGGCTCAACGGTTTTTTCCATGCCGCTAGCCGCCGGGCGTTCGCTGACCCGCGACGACATGGATAAAATAATCGTCAGTACGCGTTTCGCAAAAACATACGGTTACGCAGGTAATCCGAAGGATCTTATCGGACAAAGGGTCATTTTCATATTTCAGGGCGGTGATTTGCCGGATTGGGGCGATGTATTGCCGGAAAAACCTCCAGAAGGCGACAATAAAGACTGGTGGGAACAGCAGCAGAAAAAAACCATCGAGATTCCGGTAGAAATAATCGGGGTGGCAGAGAGCAGTACTTTTGACGACAGTCAGAACTTCATCAACATCGCCTGGGCCAAGAGATTAATGACCCATGTGCGCTGGGAATGGCAGAGCACCTGCACCAAAGAACAGGAAGAGCAGTGGAGGATGTGGAATGAGCAGCAAAAGCAAAAATACAATCAACCGTCTCAAAAATACACCGGTCCGGAATGTACGTCAGAACAAGTGTTGGTAAAAACTGACGACTTTACTAAAAACGGATATGGATCAATCATGCTGAAAACCGACAGTACGGACACGATCAAGGATGTATCTGACGCGATTTCCAAAATGGGATATGGGGTAGCGACAGCCCAAGATATGCTGGACGAAATGAACAAGATGTTATTGGGCATTGGAGCAATCCTGGCCGCCATCGGCGGTATTTCACTGTTTGTGGCCGCCATTGGCATTATCAATACCATGGTCATGGCCGGTTACGAACGCATCCGTGAAATCGGTGTCATGCGGGCTTGCGGCGCCACGAAAAAAACAATCCGGCGCTTGTTTACATTTGAGGCCGCACTGCTGGGATTTTTCGGGGGCATTTTCGGCCTTCTCCTCAGTTTTCTGATCGGTAAGGTAGCCAACGTTATTGCCGACAAATACGCCTCCTCGGTAAATTTTCCGTTTGATAAAGTGTCATCATTCCCCTGGTGGCTGATTGTCGGCGTGCTTGCCTTTACGACCATTATCGGTTTATTATCCGGACTCGGGCCGGCAGTCCGCTCCAGTCGCCTCAATCCGGTTGACGCATTGAGATACGAATAGGTCGGCCCGCTGAAAAATTGGGCATTACTACCCACTTAGAACCATAATGGGGTATACTTATCGTACCGACCTACATGATTACCATCAAGGAAATCAAAACGCCAGCCGAAATCAAGCAATTCGTTTTGTTCCCCTGGCGTATCTACAAAAACGACCGTAATTGGGTGCCGCCGTTCATCCGTGACCAGTGTAATTTTTTTGATCCAGGGAAAAATCCCTACTACCACCACTCCAAAGTATTACTATTGATGGCGTACCGGGATGGCGAGCCAGTCGGCCGGCTTTCGGTGCACGAAAATACTTTGCATGTTAAAAAATATAACGAGCAAGTTGGATTTTTTGGTTTTTTTGAGAGCATCGATGACGACGAAGTGGTAAAAGCCCTGTTTGACCATGGCCGGGGTTGGTTAAAAAATCTTGGTTATAATAAAATGCGAGGGCCGGCAAATTTTTCCATCAACGGGGAATACTCACTGCTGGTGAAGGGTTTCGACTCCCCACCGGTCATCATGATGACATACAACCCCTGGTATTATGAGGGTCTTCTCATCAAGTACGGATTCAAAATGTCCCAGGAAATGTACGCCTACCAGATGTATACCGAGACCGGCCTGCCCGCAGATGTGATTGCCAAGGCAGATGCGGTGTCAAAAAAGCATCCTGAATTCAAGGTCAGGAAAATGAAAATTAAAGACCTGGAAAATGAGGCAAGAATCGTCAACGCCATATATAACCAGGCATGGCACGAAAACTGGAGCGCGGTACCGTTCACCGATAAAGAGATCATGGCCCTGGCCCATGAGCTGAAAATGATTCTGGATGAAGATATCGCCTTTATCGGGGAAGTTGATGGCAAGCCGATCGGATTTTCGCTGAGCATCCCGGACGCCAACCAAGTGCTGAAAGTCGCCAATGGCCGTCTTTTCCCATTTGGCTTGATAAAAATGCTCTGGAAAAAAAGGCATATAAATGGGGTGCGGGTCCTCGTTATGGGCATCCTGAAGGAATTCAGGCATAATGATTATGACAAGGTTTTCTACAAAAAAACTTACGAGGAGGGCCGGAAAAAGGGCTACCTCTTCGCTGAGGGCTCGTTAATAAATGAGTCGAATGTGCCCATGCGCCGCGTATTGGAAAAACTCGGTGCGCATATTTATAAGACATACCGGATGTATGATTTGTTAATATAATACATTATGACCTTGGGCATAAAAATTGTAATAATTCTTATAGATATTATCGCGGTGTCATGGTTAATGTGGTCCGGTATCAAGCATATCCGTAATTTATGGGCTAACCTGCATGGACCTGAGCCATACTGGCTTAAAAAACTCCAGACCATCTCCACACGTAATCGACGCAATGAAATAATTGGAAGTCTGACTATGGCACTCGGACTGACCACATGTATGGTGTTTATTTTCCGTAACTGGCCAGAAATCCCGCTAATCGGACAGCTGGTCTCCATAGAAATTTGCCTATTAATTATTATTTTATTCTTGAATGCCATTTTTCTCGTGCCCGCTACTCTTCCGTTCCAAATCAATCATTTGCGAACAATCACGGTGGTAAGAAAGTCAACTTTCCTAATTTTCACGTTCATTACTGGCCTACTAGTACTATATGGAACACTTTTTAAATATTAATGCCTTAATAATTGATATTGAGTACTAGATAACTATTATACCTACTTATGAATCACGAGAGTCCGGCATACTCACCAGACATAGAAAAGCAAACCCCTTCGCCTGCCAAAAACAATGAGGAAGGTATTGAGAACGTGCTTGAAGACCTGACACGAAACACTAAAGATCAAGCCCCCATCTCCCGCCGGAGGGTATTAGCCTGTATGGGCGCAGCTGCATTGACACTACTACTGGAACGATCAGGACTTGAGGCTATGACGCTACCGGAGAAAAAAGAATCTGACCGGGAATTCGATTCTGGACTGAACTACTCCAGCGAAAAAACCCGCGAATCTCTGCAGGGCTATGAACGTTTTTACCCTGACCTGAAAGACAGCAAAACCCCGGTGATCATCGCCACTTTCGATGACATTATGAAAAATTTACCCGATGAGGAGAAAGAAATGCTGCGATTTAAGTATGGGGCCGTGGCGGCATTTACCATCAACCCAGAAGATCACACGGAAACTTTTGTGAATAGGCTGGGATTGCAAAAAAATGCCATCTACATCCAATTCAACGATATTGCTCTAATAAAGCCTGACAGTATGTATGGCACCGTATTCCATGAGGGGCGGCACGCCAAGCATATGTCCGGTTTCCGGGAGGACGGCAAACATAAATCCGCTGAAATGACCTACGACAATAAGGTGAATGCTGAGGCCAACCTCATGTTGGAAGAGCTGACGACAAATGAGGAAACAATAAAATTTCTTATCATACAAAAAAGTAAGCCTGAAAAATCCATACTGACTGATGCGGAGCGCCAGCACCTGGACGAGGTACTGAAAGGTGAAATGATCTATGCGAGGGACAATTATTTCCGTTACTATTGGGCAAAATACGGAAAAGGTTACAATGTTCCATGTGGCGAACGTAAAATGAATGACCGAACCGATAAGCTTGTCGAAAAAATATGGGAAAAGTGTAGCCTGAAATCGGTAATGGGAGAAAAAGAAAACACTTTTTTACAAATGAATATTGGCGGGTAGCGCCCTGCAGTTTAAATATTAATTATATTATTATGAAAATCATCAAAGAATTCAAGGAATTTGCCATCAAAGGAAATGTCATGGACTTGGCCGTGGCGGTCATCATCGGCGGGGCCTTCGGAAAAATCATCACTTCGTTCGTCAATGACGTGCTGATGCCTTTTATCGGCATGCTCCTTGGCGGAGTTAATTTCACGAGCCTGAAAATTGTCCTGAAAAAAGCGGCAGACGGCACGGCAACTGCCACGCTCAACTACGGCGCCTTCATCCAGGCGGTCATTGATTTTCTGCTCATTGCCGGAGTGATATTTCTAATGGTAAAATTAATCGGCTCACTCAAGAAACAGGAGCTTTCGGCCAAACCGCCAGAGGTGACGCCACAGGAAAAGCTGCTAACGGAAATCCGCGATTTGCTGAAAAAATAATATCCCGGACATCCACCCATGAACCACCAAAAAAAATCCACCACCACCTCCATCAAGCAGGGCGGGATGATCCCCGGCACCCCTCATCAGATTTATGAAGCATGGATGGATAGCGCCAGCCACTCCAAGCTCACCGGCAGTGAAGCGAAAATCAGTCGTGCGGTTGGCGGGGAGTTTTCCACATTCGGCGGATGGGCGACCGGGAAAAATATCGAGCTCATCAAGGACAAAAAAATTATCCAGACCTGGCGCGGGGAAGACTGGCCCGAGGGACATTTTTCCACCCTGACCGTGCATCTGTTGCCGGCTCCAGGCGGCACAAAACTTTTGTTTACGCAGACCGGGGTACCCTTAGCCGTGGCCAAGGACATAGCCCAGGGCTGGAAAGACTTCTATTGGGAACCGATGAAAAAATATTTCAATAGCAAATAATTAACCAATAATTGATGGCATATGAACAAAACCTACCAAAACCTACTGAAAGCCATTGCGGGCGAATCAATGGCCAGGAACAAGTACACTTTTTACGCCAAGCAGGCGCGGAAAGAGGGTCATGAGTGGATCGCGCGCGTATTCGAGGAAACCGCCGATAACGAACGAGCGCATGCAGAAGAAGAGCTGGAAAAAATTCCGGAGAAGACTGTCATGACCAATACTTATGATATCCACCCAGTAGCTGATACGCTGACCAACCTGAAGCATGCGGCTGAGGGCGAGGAGTACGAATTCGGCACTATGTACCCCGATTTCCAGAAAGATGCCGAGGAAGAGGGCGAAAAGGAGATCGCCGAGCTTTTCAAGCGGATCTCCATGGTGGAGGAAAAGCACGCCGAGCGGTACCGGATACTCGCAAAAAAAATGGAAGAGAACAAGCTCTACCAGGCTGAAGAGGAAATTGAATGGAAATGCGAAAATTGCGGCTATATCCATAAGGGCAAATACGCTCCCGGCAAATGCCCTCTCTGTAAAAAACCCCAAGGCTGGTACCGTGGCTTGGGTGAAGTGAGATAAAAACACAAAGATAAATAGTGGAGCCAATACTCCACTATTTTGTTATAATAAGTGCATGCAGGACATAATAATCCCAAACCGAGAAAGTCTCGACGTAAAAATTAAGGCCATAAAAAATGACGGCCCACTCTCTTTGCATGTGCTCTCCGACTTTGACCGGACCTTGATCAAGGCATATGTAAATGGCAAAAAAATATGGTCTCTACTAGCCATTATCCGAGACAACAACTACCTATCAGCAGAGTATACCGCCAAAGCAAAAGAATTGGCGGCGCATTATTACCCTATCGAAAAGGACCCCAACATACCACTCGCCGAACGGAAAAGCCTGATGATGGAGTGGTGGAGTAGGCATTTTGACCTCCTTATTTCTTCCGGTTTGACCAAAAATGACATCAAACGGGCCATAACATCCTCCCAAATAGAAATGCGCGACGATTATGAAAAATTTTTTAATATACTGTCGAAAAGCGGCATCCCGCTGGTAATCATGTCGGCCAGCGGTATTGGCGGCGACGCCATTTCAGAATTTCTTTCTTCAAAAAATATATTAACTGATAATATCCACCTCATATCCAACAGGTTTATTTGGGACTCACATGGCCGGGCAGTTGGCGTTCACCAGCCGATCATCCATTCGCTGAATAAAGACGAAACGGCCATCCAAAACTTCCCTGCCTATAAAGACGTACGGAACCGAAAAAATGTAATTTTACTCGGTGATTTCATTGATGACATCGGCATGGTCCAGGGGTTCGATTACGGCAACCTCCTGACCGTCGGATTTTTAAATGAAAACGTAGACGAACAACTCTTGGCATTCCGCGAAAAATTTGACGTCATCATCACCCATGACGGCTCTCTGGAATACGTTAACAGATTACTGGCTGACGTGTTACAATAACATCATGAATAACAACCTAAAAAACCAAATCGGCGCCGGTGTCAATTTTGAAGAGAATGTCATAAATGTCATTGTCAGCGAAATTACCAAAGCCGAGGAATTTCAGGGCTTATCAGAGGAAAAAAGAAAGAGAATCGTAGAAATGCTCACTATCCTTGTACGCGATTCGGAACGGCATAAGAAACTCCTGTCCGAATTAGCCTTAAAATACTAGCCATGGCGAACTCAATCGAAAAACTGGTCAACGACTGCATTGAAATAAAATTCATGGAAGTTAAGGCTGAACAGATATACAAATCGCTTTTGCCACTGATCACGGACGAAGAAGATCGAGCCATACTTCAGGGCATCATCACGGATGAACAGCACCATGCTAAAATCGCCCAGCAACTGATAGACTTGCTCCAAGCCCCGGAATAATTTATATGGTACTTCCTGCCATCCAAAACCGCCGCAGTATCCGCCGATTCAAGGCTGACCCAATCCCCTACAAAATGGTGCAGGAATTACTTCAGGCTGCCCAATATGCTCCCTCATCACGCGGCAATAAAGCAATTAATTTACTGATCATCACATCACAGACAACTAAAGACGCTATCTACGCCATCGCGCCTCCAGAACAGGACTTTGTCCGTGAAGTGCCTTTGTTGATAATCCCGGCAACTGACCCGAATAAAACCGGGCAAACGGTCCAGGACCTATCACTAGCGTCGGAGAACATCCTGCTTCAGGCTACTGAATTGGGGCTGGGGTCTGTCTGGAAAAACTTCAAACCACCGGTAGCTGATGAAGTGAAAAAAATTACTGGCATCCCGAGCAATTACACGGTAATAAATGCCATTGCCATAGGTTATCCGGATGAAATGATGACGCCACATTCAGAAGAAGAATTTGACCGTTCTAGAATCCATAAGGAAATCTGGTAACTAATTTCAAAATTAAGCAGAGCGATTGAAATGCGCATACCCTGGACATTACTGAAACCTTTTTCCATATATTTTAAAAAGATCGACGGCCTGCAAAACGTTCCGGCCGGTCCTTGTTTGGTCGCTTCTAATCACCTGAGCTCACTGGACACCATCTTGCTGATTTTGGCCTTCAAACGCCCCATTACATATATCGCCCAATCCCGACTGTTGAATGACTGGTGGCACCGTTTAATAGTGCATCACATCGGGCAGGCCATACCTGATAACCACCACACCATAAACAGGGCGGTGGAAAAACTGCACCAAAAAAACACCGTTGGCATTTTTCCGGAAGGCGATATCCATCCCCGTCACCGGTCAAATCGCATCCACACCGGAGCTTTAGTCATCAGCCAGCTGGCCAATGCACCCATCGTCCCCGTCAATATCAAAGGCTCGGATTCTATCTGGCCGGTAACGTTCTGGCCATTGAAACCATGGAGAACACATAGCGTGGAAATGACGATTGGCGCCCCAATCAGTCCACTATTGGATGGCCAACAATATTCCCGTGATTTTTACCAACAACGGGCTAATGAATTAGTCCAGCATATTAAGAACCTCGGAAAAAATCAATGAAAACGAAAAAACCACTGAAACGGGGGCAGTTGTTTAGTCCTCCCATAACGAAAAAGATACGTAGTGGTTTTCAAATATTAAAGCCTGGCCAGTCGGTCGGCGAACACACTACGGGTAATCGCGAGGAAATAATTATTGTCCTGAAAGGCACGGCTATGCTATTGGCAAATGGAAAAAAACAAAAAGTTAAAGCCAATAATATTGCCTACAATCCGCCCCGGACACTGCATAACGTCACGAATTGCGGTAAAGAAGTACTGCAATATATCTATCTCGTTGCCTAATAAAAGGAATATTATAACATCTCGCCGCAATGGAGGAGTTTTTTATATTGACAAAAAAGCGCATTCTGTTAAAATATTAGGATTTTCACGCCCTTTGATAATGATAAAACAAGCATACATTTGGAGGATTACATGTGGTGGATTCTTATCGCCCTACTCGCAGGGATCCCAATAGCACTAGTGAGTCGGTTTGTGCTGAATCAGCCGATGCTGACGGTGGGTTCAGCTGCGATTGCCCTGATCCCACTCAATACCTACATGAACAGATCCACTGACCATCTGGCACACCGGACCGGACAGAAAAAAGCCGGTTTCATTAGCGTTACGCTAAGCAACCTGCCGGAGCTTATCTTCATCTTCTTGGCGCTCCAAGCAAACCTGCACATGATGGTGCTGGGAGGGATCATTGGTTCAATCAGTGGGACGCTGCTCCTGGTGATGGGTATCGCCATCATCGTCGGATGCCACAAACATGGGACACTGCCTTTAAATCAGCACACCTCTTCACTGTTTATCAACCAGTTTTTTCTGATGGCCGTCATCCTGTTCCTGCCCAGCCTGTTTGAATCTCACATTTCGGCCAACCGGCAGATACCGATGAGCTACCTCTTCGGATCCATGTTGTTTATCACGTACATCCTTTTTTTCTTCATGTCACGATCCGACGAACGGACTGAAATGATCGGTGAGCAGTCGCAACAGCTTAAGCACCACTGGAGCGTGTTACGGTCAGTAAGCACATTGGCACTTACCACTGCCGGTTCAATTACCATGTGTAAGCTCATCACCGACGACGTGGAAGCCGTAGCTACAGCTTCAGGAATTTCACAGGCTGCAATCGGATTCGTGATTGCGCCAACACTGATGAATGTGTCCGAACACCTCATTGCGGTATCCGCAGCATACAAACGCATGACCGAACTTAGCATGGCCCTGACAGTCGGCTCGGCCTCGCAGGTAGGCATGGTGGTTGCGCCGTGCGCAGTGTTGTTCGGCTACCTGATCGGTAATCCTTTCACGCTTAACTTCACTGGCATGCCGTTCGGCGTTTTGCTCATCAGCCTGATCGGCACCTATCTGGTGCTCCGCGACAACCGGTGGACCATGAGCGAAGGAGTGATGCTCCTCGGACTGTACCTGGCAATGATTATCGCCTTCGCATTCACTCAATGAACAAATCCCCATACCATTCGATGGTGTGGGGGTATTTTTTCTCCAACCAGGCGGATTGACACGGCCACCCCCGGCTGATACACTGTACGAAATTGCACTTACCGCCCCTCTACGTGACGCCTAAGGAGGAATCATGACACAAGGTATTTCACCGGCCGTGGCAAAAATCGTCGGCTTCATGTCCAGGCAGAGAGACATTGATGTTACTCTCAGCGCTCAACGTGCTCTGGCCAAGGCCAGGAAAAAAGCTAAGGCTACAGTTGCCATCAAACGGCATCAGATCAATCCGAAACGCTTCCGGACTGTCCTGGGCGAATATGACGGCCCCCTGAACCCAACCACCGGGCTTCCATAAGAATTCAACTTCGCACAAGGACGCGCCAGCCATCTCCCTATTATGGGGAGATTTTTTATTCATCCGATTTTCACATTAATAATATATAGTAATAATTGCGCGCATCTAATCCACTAATATCACTTGCCTATGTCCAAAAGTTCTAAGCTCTTTCTCGCCGTCGTGATGGCCAGTTCGCTGGCTTTGGCGGCTATCGGTGTCGTCCATGCCCAAACAGCCAACGACACTACAACCGCCTCCAGTAATACGGTTCAATCTGCGACCGTTGCGGAACAGCCGATTCACAATGGTCGTAACGGAAGACACCTGGAGCGGCTAGAGGAACAAGCCACGCTATTCAATATGTCGGTTGAAGATTTGGAGAAGGAAATTGAGTCCGGCAAACCAATGTACCAAATTGCCGCTGAACATGGCGTTACATACGACACCATGAAGACGCGTCACCTCTCCGACCTCAAGGCCAAACTAGATGACATGGTCAAAGTCGGCTACATGACCCAAACCCAGGCAGACGAGATATACCAGCAGGCTCAAACCCAGCCAGTCATGGCTGGCCTCGGGTTCGGTCCAGGCAACCATGGGATAAAATAACAACCGGAGTTTCTGGCCGCCAAAAAACGCCTCCCTTCATGGAGGCGTTTTTTATTTGTCAGCTTATACTGGTTGTCGTACAATCAAGGTATATAATACAATCACCAATCTTTTATGGCCAATAATAACCTTACGCCAGCGGTAGCCACTTTTGCCGGAGGATGCTTTTGGTGTACTGAGGCAATTTTTAAAAAATTAAAAGGCGTTATAAATGTGATGCCCGGATACACCGGGGGAATCATGCCTCACCCATCCTATGAACAAGTATGCACCGGGACGTCCGGCCATGTAGAGGCAGTCCAGATCGGATTCGATCCTTCAAGCGTATCCTACGAAACACTGCTAGAGGTTTTTTTTGCAACACATGACCCGACCACATTGGGAAGACAGGGCAATGACATTGGCGACCAATACAGGTCAGTAATTTTTTATCATGATGATCATCAGCGCCAAACTGCCATCCAGGTCGTTAAGGAACTTACTGACAATAAAATATTCAGCCGGCCAATTGTTACAGAAATAAGGCCAGCCGCCGAGTTTTATCCCGCCGAGGAATATCACCGTGACTACATGGCCAAAAACCCCAACCAGCCATATTGCCGGATAACGATCAACCCCAAAATCTCAAAACTGAGGGAAAAATTTATCAGCTTGATGAAATAATACGTGTAGCCAACCATCAACTGATCCGCAAGCAATAAAAAAATGGCCATTCACACCCGTAGCTTGGCTACATGTCGTGGTATTTTTAATAGTGTGGATGGCGCCATTCGTATTTAGCTGGGCATTGATTCTGCTGGGAATCGCCCTTTATTTTCTTCAAATCATCTGGCTTGGCAATTGCCTGTTGACGAGGGCACAATTCCGTTTGCAAAAACGCGGCGTAACCTTTTATTATTTTCTGCTGACAAAATTGGGGATTTCCAAAGGTTACCGGATCAGATACCTGGGGGACTACATCGTACCGCCGGTTATTTTTGGATGGACTATATTGTGGCAGATTGTGTTTGATAAAAAACCATTGTTTATTTAGCCTTTCCTGACGATGCTCATAAGGCTTTTTTGTGATATAATTTATTGGAAAATACTATCTGACAACAACCCGCGTGCGTCACAACACAATCACATTACCATTCCCACTGGCCGTCATAATCGCTATAGTCGGTCTTTTCATAGTTACCTCTCCTCAAAATGCATCAGCCCTTGATTCCGGCTGGGAAAGCCTGACGGTCCCGACAGAGGTAGGCGTTGTTTCCGTACGATTAATCCGGATCAACTTAAAGGATACGAACCTGCAAATACGGTCACTCACCGACGTATCGGGCGAGCGGATGAACGCCTCGGGTCCGGTTCGGTCTTTGAAGTCCTATGTCGACCAGGTCAGCGGTTTTGCCGGAATCAACGGCAGTTACTTTTGCCCGTCTGATTATTCATGGTGCGCCGGCAAGGAAGGGTCGTATTACTGGATGTGGTACGACTCACTGAAAGGAACTTATGCCAATTCATACCAAAACCAGTTCAATCCTGGGCCGGTTGTTGCCTTTGATACACAAAACCGGCTGCATTTTTTCAAAACTGCGAAAGACTGGCCGGGTCAGAGCGCGTTTGAGGCGCTTAACAATACAAAACTCCAGGCATTAATTTCCAACGGGCCCGGCCTGATTTTTGAAAACCAAATGACCGTGACTCCTGACCAACTGGACACCAAACAGCGCACGACTAAATCGAACCGGTCTGGCCTGGGTTTCAAGGGTGACAACATCTACCTGGTCGCATCATCGTCTTCCACAGTGATGGACCTGGGCTATGCCATGAAGGCTATGGGTATGGAATACGCGGTCAACCTGGATGGAGGCGGCTCCACCGCCCTATATTACAATGGCCAATACGGTGTTGGCCCTGGCCGCAACCTGCCTAATTCCCTGGTCTTTATCGACAATACAAAACCATACGTTCCGCCATTGGCCACGGGCACTTCATTTTTCGCTTTTGACAAGAACATTCGGGGAGGGTTCAGCATCACGTCCGGCAATGTTTCAGGCGACGCCCTGGCAGAAATCGTAGCCGGCGCAGAATCGGGGTTAGCCCCCCATATCCAGGTACTGGACCAAAAGGGCTCGGCCCTGAAGGATTTTTACGCCTTTGACCAAAATTTAAAAAACGGTGCGCGGGTTGCCATCTGCGACGTTAATGCTGACGGCCAGGACGAGATCATCACTGCCCAGGGCAAGGGCGGCTGGCCGCTGGTAAAGATTTTTTCTGGCGAAGGGGCAGTAATCAATAACGGCTTCTATGTCCTGGACGGCAAGTTTACCGGCGGGGTGAACCTGTCCTGCGGCGATATTGATGGCGACCAGATTTCCGATATCGTTGTCGCGGCCAGCGCCGGCGGCGGTCCTCATGTCCTGGTATATGATGCCAATGGCAATATCAAAACCAATTTCATGGCGTATGACCGCAATTTTCGTGGGGGCATACGCGTGGCCACGGCTGATGCTGACGGTGACGGCCGTGATGAAATCATCACCGGTCCGGAAATCGGCGCGCCGCATATCCAAATATTCCAGATCAGGCGAGGATCAATCACACGGATCTCACCTGGATTTTACGCCTTCAGCAGCGGCTACCGCGGCGGCGTCTCCGTCGCAGGGGTTGACATAAACGGAGACGGCTCAAAAGAAATAGTAGTCGGTGTCGGGAACAATGCCACGCCGCTGGTACGTATTTATTCCATCCGGGAAAAGCTGCAAAAAGAATTTTATGTCTACCCGACCACTTTCCTTGGCGGGGTGAATGTGGCGGGCGGCGATGTTGATAACGACGGGGCTGAAGAGCTTATTGTCACGCCCCGCAGCGGCGGAAGTCCGCAGGTCAGGATTATCGAGGCGGCGAACCAATAATTTAAATATGGAAAAGTATTATCCGCGCGACGGTAAAAATACCCAGCGTGTAATTGACGAATTAAATAAGGTAATTTAATCATTTTCGTTGTAATGCATTACAACGAAAAAATAATTAGTGCAAACTTTAAACGTATGGAGACTACTTCCCAAGACAAAAACGTGGTTACCCCCACTGAGAATAAGGATTGCAATAAAAAAAATAATAAATCCCCCCAGCGACGACGGATTGATTATGTTGTCACAATAATAATTAATGCGATCCTATTGTACGTCGCCAACAATCTCCTTGTTTGGGAGGCGCAGTTTCTCAAGCACGAATGGGCTGATGTCTTGCCGGCCGTAAACCTCACGCTTGGCGTAACACTGGGAATAAATTTGCTGTTCTTATTCTACGATGGCCGGGGATTTTATTTCGTTGCCCGCACCTTTTCAGATGCTGTCAGTATCTATGCGACATATAGAGTATGGTGCGTTTTCCCCTTTGATTTCCACGGTTTTTTCGGACTTGGCTGGCTAAACCCAGTCATGAAAATCGTCCTTCCTTTTGCCGTGGCGGGAATCTTGATCGCCATTACTATACGCACAGTTCGATTAGTTCTTAATAAAAACATATATTATTAATAAAAACTATGGACTCTCCGCAACAACCAGATACTTTTATCAATATCAAGGACCAGGAATTGAACATCGCTGACCTGGTGATGGCTGCTTGGAAAATTTATACCGAAAATTTAAGTATTATCGTACTTATTACTTTAGCAGTTTTTCTGCCTTTGAACATTATATCAATGTATTTGCCCGGAGCCGATGCCAGCGGAGAAACGCTGAATACGTCTTCCGCTATTGGACTGGGTATTTCATCTTTACTCGTGGCGCTGGTAGGCGTATTGGTCCCGGCAGCGATCGCCTACATCGTCAGTCTCAGCCTGGACCGCCAACCAATTAAACGCGAAAATGTGTTCCGTTTTGCATTATCCCGTTGGCTTCCCTTAATTGGCACGTCATTGCTGATGATGGTTTTTTTGCTCGGCCTGACTTTCTTGTTTGTCATTCCGGCCATAATCCTGGGAGTTTACTGGGCGTTTGCGACTTACGTTGTTGTCCTGAAAAATAAGAGCGGCATGGATGCGCTGCGGTACAGCCAATCGGTAGTCAAAGGACGGTGGTGGAAAGTTATCGGCTACTTAATAATTTTTGGCTTTATCACCGGTATGATTAGCTGGTTAATCAGCCTGCCCTTCGTCAATATCAATAACCACATTATTAACGCATTGGTCTCGACCCTATCCGATATAATTTTTTCCTACACTATAGTGGCTACCGCCCTATTTTTTATCAATCTGGATAACGTACGTCGCGTGACGGAAAGTAAGCAGCAATCCGCATGATTCCGGCATGCCCATATTATGAAAGACTGGCCACGCCGGTCATCAAATTTTGCGAGCCGAATCTGTGTGCTCCGATAGTCCAGCCGGCCAATGCCTGGTCTAATCTGGCCTTTATTGTCGTGGGTGTCATCATCTTAACGTTGGCAAGACATCATAAAAAAAACCTCCTTTGGTGGCTTGGGCCGATTGCATTAATTATTGGCACGGTTTCCTTTTTCTACCATGCCTCCTACACAGCCATCGGCCAAATGCTTGACCTTGGATCCATGTTCCTATTTTCCACGCTTCTGCTGGTGCTCAACCTTAAAAGGATTAAACCGGGCTTAAAAAATTCCACCACCGCCTGGATTTATGTCATTATCAATGCCTTATGCCTTCTGACGATGTATTTCATCCATCGGGCTTACGGTTATAATGTCGGCATCCTGATTTTCGGCATTTTATTGGCGGCTGTTTTTGCCCTGGAATCAATCGCCTGGTCGCGGACACTAACGCGTTACCGTCTCCGGCACATCCTGGCGGCGGTATTACTCGCTTCTATTGCAGCGGTGATCTGGATGTTCGATTATACCCGCATCTGGTGTGATTCCAATACGCTACATTACTTGAATGGGCACGCTGTCTGGCATATACTGACGGCGACAAGCCTGCTTTTCATCTTCTTCTTTTACAGGCAATTCATTTCAAACCAACATGATTAAAAATACACCAAATCCCGGCCTCACGCCGGAGCAGTATAACGTCTGTTTTTTAAAAGGCACCGAGCCGCCTGGCTCCGGCAAGTGGCTGCATAACAAGGCTAGGGGCACATATTTCTGCGTGAACTGCGGACAGGAACTATTCAAATCAGATACAAAGTTTGATTCTGGGACCGGCTGGCCTTCATTCTGGGATCCCGCTGTAAGGGCAAACATCATTACTGCAGAAGACGAAAGTCTGGGCATGCGGCGGACTGAAGTATCGTGTTCAAAATGCGGTGCCCATCTCGGCCACGTGTTTAATGACGGTCCGCAACCGACGGGCCAGCGCTATTGTATTAATTCATTGGCGTTGGAATTCAAACAAGCAATCTATTGACAACAGGCGATAATTTTGCTAATATTAGATAATTAATTAAATTAATTAACAAATATGAATAGCGAATCGCGAGGTTTTAATCCTGAAATTGACGAATCCATTAAAAAAAGATTTCAAGTAGCGGAGGAATCGACTGCTAATCGAGATGATATGGAATATAAGGCAAAAAAAGCACGAATCAAAAATTATACTAAAGAACTTGACGATTTGCGCCAAATGGAAAACGAACTTCATGAAAAAGAGGAAGCGCATGGACGACGCACCCCCCAAATGGACCAGGCATACGATAGCTCAAATATCCGTGCAAAGGAAATTCTTAGTTCAGATGAAATAGTAAATGAAGTGCATTTGGATGCACTAGTTTTAGATAGCTCACGAACTAAATTGATAGAACTTGCCGGCTCTGAATCTATGGATCTACAAAAATTCAATGAATCATTATCTACTATTGGGAGTCCAAATTTTGTTGGAATGTGGGAGACGATATCAACTGATACAAGAAATATACTCGCTGAAAAACTGCGAAACTATGCATCGACCACTATTGAAAAGCTACGAAATACCAGCATTATAGTTAACCATGACAAATACCCAGACATTTTTACCACCGGTAAATACATTGAGGCCTGTAAGCAATTCCCGGAATTTGCAAATGATTTAACAACCGCCCAAGATCTTGACCGTGAAGTGAATAAATCATTTAATCGTTAATAGGCGGCTAACCATTCTGTAAAAAAACAAATGGAATATCTCTTTATTCTTGTCGGCCTCCTTTTATTGACCCTAACTTTGCACCGGCTATCCCGGGCAAAAATATATGCCAGCCCAAAACAGGCCATTATTACCATTCTGGTATTTTTTATAGTTGGCGTGATCTGGGACACCCTGGCCATCGCGCGCGGTCACTGGCTGTTCCCGCCAGAACACACTACCGGCTGGGTTATCGGCAAAATGCCATTTGAGGAATACCTGTTCATGCTCATCCAGCCTTATTTTGTACTGGTAATATTTTCAATTATAAAAGACAGGTTTATAAAAAATTCATGAATAAGCAGTCCATAATTAAAAAAGTTGCCATCTTGGTTCGCCATAAAATTTCGGGCCAAGAATCCGTACATGACTGGTGGCACACGTTACGTGTCTGGCACATGGCAAAATATATTGCTACCAGAGAAAAAGCAGATCAGTTTATCGTGCAGGTTACTGCATTAGTACATGATTTGGATGATTATAAACTACATCATGGCAATACAAACAAATCCCAAACGACGGTTTCGAATTTGCTTAGACAAGCCAAAATTGACGATCCGACCATCAAGCACATCTTGAAAATAATCGCAGACATGTCGTTTAAAGGCGCTGGCACCTTATCGCCGATGAGCACACCGGAAGGCAGGGTCGTGCATGACGCCGACCACCTGGATGGCATCGGCGCCATTGGCATAGCCAGAGCTTTTGCCTTTGGGGGTTATTTGGGTCGCACGATTTACGACCCGACTGTTAAAATAATTAAACACGCGACATTTAAGGAATGGAGAAAACTTTACAATAAGTCTAAGCCATTGGCCAATACTACTATAAATCATTTTTATGAGAAATTATTGCTTTTGAAGAATCGGATGAATACCAATACCGGTAAAAAGATCGCCTTATCCCGGCACAAATATATGGAAAAATTCCTTGCTGAATTTTACAAAGAAATAAAACTCGTAAAGTGATATGCCCAACTACGTTACTGTCAAAGTCGTCGTCGGTACGGTCCTCCGCAAGAATGGCAAATTCCTACTAGTCCAGGATCGAAAAAAACCAGCCAAGAAAAAATGGAGCATCCCAGCCGGCCGCGCAGAATCAGGGCAAACCATCGAACAATGTGCCGTTCGTGAGACCCTTGAAGAATCCGGGTTCCGCGTAAAATTGGTGAAAAAACTTTTTGTTTACCATGAAGACTTGTTTCATCCTGTCCGGCACGCCTTTCTCGGCAAGATTATTGGCGGACATTTGAATTTCCCCAAAAGCGAGATACTGGATGCCGGGTGGTTTACATACAAGGAAATTGAAAAAATGTACCGGCAAAATAAGATTCGCCACCACTGGGTTTGGCAGGCAATAAACGTGGTGGAAAAAGCGAAAAAATAACCAAGATTAGCTAAATAATTATCAGGCGATGTGCCTTCGACGGAAGGCCGTTTTTTTGCTATAATTACCTTTCTAATAACTAACCTCCATAGATTATGAAGGAAATATTTCGGAATATGTGGCGCCGGAAAATGCGGTCTGCCCTGACCATCTTCGGCATTGCCATCGGCATTTTCGCGTTTACCGTTATGGGCTCCATGTCATTGAAAATCAACAAAATGATCAGCGGCGGCAAACGCTACATCACGGGTCAGATCACTATCATGCCAAAAGGATCATCGGCCAGCGCATACGGCTCGATGGGCGGCGCATCATTCCTGGCTGTCGACACGCTTAATGAGATGGCTAAAGTTGAAGGCGTACAGGCAGTAGCTGGCGGCGTCGAACTAGCCCTCAAAGAAGTGGACCTAAACGATCCGTCGAGCCAAGGCATGAGTTTTGGCCCGCCGGCGACCATCGAAGGCATGGATCTGAACACTTCTTTTGAAAACCGAAATTGGGCAACGATGGACATGAAAGACGGCCACATGATTACGAAATCCGATCCGGAGACGGCCATCACCGTCGGCTATACGATCGCAAATGACAACAACCTCAAAGTTGGCGATACTTTCAAAGTCCGGGGCAAGGATTTCCAAGTTGTCGGGATTGCCGACCAGACTCTGACCGGGCCTGACCAGTATGTATTCATGAACATAAACCAGGCGCGACTGCTCTTAATCGAGGCGGTGCCTTTTCTAAAATCTCTCAAAGAACGCTCAGACGAAGCCGCAAAAATTTCGGATGCGGCGCTGGCCAAACTTCCAGAGGCGACGAGACAGCAAATCCAGGAAGCAAAAGCGTTCAGACTGGAAGACATCAATCAGATGGCCGCGGCCTCATGGAAAGAGGGTGAAGATGGTGACACGGTTGCGAACCGCATCAAGGACCAGTTTAAAGACGAAGCTGTCGTGCTGTCACCAAAAAAAATGGGGGAAATGATCGATAAAGCCTCCGCAATTTTCAACACCATGATTTTAGGCAGCGCGCTGATTGCCCTGATTGTCGGCGGGTTCTCCATCATCAACACCATGATCATGTCCATATCCGAGCGTACCAAGGAGATAGGCATCAAAAAAGCGCTTGGCGCATCACGCAAAGCCATTGCCAGCGAATACACCCTGGAGGCTGGAGTTATCGGCCTGGTTGGTGGCCTGATCGGCATGGGGCTGGGGGCACTACTGGCCAACGCACTTAACACAAAAACTTCCGCGGAGATATTCATGATTTCCCCCGGTTTCCTTGGCAGCGTTGTGGCCTTTTCCTTTGTTTTAGGCATAGTTTCTGGCATTATCCCTGCTATCAAAGCATCCCGCATGAAGGCGGTTGACGCTATCCGCGAACTCTAAACCAATCAACACCTATGAAAACCATCATCAAAGCGACACAACTTAAAAAAACATACACCTTGGCTAAGTCGAACAGGGTCGAAGCGCTTCGCGGCCTTGATATTGAAATTCATGAGGGGGATTTTACTGCCATTGTTGGCCCTTCGGGTTGCGGAAAATCAACACTCCTGCACATGCTGGGCTTGCTCGACACCCCGGACGAAGGCACGCTGGTGATTGACGGAATAGACACCTCAAAAATGAAAGAACATGAAGCGCATAAAATTCGTGCCAATAAAATTGGTTTTGTATTCCAGGGTTTCAATCTAATCCCATCGCTTACGGCCCTGGAAAACGTCATGCTGGCCGGAAAATACGGCGGCATAAAACTTTCGGAAAGAAAGAAACGCGCCCAAGAACTTTTATCCACCATGGGGCTCGGTGACCGTATGCACCATCGTCCGAACGAACTGTCTGGCGGCCAGCAACAACGTGTCGCCCTGGCCCGTTCCCTGATGAACAATCCGTCCATAATATTAGCTGACGAGCCTACCGGCGAATTGGACAGCAATACCTCATTGGAAATTATCAGCACGCTCAAGAAACTCAATCAGGAACGCAACCAGACATTTGTTATTGTGACGCACAACGACGATGTGGCTAAAGCATGTAAATCCATTCTCCACGTGAAGGATGGACGGAATGCATAAAAATAACTGTCATATGAAAATTGCCATTAGCGGCAGCATGGTTTTTTCCGAAAAAATGCTGGAGTTAAAAAAAGAACTGGCACAGTTAGGTCATGAAGTAGAAATTTCCCGTTTCGCCGCCTCGTACGCCGGCCAACCGCAGGAAGAAAAAGAACGCCGGACCATCGTGGATAAGTTGCATAATGACGCCATCCGCGAGTTCTGGGAAAAAATCAGGAAGTGCGATGCCCTGCTCGTGCTGAACTACGACCGGAAAGGCGTAAAAAATTATATCGGCGGAAACACGTTCCTGGAAATCGGCTTTGCCCATGTCCTCAATAAAAAAATATTCCTCCTAAACCCAATTCCCGACATTGAATACTATAAATCAGAAATCGAGGCCACCCGGCCGGTCATACTCCAAGGCAACCTGGACAACCTGAAATAACGCTAAAACAACCCCGCATTTCTGCAGGGTTGTTTTTATTATTATAGATTTTGGCGTTATGCAAATGTGGGCGAATTACAGTTCTATCCAACTGTCAGGTAAAGGAGTGATAGTATCGTCAGTCCCAGTCGGTACGGTGAAATACTGCAGAGCCGCATCATAGGTGACCGTACTGCCTTCTTCAAGCGTTAAATAATAACCCGTCGTTCCATGGAGTTGGCTGCCATTATAAATCCGCACCATGCCATTTTTTGCATAATACACGACCGCATTAGAGTTATTGGCAGCATTTATGGCCGGACTGACTGGGTTAAGGGAATTGTTTGTCGAAAGTATTAACAGAAAGCTTTTTGGATCACCGGTGCCAGAGATAGTGGCATTATTATTGATATCGAACTTTCCGTCCGCCAATACGACCGAAGATGCTGGCCCTAGGCTTGGGTCAATAGAAATTTTTATTCCTGGATTATTAAAAGTGACATTCCCAGTTATCCACAAAGGGCCACCGATGATTAAGTGTGCATTACCACTCAGAGTAAGATTGCCTAAAATCTTCTTGGGTCCAATTGTGACCGTTCCGGAAATATTTTGGTCACCGCTCAGCACCCCACCTGCCGTTGCGTCATTTTTCCATTGCGTAATGGTGGCATCGGTGATTGGGAATGGTTTTGGGTCGGGGTCAGACGATCCGGGAAATTTTGTCCCGAGAACCGTCGTATCGGGAGAAATAGTTTGATAATGCGCATTATTAACGATGACGGACTTATCTATGGTATTAGCATATAAATCTCCTTTCACTTCAACCTGCCTGACAAACGTATTTCCATACCCGAGGGACGTTCTGAATTTAAAATCGCCATTTAATGGTGCCCAGATGCCACTGTTAAAATCTGAGGATTTTTTAGCATCACCATTTGCATAGCTAGAAGGGTTGGTATTTAAATCCCAGACCAAATATTTTGAGGCGTCAAATGACGGAGAATCAAGTATGATCCAATACACAGTGCCTGCTGACAAGACCGGCCCGATGTCGAATGAAACATTAAACCACTGTGAAGTCGTCGGAAAGTCATTTTTTTTAATTTCCTTTGAAACAATAATTTCCGTACTGGGCGAGCCGCTGCCATTATCCCGGACTATTTTGAGGGTCACGTCGCCTGGCAGCGAACCGTTTCGTTTGAGATACATGCCGATCGTCTTAAGCGGAGAATCGATGGGAGTCACGAAACTTTGGCCCACATCCTGCCTGTCGGCGGCATTGGCCACGGTAAAATTTCCACCATTCTCCTGCTTGGGCCCCTCAGTCTCAGCTGAACCATGTGCAACCCAAGCATTTCCATCAACAGTGGCCTGTATAGCGGCTCCAGTACCGCCGAATATACTCCCATTGGTCCACACGTCACCAATGACTTCACTATTATTAAGCAGCTCAATACCTCCCTCTCCGGACTGTAATGCATATTGAAAGCCGCCGGAGTACGTTTTCGTATTCGCCGCAATCCGGAGGGTGCGGACTTTTCCCGTTTGGTCTTCTGCTCGTGACTGAATGAAACGCTGATACGGGTTGGCCGGGTTGGCGCTTACCGTCACGTCAACTTCCACACCATTTAAAATGAGTGAAAACGGTTCAGGCACGGGTTTGGAAATAAGGCGGTACAATGCCTCATTCACACCTGCCTCTGCCGCATAAAAAGTCTTATCAGTGTCGATGCCCGCACTGGCACTTCGGAAAACGTTGATAGACGTAAAGCTGACGGTCGTGATCACAGCCAACGCAAAACCGGCAATTATCATTAGCGAGATGACCGCTATTGCTCCTTTTTGATTATTGGGAAGATTATACATACATATATTAATAAATGGACTGTCTGGCCAGGGCGGCAGAATTCAGGCTGAATGACTGGGTCGGATCACTGACCAGGATGAGCTTCAGCTCTATCTTTACCAAATCAGTGTCTTCGCTAAACTGCATTCTTGTAACTTTCACTTTGTTGCTAGTCAGTACATGGTCGCTGGTACCGTCATTAAAGACGACCGCATCGTTTAACAAGCGGAATGTCGTATCAGATGCTGCCGCCTGATTTAAAGTAAGCCTACCTGCTGCAACACCAAAAGTTGAATTTGCCACATCGATGCCATCAGCTTGCCTGATATTCTGGGTCAGGCGATTTATTACCACGCGGGCATTCTCCTGCAGTTCCTGCTTCATTTCCGCCCGTGCGGAATTTTTCGTGACATTAAAGACAAAAGTGGTAAATACCAGTACGCTGATTGTTACAATGCTCAAATATACCAAAAGTTCGACAAGTGTATATCCTGTTTGATTTTTATTCTGATTACCCATATTAAAATTTCTTCCATCCTGTTAAGATGGTGGATAATTCGACGTTTTTCGGCTGACCACGTTCTGTCCACCTTACGCTGACTAGAATTTTTTTGGACCCGAAATCGATGGTGCCACCAGACTCGACGATGTCGTCATTTGCGTCACGGCGAATATTCTCAATACTCACAGTCCGGGTAAAATCAACCTGGCCAGAGATGGTCTCGGCTCCACTTACTAATTGGTTACCAGCATCTATATGGAGTGGGATTTGCTGATTAAGCCCTACACCAAATTCACTCCAGCAGCTGGCATAACCCTCAAACATGGTGCATGTCCGACTATCGCTTGTCCGAGTGCATTGCTGGCCCGTGCAAGTAGCATTCACGCCACAATGACAGCCAAAATAATTTTCTGCCTGTTGTGCAACTATTTCCAAACTCTCCCTAGCATAAGCCAATGCCATGTCTTTCGCATTACCAGTCTGGCTCAGTCGGTTATTGGCCGCCAGAGCCGTACCGATGCTAGCCACGATCAAAACGACCATGCCTAAGCTGATCAGGACTTCGATTACACTGAAACCATGTTGGGGCTTTTTCATATTTAACTAATATGTAGCGGTAATCAGTCCAGTTTCATTAATCTGGATAGTGTTGTGTTTGCCACCAGCAAAGCCAACCTCAATGGTTTGGGGGGTAGCATTGCCGGTCAATCGGTTGAACACAACTGAAGTGCCGGCTCCGGCTACTATTGATATCCCATTATCTAGGCTATAGGTAGTGGTGCGTACGGTGCAATTTTGTTCACAAATCCCGTATTCATTTCCGGAAAAGAAAATTCCGTGATCTAGCCCGTCCTGAGATGCCACTGCCATACTCTGCGCCCGGCGCAAATTGCTGACAATCTCTTTGGTATAATTTTTCAGACTGATATTCTTTTGTATCATGGCAAATGCCGGCACAGCCACAGCACAGACAATCCCGATCATCCCCAAAACGACCAGCAGCTCAATAATGGTAAATCCTTTTTTGGGGACCTTTAATTTCATATTAAATAGTTTGGGCATAATCCCAAATAGGAGTTAAGATGCCGATGGCCATCATGGCCACTGCCAAACCGATGACGATGAGTAATACCGGCTCGATGACCGAGGCAAGATTCCCAGTCGCGGTCAATACCGCCTTTTCATAAAACACAGCTAGTCGCGTCAGCATATGGTCGAATTTCCCGGTTTTCTCACCGACGAACGTCATTTGGGCGGTAATCGGCGGATATAATTTTGGATAACCTTTAAGTGTTTCGGAAAAGGCAATGCCCTTTTGTACAAATTTGATACTTTCCTTAATAGACTTGGCATAATGGCTGTTGTTTGTCACTTCGGCCGTTAATGATAAAGCCTGGTCTATCTGCATACCGCTTTTCAATAAGGCGCTTAACGAACGGTTGACCCTGGCCAGATTAAAATCCATCACGATCATGTTTATCCGCGGCAGCGACAAAACAAACGAATCCCAATACCATTTGCCTTTGGGAGTATTTTTCCATCTCCTGAACAGGTACCAGATGATAATAAGCACCGGGATGCAAAACAGGCCATAATGTACGAAAAAATTGCTCAAGCCAATAATGACTTTGGTTAAGAATGGCAGCTCTACATTGTACTGAGTCAATACGCTGGTGATTTTGGGGACAACAAATGTCACCATAAAAATAAAAATTATCACCAGAGCTGATAAGATGACTGCAGGGTACACCATGGCTGATCGCGCCTTAGTAACCAGCTCGAAATCATTTTCCTGTTGTTCCAGGGAATATTGGAGGACTTCGTCCAATTTTCCGCTACGCTCACCCACTTTAATCAAACTAATAAAAAATTTCGAGAAATATTGTGGGTGTTGTGATAGGGCCATATGGAAAGTCTGACCGCGCTGCAAGTTTTTGTGGATATCTTCCAAAATTTCCCTGAACTTCCGGTTTGGGGTCTGGTCACTGGTAATTTTTATAGCCTGGTCCAGTGGGATGCCTGACTCAAGAATGGTATAGAGGTGGCGGGTGAAAAATATCATTTCAACTCGGCCAATTTTCTGAAAAATTGCATTCAGCCAAATGGACTGCTTTGATTTTTCTGCCTTCAAATTGACTACCATAAAGCCCTCCTTGTCCAGCTGGACTCGGGCAGCCTTTTCGTTCTTTGCCTCAATCACGCCTTTAGTAAAGGCGTCATTTTTATCGAGGGCTGTATAACGAAATAATGTCATTTTAACCTTTTGTTACTCGTAATACCTCTTCAAATGTCGTCTGCCCATTAAACACTTTCAAAAGCCCGTCCTCAACCATTGTAATGACGCCAGCTTGTAACGCAGCATTCTTTATGTTATCTGCTGAAGGATTTTTTAGTATGGCTTCATGTACGGCTGGACCTACAGTTAATACCTCAAATATGCCCAACCGACCGCGATAGCCGGTCTGTTGGCAGTGTGTGCACCCTTTCCCATAGTACAACGGGATTTCATTAACTGCCTTTCCTCCCGAGCCCAACAAACCAAGGTGTCTCAATTTATTAAAAATATCCTCAATTTTAAAGAATGGCTGGTATCTTTCAAATAATTTCTTTTTTGACTCAACAGTAGTTTTGCAATGGCTGCAGATTTGCCTGACCAGTCGCTGGCCAATAACCACATTAGTCACAGAGGCGGCTAAAAATGGCTGCACTTCCATCTCAATTAGGCGTTGGAGCGCCTGAAAGGCGGAATTTGTATGTAATGTCGTCAAAACCAGATGCCCGGTCATGGCAGCATTTACGGCCATTGAAGCAGTTTCAATATCGCGAATTTCGCCGACCATCAGAATATTTGGATCCTGACGTAGCAACGAACGCAAACCGTTGGCAAAAGTTAGGCCTGCAGTCGGGTTAATTTGTGTCTGATTTATACCCGGCAAACCATATTCAATCGGGTCCTCAATCGTGCTGATGTTAACCCCCTCCTTATTTGTCAACTGAAGTATTGAATACAAAGTTGTCGTCTTCCCTGAACCAGTCGGTCCAGTAACCAAAATCATGCCGTGAGGCTTGGTAATTTCGCTCCGCAGGAGTACATAATCACGTTTGTTAAAACCAAGTTTCTGCAGTGTGAACTCCTGCTGTCTACGGTCTAGTAGCCGCATAACAACTTTTGAGCCGTGGAGTGTCGGAATTATTGATGTGCGGATGGCTACGTCGCGATTTTTGTAAATCGTGGAAAACCTTCCATCTTGCGGCAAACGGTTCTCATCAATTTTTACGTTTGAGAGCAGCTTTATTCTAGTTAAAAGTGGCGGCAGGATCTCTTTTGGCAGGTCAACAATTTTTTTTAATATTCCATCTATACGAAAACGTATTATGACATCATCTAGGCCCGGCTCGATATGTATATCAGAAGCGTTCTGAGCCAATGCCTGCTCTATGATCGTGTCTACCATCCTGATGACCGGGATGAACTGTGCTAGCTTTTCTGGTGATTCATCGGAATCTAGCGCCTCCTGGATACTATCCTCGACAATCTTCGCAAACTCAGACCTGATTTCACTTTGGTATTTTTTTATTGCGGACCGAATTGCCGACAGGCTAGCTAAATGCACTTTTGGCTCAAGGCCAGTCTTCTTTTTAATAAATTCGATTGTCTGGCGGTTCTCTGGATTGGTCGTGGCAACATAGATCGTTTCTTCCTTTTTTTTAAAAACGATAACCAAATGCTGTTCGGCGACTTCTTTGGGTATTAATGTCAATACATATCGGGCGATAACCTTGTTGTGCAGGTCGACCGTCGGTAATTTGTAATGTCTCGAAAAAATTTCCAATAATTTATTCTGGGAAATGCCGTCAATATCAAAAAGCACATCGGTAATGTGTCGGTCAGACTGTTTTGCTTGTTTCACTGCGGACTTGTAATCGTCGCGGGATATGACTTTTTCATTTTCCAACTCTTTCCAAAGACGGGAATACTGATCATCCTTTGCTATAAAACTAATCATAGGTAAGGTTATTGGCGAAAATTAGGATAAAAAAAACGCCGAACATAAAAAATGGCTATATCATTAAACCACGAAATTGCTCATATTTCAATGTATATTTAGGCACACCTTGTACACAACTTTCGCTTGATTTAACCACTATTGCCGTCACTTTGTCAAGATCCTGTGCCCACCCCTTTTAGTTGACTTAACCAACCTCCAATATTGCTCATGTTTTTCATGGTATATTTCCCACATCCTTGCTTTTCATGTTAAATCAATTGATAATATACCCAATGAATATTTCTGTTATCATCCCCACCCATAATCGCCTGAGCCAACTGCAGAATTGCCTGCGGTCGGTTTTGGCGCTTCGTCATCCTGATTACGAAATTATTGTTGTTAATGACGGATCAACGGACGGCACATGCGACTTCCTCGATCGCCTCAGCAACCCAAAGGTTAAATCAATACACCACCTAAAAAACCTGGGTCCGTCAGCCGCCAGAAACACGGGCGTTGAATTGGCGCGTGGGACCATCGTGGCTTTCACTGACGACGATTGCGTCGTCGATAGTAATTGGCTTGTCGAGCTTGAAAAAATCTTTACAAACGAACAATGCGATTTTGTGTTTGGTGCCACATACTATATCAGTAAGCACTATAAAGGTTATTTCCCCGAACGCCTGACCAGCAACGGCGGCGGTAAATGGCCAGGCGGGGCGAATATCGCTTTTAAAAAAGAGGTTTTTAGGACTATCGGCGGATTCAACTCTTTTTTTGACGCATACCATAATGAAGACACGGAATTGGCCATTCGAGCCATTTCCGATAATTTATCGTACAAACGCGCACCGTTTGCCCTGGTGTATCATCAGCCAGAAAAATGGACGGTAAAAAGCCTGCTTGCGTCCGCAATAAATTTGTCGGTTTGGCCGATACTAAAATCAAAATACCCAAAACAATACCTGGCTTTCGGCGGGCCGGTAAAATTGGAAATATTTGTCGAGCCATGGGATTACCTGGAAATTCTCATTCTGCCAATACTCATTCCTATCTTGTTATTACGCTACCTATACCACGGTAAAAGAGATATAAAAATTTTCTTCGTAAAATGGCCGGGGTGGCTTATTCGGCGCCGATGGCTCGTCTGGAAAGAGGCCGTGAAAAATAAAATATATATTTTTTAATTAATAAAGTACTGGAATTCTAATTGGCGGTTTTTTTATAATTTCTTAAATATGGTTGCAATGCATTGCAACGAAAAAATAAATTTGCCGAAAAGCCAGAACACGACATAAAAATTTTTAAAAAAATAAAAATAACCCCGTCTGCATAATTGACGTGTTTCAATCTGCAGGCGGGGTTTTCGGATCGGAGGTACGGGACTTTTCGTGTGCGAATTGGATGCGGCGGCTCCATTGTTCGTAGTGCCGGCGCATGCCCTCGGCAACCAGCAACAAATGCGGGTCGCCTTCGACAATAAATCTGGCATGGTCCAGACGAATCTGGGCAAACAACGTTCGGTTGACCTTCCGGATCAGCGGTTCGACCTGGCGCATCTCTTCATCGCGTTCCCCCTCGAGGAATTCTAAATATCCATCCAGGGAAATGCGCCTCTCCATCATCAGCCTAATGGCATCGTTGTCCACCCACAGCTTACGGGCCAGCTGGACAACCAGCAGTCCCCTGTACAACTCATACTCCATGCGGAGGTGGTCGCGCCGGCCGCGTTTGGGCGTGGCCATGTCCTCGCCCTGGTACATCTTGCTGACGGCTGCCAGCTTTTCATCAAGTTCGGCTTCCATCAGCGAACGCGGATGTTTGAGATTCGACATCTCATGGGAACAGATGGCGGCTACCCCCGGACGCGAAAACGTTTGCCAGAACCGCGCCGGCCGGATAGAAATGCCCCCCATTCCGCTTGTACCGTCCGGCAGCTCCCGCTGTATGACAGAGGGCGCGCCGGTATCGCTGTCGCTCAGGATAACGAGAAAACCGCGTCTGGGCAATGGCGCACCGTTCAGGATGACGATCAACGACCGCACCAACCTTATTGCATACTTTTTCGTACGCATAATACTCCTTTCTGTGGGTAGTGGGGTTGCACCAATGCAACCCCACTCTCCGTGGTTAGTGTTAACGATCGTCTTCCTCTTCGCATGCCCTGGCGATATCCGACCTGGTCACGCCGCCATTCGATGAGTCGACGCGCTTGGTGGAACCGTTGGCAAACACGAGCAATACGGCGCCGCCGACGACAATGATCGCCACGACTCCGCCGGCATTGGCTTCTACCGGCTTGGCATCCTGCTGGTGCGTGACCGGCTTCCCGTTTTTAGTCGGGCCGCCAGCCATCACGGTTGCGGTAAGTGAAACGAGCAGGAACGCCGCGACGAGCAGCAATCCTGCGACTTTGAGAGTGTGGGAACGTAACATGACGTCCTCCTGTGGAATAAGGTTGTTGGTTATAACCAACCTCCTATGTAACGTTCCCGTCCTATGGGTACTCAATTGTCAAACAACAAAAGAGCCCATTAAATTAACATATGGGAAAATTTATGTCAAGAGTAATACTCCCTCAAAACGGCAATGTAAAATTCACAGATGCCTCAGGCATTGCCTCCCATTTTGATGTGTCCAAATTTATTACCTGCTCATGCGCTCCGTTGAAAATTTTTACGTTCCGATTCTTCAATGCGTACTCATAAACTTCTTTTGTAATGCGGACATCATCAATGCAATATTTTTTAATCTTCTCCAGCTCACCCTGCTTCCACCACCTTATCGCATCCAGACCATGGCCAGATTTCTTAGTTCCTAATGTCGCCGCCGCAATTGAATTCAATGAAACCCTGCGCCCCAATGATTTCACCACTTCTTTCATCAGATCCAATGTCGGCAGCTTGAAAAGGTCGCCGCGATAATAGCGGTTCAAGACCGGGATGTCAAAATGGTCCTGATTGAACCCTATGATCTGGTCAGCGTGCTCCAGGATGGGCCACAGCTTATCCAATTCGTGCTCCCAGAACGCCAAGTACGAATCATTACTATATTGATAGGCAACAGCTACGGAAACTTTTAGGGCGGCCGGATCCGCACTCCCCGCCTCTTCAAAGGAGTTTTGAGTTTCAATGTCGATAACGATTTTGTTCATAGTATATGCTAGCAATTCTAACGGCAACTACGGCCCAAGTCAATGACCAGCTATGATATAATAACGATAACTTTAATATTAAATGCCATGAAGCGCTATTTACTCGAAATTGTAGTTTTTATATGCGGTGCAGCCGTAATGATTTACGAACTGGTCGGCTCAAGAATCCTCGCACCTTATGTTGGCACGTCTATTTTCGTCTGGTCCAGCCTGATCGGGGTGATCATGGGGAGTTTGGCCTTGGGATACTGGCTTGGTGGCCGGATCGCCGATAAACAGCCCCTTCCGTCCAAACTTGGCGTGATCATACTCAGCTCGGCCATAGTAATTATGATTACTGCCGCCCTGAAAGACATCTTCATGGTATGGTTAATTTCCCTGGGTGGGAATATTCAGACCAATTCTATCGTGTCGTCACTCGCTTTGTTTTCCGTACCGAGCGTACTTCTTGGGATTGTTTCCCCCTACGCAGTCAAACTGCGCATGACCAGCCTCGGCAGCTCCGGACAAACAGTCGGAAATCTTTACGCCATCTCTACGTTCGGCAGCATAGTCGGCACTTTCCTGGCGGGCTTCGTGCTTATCCCCGCTTTCGGTAACACCAAACTTTTTTTTGGCCTGGCGGCACTATTAATAATAACTTCTTTAATCGTTTTTAGCGGGCGTAAATATTTGATAAAAATCGCGATGCTATTCATCGCGGTCGGATTGACCGTCGCTGGCCCATCTCTTATCTCAGCCACGTCGTACATCGATATAGACACCCAATACAACCGCGTTTGGATATATGATACGGTTGACCAAAACAATACCAAACAGCCGATCAAGGTGATGCAAACCAATAATGAAAGCAGTTCGGCCATGTTCCTGAAAAGTGACGAATTGGTATTTGACTATACAAAGTACTACCGCCTGGCCGACCATTTTTTCCCTGGCCTCCAGAGCGCCCTCATGTTGGGCGGGGCCGCATATTCCTATCCAAAAGATTTTTTAGCCAAACATCCGTCTGCTTCGATTGACGTGGTGGAAATTGACCCCAAACTTACAGAATTAGCCAGGGAGTATTTCAAGCTCCCAAACGACAGCCGCCTGACTACATTTCACGAAGACGGCCGGACTTATTTGAACCGGACTGAAAAGAAATACGATGTTTTTCTTGGGGATGCGTTTCGCTCTCTTTATTCAATTCCCTACCAATTGACCACGATCGAGTCCGCAAAAAAAATCTACAATGTCCTAAACGAGAACGGCGTTGCGATCATGAACGTAGCTTCGGCAATTACAGGTACGCGAGGCGAATTTCTGCGCGCCGAATACCGTACATTTGCCGAAGTATTCCCCCAGGTTTACGTACTGGCAGTCCGTGATCCAGACATGCCAGATGTGCCACAAAATTTAATATTATTGGCATTAAAAACAAAAATCCAACCATCCTGGACCAGCGATCAGCCAGAACTGAATAGCTACCTTTCCCATCTGTACCCGACCAAAATCCCCGCTGACATACCTATCCTGACCGATGACCATGCGCCGGTCGAATATTTGATCAATAAAATCATCTGATGAGATATGGAGCCTATAATTAGCCAGGGATTACAGAAAGCCGCGTGGTTTGGGCGGATCTCGATCGCATTCATATATGTGTATTTTGGCGTTTTGAAGATTGTCGGTCTTAGCCCGGCCGAGGGCGTCGTTACCCAATTACATGCGCATACGGTGCCATTCATACCGATTGGAACCTTTCTTATTATATTGGGGCTGGGCGAAACTGTTATTGGCCTCATGTTTCTCTGGCCGCAAATAACAAAAATTACCTTCTATATTTTTATAGCCCATATGCTAACCACGATCTTGCCATTAGCTGTCCTGCCACGCGAAACATGGTCACAATTTGGCGTCCCCACACTGACCGGCCAATACATTTTGAAAAACGTCGTACTGATCGCCCTGGCCGGACAAATTTTCACTCTCAATAATAACCTTAATAAAGAAAAATAATATGGAAATGCTGGATATTGTTAATGAAAATGACGAAATAATCGGCCAGGCCGACATTAAAAAAGCTCATGCCGAAAAATTACTTCACCGGATTGTCCACATCCTTATTCTAAACCACTCCGGGGAAATGGCGCTGCAGATGCGCAGCGCCAAACGCAGTTTCTGCCCGCAACACTGGTGTACGGCAGTCGGCGGTCATGTCCAGAGCGGCGAAACGTACGAACAAGCCGCCATCCGGGAATGCCGCGAGGAGCTCGGCACGACCATCCCGAAAATGAAAAAAACTTTTTACGACCGGTACCACCACGAAGCGCAAGGCGATAAATTTCTGACGACCTTTGTCGCAACATACGACGGGCCATTTTACCCAAATCCTGAGGAGGTGGAAAAAATTTCCTTCTTTAAAATTGAAGAGATCAAGGCTATGGTGAAAAAGGGCGAAAAATTCCACCCCGAGCTTCTTTTCCTTTTAAACAAACATTTATAAAAATTGTTGCTAAAATAAAGCATTTCAGCTACCATTATCGCTACATATGGGCTTAACTGATTTACTCATCAACACCTTCACTTCAATCATCGATAAGCTCGGCTATCCTGGCGTCTGGCTGCTGATGGTTTTTGAAAGCATGATATTGCCCGTACCCAGCGAGGCGGTCATGCCGTTTGCAGGATTTCTGTGGTTTGACCACAAGATGACGTTTATCATGATTGCCCTGGTGAGCACCTTCGGCAGCATTGTTGGCTCACTAATATCCTATTGGATCGGGGCATCTGGCGGTCGTCCATTGGTCAGAAAATTCGGCAAATACCTGCTGCTGAACGAACATCATTTGGACAAGACGCATGAATTCTTCCTAAAATACGGCGATAAGACAATTTTTTTCAGCCGATTTATACCGGTCGTCAGGCACCTTATCTCCATACCGGCCGGCATCGGGCGCATGGGCCTGAAAAAATTCATCCTCTATACGACCGTGGGCGCCGCCATCTGGAACAGTCTTCTCGCCTACCTCGGGTACCTCCTCGGCAGTAATTGGGAAGCTATCAGAAAATATACGGAAATCCTGGACATCATCATCGTTCTTGCGATCTTGTTCCTGGTCGGTTATTTTCTATACAAGCTCCGCAAAAACCGGGCAACCACCGGCCAGTAGCGTATACATGTAAAAAATTTTTGACTATACTATAGGTATGATCAAAATCTACCCATTCCTTTTGTTGTTGGTCGGCGGCGTCATCCTGACCGCCGGCGACCTGTTCATGAAACAGTGGGTACAGTCTAACCGCCGGCTTTTCTACGTCATCGGCCTCGTCATCTACCTGGTCGGGATGTTATTTTTGGCACAAAGTTTCAGGCATAAAAACATCGCGGTCGCTTCGGTTATCTTCGTGTTGTTCAATGTGATCACTCTCACTGTCGTCAGCTGGTTATATTTCAAGGAAGGGCTTACCGCCTGGCAGATTTTCGGCATCCTCCTGGGACTGGCATCCGTGGCCGTACTTGAGCTGACCGGCAAATCCGGATAAAAAAATACCATGCTCTGGAAAATTTTTCGGATGACAAAAATATACGTGCAAAGCATCGTCGGGACGGATAATATTCCCAGCGGTCCATTTATTGTGGCCGCAAACCACGAGGGACCATTTGATTCGGCATTCATCATGGCCGCACTGAAAAAAGATGTAAGGTTTGTGGCGGCTCGGCACCTGTTAAGCGCGGAGGGGCTTATCGGTTGGTACCATCGCAACATACTCTTTTCCCTGGGCCAGTCAATACCGACCGGCGAACAATGCATTGAAAATTGCCAAACAGCTATAAATAGAGGTGAGACGGTCGGTATTTTCCCTGAAGGGGACATCCACCCAAAACTTAGAATGCCCAGAATCCATACTGGCGCAATAGTATTATCGCAGTTAGCCCAAGTACCGATCCTGCCGGTCAGGATCAACGGGTCTTCCAGAATCTGGCCGATTTTCCCCCTGTGGAAATTTTCCTTTTGGCGAGTGAAAAGTGTAAAAATTTACCTCGGGAAAACTATCCCGCCATTACCTTCGGACCGTAAATTTTCAAAAGAAGAGTACCAAAAACTTAGCGATCAGCTGATGCGTTCAATTTTTTCATTATGAAAAGGCCCCTCGCGCAATCGACCATGCGTTTGGGGCGGTGAAGAGCGTACGTTTGCTTGGACGTCCGGCCAGACCAGAAGAAGTCTAAAATAGACAAGAACTGGAATTCGCTGCTGGACACCGCTTCCCGATCTGCATTGCTGGGATTAACAATACAGTTCAGTACTGTGACCATTCCTCCCTACCGTGGGGTAGTCGCCGCAGGCCGTTGAGCGCAGCCCTGGAGTTAGTACTGTATCGACAGACGCAGCGCGGTTTGCACCGCCTTTGCCGGAGCAGGGATTACATGCCAATGCTCAATTCTTCTATTCACATCCCCATCACGTGAGGACTTCATCCAAAAAACGTACAAAGAACTTATGGCTTAAGCGTACGCCCATTTATGCCAAACGTCAAAATTCTGTCAAAACTAATAGCTAATTGGCTGGCCGGTGTTACTCTGGTTGTCCTCACTTTGCTGGTGTGTGTCCTTTGGTTATGGGAAACAAAAAATGTTGGCAAGGATTCTGCCATCCGACTATTTTACGCCTCGGCAACCGAAACAGGATCCGAAAAATCGCCGGCCAAAGATACCGTCCTGATAGCTGTCGGCGACATTATGCTATCACGCGACGTGGAGCAAAAAATGATCCATGAAAAAAACTGGCAATACCCATTTTTACAGACCGCGGAAATCACTTCAGGAGGCGATATCGTGTTCGGCAACCTGGAGTCGCCATTGATCGCGGGGCCGGTAGTATCTACCGGGGAAATGTCATTTAGGGCTGACCCAAAAGCTATCGACGGCCTGCTATCTGCGGGATTTAACGTGTTGTCACTGGCCAATAACCACATCAAAAACCGTGGGGATGATGGAATTATATCCACAAACACCGAACTGGATAAGTCAGGAATTGCCCACGTCGGGGCGGGATTAAACGACGTTGAAGCGCGCGAGCCGGCCATTATTGAAAAAAATGGGACGACCTTCGGTTTCTTGGCCTACACTGACAGTGCCTTTACGCCGGCTTCGTACGAAGCGGCGGCAAACCGATCTGGCTCGCCATTTTTAAATGAAGATTTGTTGGCCGAGGACATTGCCCGCCTGAAAACCAAGACTGACGTAATTATTGTATCAATGCATGCCGGGACGGAATACCAGGATATCCAGAACCAAAAACAAATTGATTTTTCCCATCGTGCCATTGAGCTGGGCGCCAGCGTAGTGATCGGGCATCATCCGCACGTGGTCCAGCCAGTGGAACAATACATGGGCGGGTATATTTTTTACTCATTAGGAAATTTTATTTTTGACCAGATGTGGTCAGAAAAAACCCGCGAAGGCGCCATCGCCAGCATTACGTTCAACGGAATAAGGCCTGTTCAAATGAAAATAACGCCGATAAAAATCTACGAATTCGCCCAAGCCAGGCCGGCAGAAGGAGAATCAGCAATGGATATTTTGACCAGAATGAACAGTTTTACAAAATAGACGTTTTATGATATAATCAACGCACCTAAATAGAATAAAAATGAAAAAGACATTCCCTAAAATCACAAAAGTCATCATCCCTGCTGCCGGTTTTGGGACGCGTTTTTTGCCGGTCACAAAAGCCCAGCCCAAGGAAATGCTACCGATTATCGACAAGCCCGTGATCCAGTTTGTGGTAGAAGAGGCCGTTTCAGCCGGGATTAAGGATGTTATTATCGTAACCAGTTGGCAAAAAAGGTCACTGGAAGACCATTTTGACTACTCACTGGAGCTAGAGCGCCAGCTTGAATCGTCCGGAAAACTGGAATTACTGAAAGAAATCCACGGTATTCCTGAGTTGGCCAATTTCATTTATATCAGACAGAAGGGGCCCTATGGCAATGCCACTCCCGTCATTTCCGCGCGCCACCTGGTAGAACATGAGCCTTTCGCCGTGCTGTGGGGAGACGAGTTTTTCCATAGCAACCCGCCGCGCCTGAAACAGATGATGGAGGTTTATGAAAAATACGGGCATTCAGTCATCAGTGCAGTACGCATTCCAGAAAAAAAAGACGTGTCGAAATACGGCATTGCCGACATCGAACCGGTCGAAGACAATGTTTATAGGATAAAGTCGCTAGTCGAGAAACCGAAACCGGATGAAGCGCCGTCAAACTTGGCCACGCATGGCGCATATATCCTGACCCCCGGCATCATCCAGTCTCTCCGGCAACTGCAGCCCGGCAAAGACGGGGAGTTATGGCTGGTGGATGCGATCCGTGATCTAATGACCCGGGAACCCGTTTATGCCTGCGAAATCAAGAACAGCAAATACTACGATACTGGCAACAAGCTCGAGTATCTGAAAGCGAATATTGAATTCGCCTTGTCCCGCCCAGATCTGGCGGAACCATTCCGGGCATATTTAAAATCGCTACAACTTTAACTAACCTATGGCCATCGGGCGCCAACAAAAAGGTGTCTCAAAACTATTCATCCTGCTGATCTTGGGTGGTATCGCCCTGGTCATCGGTGGGGTGGTTTTCATTTTAATCAGTTCAAAAAAATCTCCCGCCCCAAAATCAGTCACCCTGACCGTCTGGGGAGTTTGGGACGAGAGTTCTGACCTGTCCTCAATAATAAATTCATACCGCAAAGCCCATCCATATATTAAGATAAATTACGTAAAAAAGAGGCTGGAAGAATACAAAGACGCGCTTGTAAACGGCTGGGCGACCGATACCGGACCGGACATTTACGCCATCAATAATACCTGGATAAACAAATACCGTGGCGACTTCATTTCCGCGATGCCGAAATCTACGACAGTATACACTTACACGACTAAAAAAACACTATTCAAAACAGATACGACTATCGAATCGACGACTACAAAAACCCCGACCATAGCTGAAATCAAGCGTAACTATGTCGATGCGGTATATAATGACGTAATTTTTGATGATAAAATATACGGTCTTCCCTTCAGCGTAAACACGCTGGTCATGTTCTACAACCGCGAGCTCCTGAGCCAGGCACACCTGGTTAATCCGCCAAAAACATGGGTGGAATTCGCAAATATCCTTCCGAAAATCACCCTGCTGGATGACCAAAACAACATCGTCCGGGCAGGTGCGGCATTGGGCACTTATGACAACATTCCAAACGCAAATGATATTGTCACCATCCTGATGATGCAAAACGGCACGGTGATGCAAAACGGCTCAAAAATAACTTTCAATGTAGCCACTCCAGGCGAAGCGAGCTATGTCCCGGGAGCGCAGGCTTTGAGGTTTTACACTGATTTTGCCAGTCCCAACAAGACCGTCTACTCCTGGAATAAAGACATGCCCAATGCCCTGGATTATTTTGCCGAGGGCAAACTGGCCTTCTTTTTCGGCTACAAATACCAGGAAGCGGACATTAAGGCGAAAAGCCGGGGGATCGATTATGCCATCGCCCCGCTTCCTCAGGTCAATCTCGAGAACGAAATTAATTTCGCAAACTACAACGTCTATACGGTTTCAAAAAAAACCAAAAATGCCTCCATTGCCTGGAATTTCCTCCAATTTGCCACTGACAAAAAATTAATGACCAGCTACGCGAAAAATACCAACCAGACCAGCGCGCTGCGCTCAATCCTGAACGACCAGCTGAGCGACCCTGATCTGGGGATCCTGGCACAGCAAGCCCTGACAGCTACCAGTTGGTATCACGGGCGGGACCCGGAAGATGCGGCGACTACATTTGCCAGCATGATCACGGCCGCCTCCAGCAACCAGGCTTCTATCCAAAATGAGCTGAACACGGCAGTACAAAAAATTCAGCAGACGTATTAAACTACCCTCATGGCCATAAAGAATAAATACATCTACACCATCGCCATCCTGTGCCTAGGTATTATCGCCGGGTTGGCCATTCCCCAATTATCCCTGGCCGCGGACGTTGGCAGCGGATTACAAATAATTCCCGATGAATGCCTTGGCGCACAATTGCCGGGCGATAAGCCATGCGATTTAAATTCTTTTGTTCAATTGTTCGTCAATTTGGCGCAAGTCGCCTTAAAAATACTGCCCTTCCTGGCCATGCTGATGATGATGTGGGCCGGCTTCAACCTGATCACGGCCGGTGGCAATCCGGAAAAAATCCAACAGGGCAAAAAAATGGCCGTCTCAGTCCTCGTGGGCGTGATTATCGTCCTCTTCCTGGCCTGGTCCTATGCCAGCTTTGTCGTTTTTGCGCTCACTGGTTCGGTGAATGTCTTTCCGGGAACGCCATTTTCAAAAGAATGGTGGGGCGGGGGCACTGCCACAGGACATCCGGCGAATTCGGGCTGCTGCGTAGTCCCTAATACCGGCTGCACGGAAACGACGCAGGCGGAATGCTCCGGCATGAGCGCCCTGTTTGACGGCGTTCAATTTATGGGAGAAAACAATTTTTGCTCGGAATACAAGGCGGTCTGTGAAAATTTCACCAAAGGTTGTTGTGTCCCCTACGTTCCCGAGGGGGAAAATCCTGATAAAATATGCTACTGGCCGGATCCGAAAAAAGGATGCATCGATTACCCCACTACAGTGCATAAAAAAACTGCCTGCACCTACCTTGGTCAGGACTGTGATCCTGCCAAAATCCAGGGCACCGGCTCAGCCGACGAAACGGTAACAGGTTGTTGCAGTAATGAAAGCTCCTGCACTACTACTACTATTGCCGAATGTCCCCAGGGATCAACCTTTAGTCAGGGTGTCGACTGTTCTGACGTCGAGCAGTGTAAGGGTGGTTGTTGTATCGGTAAAAATGGCTGTACTGATGGTAAAACTGACTGCAGCGCCAACCTATACAATACGGAGTCCTGTTCTGCGCTCCAAAATACTTTATGCCGTACCGGATGCTGCGTCCAGCCCGGCAATACCAACTGTTACAACAACACCACCCAAGGATACTGCACTACTGTATTGGGAAGTAATAACCATAGTGCACTTACCTCGTGTTCCATGATCGGCCAATGCACCAACGGCTGCTGCCAGAACACCTGTCAGGCAGGTAACATCGATGGTGCATGTGCAGGCCCGGACATGATATATGATGCGGTCAACACCTGCGCTGCAAATGTCAGTTGCGCCCCGGTCTGTTGTTTGTACCAAAATGCCCTCACTTGTAGCAGTAGCGTATCCCGAGGCTCCTGCTCCCCTCCAAATAACCAAGTCATTCTCGGCGGACCTGGCGGCACCTGTCCTACCATGGCTGGCGGACTATGCGCCACTGGCACATGTTGGGACTCAGCTACGGGAGCCTGTGCTTCACCGGTAGCCGATATTACCTGTAACATGCCAGATGGCTTTATTCCAGACGGCGCACCGCTTCCGCCCCAATGCACTACTGGATGTTGTAATAACCCAAACGGGGATCTGAGTTGTCATGATAACTACCCTCAAGGGCAATGCACATCGCAGGGCGGCACCCCAACTGCCGGCTCCTGTTCGAACGTGGCGGACTGCAGTGGATGCTGTAATGAACTCACCGGCAAGTACAACTGTTTCAATAGCTATACCCGATCAAAATGCGATAATATAGTCGGACAATACCGCGCCCAGACCCAATGTAGCACGGTCGAAGTCGGCGGTCAGCGCATCTGTACGTTGGGCTGCTGTACGGCGGTGGCAGGAGGCCAGAAAATCTGCTATCTGTCAGCTACCGCTCGTTTCTGCACGGTGATCGGCGGCACATTCAGTGCCAACGATGTTTCCTGCACGAATTCCATGCCTTGCGACTCCATCCAGCGCAATAACATATAAACCGGGTCCGGACTGTCACCAACAAATGATTATTATTTGAAGCATATATGAAAAAAAATATCCTGCTCCTCATCGCTGTCATTACCATGACCATATTGTGGTCGGCGTCAGTACTGTTGCTCCCGCTCCAGGCTCAGGCTGGAGATGTTGGGACCAATGCCACGAACACCGGCACTTCGACCGGCACGCCATCATTGCCAAACCCCCTGGGATCAAACGACATCAATCTGGTCAAGGTAGTCTTGCGGGTGTTACAAATAATACTGGCGGCAGTGGATATCTTTGCCCTGTTTATGGTTATCCTGGGAGGTTTCGAATTCCTGATCTCGGCCGGGAATCCGAACATGGTAAAGAAGGCGAAAGACACCTTGATCTGGGCCATTCTTGGCATCCTCGTGATTACATTAAGTTATTCTGTGCTGAAATTCATATTCGAGGAAGTCCAGAAAAAATTATAAATACTGTTTGACAATTGGAGTAAATTGGGGTATAATACGGTCAGTTTCAGTCTGAGCACTAATATTAGATACAATCACGTATCTTTAGATTGAAAGGGGGTGAGAATTGAATGAACAAGAAAACTTTATTTGCCGGTTTATTAACTATCGCGGCAGTCGCCATGCCTTTTGTCGCATCTGCAGTAACTGTCGACCCGAACCTGGGCTCAACCTTGACGTTGGGTACGGCTGACCTCGAATCAACGGTCATTAAGATCGTACAGTGGGCTCTCGGATTCCTGGGCTTAGTCGCAGTCGTCATGATCCTGATCGGTGGTTTCCAGTGGATGACCGCCGGCGGCAACGAAGAGAAAGTCGCGGGTGCCAAGAAAATCATCTCTGCAGCTGTCATCGGTTTAATCGTCATTTTGCTGGCTTGGGCCATCGTCATCTTCGTCGTCACGCAGACCAACAAGGTCACGACCTAAACCCGTTATTAACGTAGTTAATAAATATTCCCCCCGCACCACACCATGGTGCGGGGGTTTGTTTTTATCACATCGCTCAGATACAATATATCCATGCCAAGAAATGAAAAAATGATGGCCTGGATATCGAAAAACCAACATATTCTGTTGTGGGGCATGATCGTACTCGTAGCCGCCGCTATGTTATTAGGCATATTATCTAAGTACAACAGACTTGGTTACAACGCCATGGACCTGGGAATTTATAACCAGGTTTTTTATAATACTGTTCACGGCCGGTTTTTTGAATTCAGCATCCATCCCCACTCTTACTTGGGTGACCACTTCGAACTTTTCATCATTTTATTGGCGCCGGTTTACGCAATGTTCCAATCACCGATTACTTTATTGATTTTGCAAATACTGGCAGTCGTCATCGCCGCCTGGCCTCTGTACCTCATCGCGAAAAAATTTCTTTCCCCCCAACTTTCTCTGTTGGTATCTGCTGCCTGGCTAATAAACCCGTTCCTCTGGAACATGGCATTTTTTGAATTTCACATGCTTCCGTTCGCCATGCCGCTGCTGCTTTTTACATACTATTATTTTTTAGAAAGAAAATTCCTACCCTTCGTAATTTTTTCATTAATATCGCTCACGGTGCGCGAGGACGTTTCACTGGTGATAATCATGTTTGGAATTTTGGCGCTGGCCGAACGCCGCCCGTTGAAATGGGTATTGTCGCCGATCATCGCCGGTGGCATTTGGTTCATCGGCTCAATGCAGCTTACGGGTTTTTTCAATCAATACGGTTCATACAAATTTTTAGCGATGTACCCATGGCTCGGTGATACGTTCAGCGCTGCAGCTAAAACTATCATGACCAAACCCTGGCTGATAATCCTCCATATTATTAATCCTAAAAATTTACTTTTGGCTTTTGGTTTGTTGCTTCCGCTCGCAGGCTTGCCCTTAATAAAACCAAAAACACTCCTCCTGACCACTATAATAATGATTCAACTATTTTTATCTGGCTTTAGTCCATCCGTTATTCTTGAAACGCATTACCCCGCCTTAGTCCTGCCGTTTTTATTTGTTGCCGCAATTTACGGCTTGGCTCACCTCTACCAAAATACACCAGACGCTGATCGAAAAAAATCCTTTATTTTCCGCTATCGGTGGCTGTACGGCGTTATTACTGGTTGCGCCCTGCTATACGCATTTGTCATCATTAGCCCAATCGCCACTCTCGTTCACTCGATTTTTACGCCCTATGCCGATACCATAAAAATTAACCAGGAAAAGGAGGTCGTGGCCAGCACTCCTTCATCCGAACATGTTGTTGCCGGATATAATTTTTTAACGCCATTATCCAACCGCGAACATTTGTATTCCCTTAATTACGCCTTCATGGCCAAAAAACAGTATTCAAATCAGGTTTATAGGCTCCCGCCTGGCGTGGAACGGATAGTCATGGACGCTTCTGATTTTATCACCTTCCAGCTGCAAAACAGCGATAAGGCTGATTACCGCCTTGGCGCGGGAAGGATAAATGATTACATATCCTCCTTCGGGTTGAGCCTGGAATCTGTTAACCATTCTATCGTTACATTTTCCAAGCAAGGAGACTCCCATAAAAAACTTTTTGAATACCTGGATGACTTGCCATCCAATGTTCTGATGGCAGACCAAAAAATAGACCAGGATATTACCTTAATCGGCTGGAAAAAAACTGCCAGCTCGGGAGCCAAGGCTGATGAGGATACGATTGACCTCACGCTATATTGGAAATTATCCAAACCAACAGAAAAAGATTACGACATCAACTTCGTCGAACGTGACCGATCCGGAAAAATCCTTACAGATGAAATCATGCCTTTTGGATACGGCCTCGCCCCGATGTTCAACTGGCCATCGGATAAAATTATTTCAACAAACTTCCAGCTTTCCATAAGCCGGGACAGCAACCCATTTACGATTTCGGTGGTGGACGTGGACGGGTACCTTGACTTAGATGGTTGGCGGTCAGCAAAAAAAATTTTTACAAAAAAAGAAATTATCGGTCCGACTATCGCGCTTTAATTAGTCCACTCGGAAAATCTTAACGTCAGCATTGGCATAAACTAGGCGCAAATAACCTTTGGAATCGGGATCATAGGATCCCAGTTTTTTTTCGTGCTCACCGTACCAGACATATGTTACCTTTTGTTCATGCAAAAATTGACGTCTCGCCTCGCTGTCGTCATTTGTGGACCAGAACCATTGGGATTTGATAAATTTTTCTTCCAAATTAATTGTTTGCGGGCCATGCCCGATCCAAACTATTCTGCCGGAGTATGCGGGTATGAAATTGCCAATCTCATAGGCTGAAAAAATAACATCCGAAAGCGTGGCATTCTCCTTCAGCCAGGACATTCCTTCCACCTCAGTCTTGTTCAAGTAATACGGATATTCCTTGTCAGTCTGGTAATTATATATGTCTTGGCCCATAATCTGGAAATTTGAGAGTGGCAAAAAAATTCCCAAAGAAATTACCAGTACGCTTAATTTCACCTGCCAAGCAGATGATGGATTCCGAAACCGTTCTGCCAACATTAATATTCCGGCGGTAGCCAGAATTGCCATTGGTATATGCAGGCCCTCTGATAATCTCCGCTGAAAATAGATCGGAAAATACAGCAGCAAAGATGAGGTTACCAACCAGGAAATGACAAAAATACCTTTATTTTTTGCACTTTTTAAAGTTATCCACAGGCCATACATAGCCAACGGTACCAATATCCCATATCCGATCAAGTACATCCAAATAGATGGGGACGGCAGAATATTCTGCTCATTCCATTTTCTGATCACCCAGTCTGCCTGGCTCAAATAATACATATAGGCCACGACCGGGACCGGAAAAATGCTTAAAATAAAATAATGCTTGATATATGACCAGTATATTTTCCTGTCCCGCAAAAAAATTATCAGCATATACATAAACAACACCCCGAAAATAGTCGGCCCATTGAACGGATGGAACCACAGTAGGAAAAAACACGCCAGTCCGGCGCCAAGCGAATAGCGTAGCTTGTTGCTATCAAATGCGAAAAGCATCAATAAAAAAATCAAAATTATTAGCGTAACCGAGGCGATCAAATGTGGGGAATGGTAAAGCGTCAGAAAGGTGACGCTCTCAGGGACCCAAGTATCAGTCGGGTGTTCATAAATATTATTGACGTCAAAAAGGAAGGGATTAAAAAATAATCCAACCCCTGATGCGGTGCAAATAATAAGCATCATCCATAGCCGGCGCTTCGCATCCGTAAATAAATATGCCAGAAATAAATACATGACAAAAGCGAATACGAAGATCATCAATGACCTTGCGACATGGTACGTCAATAAGTTCGGCAAATTAAACAATTTACCCAGCCATCCGACGCTCAGCCAAAACGGGTTTATATATATACGATGCTGGGGCTCAGAGGTGTACGGGTTTATAAAGACTTCATGGCCCTGCCTCACCTGCTCGATGCTCGACAACATGACATTAGTGTCCCCTGGCGTCAAATAATGTACGCCGGTAAAAACTTTCCCCTTAGGAGCACTCAGATACCCATATAGGTACGGGGCAGCAGTAATCACCACAAGCACAGCGGCCAAAATTATTATCATGCGCCATTCTTTTTTTGAAATTGACCTAAAAAGTTCCTGCATGTCCTTATTTTATTAATGCGTCCGTCACCTTTTCGCGCCGATCAATATAATGTTTAATTTGCTGACAAACGACAACCAAAATCCCGATCAGCAAAACGGTCCGCAGCAATACCAGCATATTAAAATGCGTGGAATAAAAACCAAAAATATTTATAGCCGCCGGGTACTCCAGGTAACCGATCAGCCCGTATGCCACTACAAATAATTCAGCCAGTTTTTTCGGCTGCCACAAAACAAGTAATGGGACCAACCACAATAACCACTGGGGGGAGTAATACGGAGAAAAAAGGACGTAAATAAGGATGACTACAATAGACCAGTTTATGACGTTTTCTGGCGCCTTTAAATACCTTTTAAAAAAAGTGTGCCCACCATATATCAGCGCGGGTACGATAAATTGTATTATGATTAGGATTTTTGTCGCAATTTGCATGAGTACTGTAATAAATTTTACACCCGCCAGATTCCATATGCCGACGATAAAAATGGTAAACATCGTACCAAATGCGAAATTTCTGGTTGACTGGAAATAGTATGGGAAAAGACCCTCTTGCAAGCCGGCCATGGCAATACTCACTATCAAGCCAATGGCGACTGTACCGACAGTCGTCCACAATGCACGGTTATTCCAGAGCGACTCCCTTTGTTTATCATTCTGGATCAGCCAATAAGAAAAAAATATCGGGAACAGCAATATTGCATACCCCTTTGCCAGAACGCTTAGGCCGATCAATAAAAATGACCAATTCCATTTTTTCATGAAAAGTGCAAGCAAGGCTGACTGCACAAGCAAAGCGGGTAGCACGTCAAATCGGTTAAGGGTAAAATAAACCACCCCAGGCAGCAAAAACAACCATAATATTGACGGGGACCTGCCAAGCCAGACCAGCAAACGGTAGGTGATGAATATCAATAACATCACGGCAACACCATTAAGAATCATCAGACCAAGCGAATATCCAGACTGGCTGGTAGCGAAAAGGGCCGGTATGGCCAAATATAGACTGCCTAGGAGCGGATATTCAATCCTGCTCTCAGCGTATGGCGCAACATGCCGGTAAACAAAACTGACACGCTCATGATATACGGACAACTCAAAGTCATCCCGCAGCAAACTCACGCCGCCGCTGGGCAAACCGGTGGCAAATTTTGGGGGCAAATTAAATGCCATTATAATAGTCAATGTTACAATGCACGCGCATCCCACCAGGATCGGTGTTATGCCCAGCCATCCCGTTTTTTTTGTTTCCAGACTTTTCATTTATTATTGTACATAATATATTGTGGCATCAGCGTCCTTATAAACTTCAGTAAAACCGGTACTGTTCCGGATATTTGAATCCATTTTGAAATGATTCCCCTCAACTAAGACATACTTGGCGTGAAAATCTTGGCCGATCATCTTATGTAAATCAGTTGTCTGGTTGCCGACTGTAATGTCGACCATTTGGCGATAAAGAGTCTGGCTGTATTTATAAGTGAATGTCGGATCCAGCCCGGCGATATAATAATCCTTGCTGTTATGGAAAAATAGAATTGGGAATTCGTCCCAGCTTGAATGGAATACAATGTCCCCGTGCTGCGAATTAGCCGATAACCACTCACTAGCCCCGGAAAACCTACTAATTGAAATACCGGAGGTAAAATCATGGTGGGTGCTATGGATATCCTTGATAATTACCGTCGGGATGGTCGTCAGAAAATAAACTATTAAAATTGTGCCGACAATACGGTGACGCAAATACATATCAACGCCCCTGGACCACAATTTGTGCCAGTCCAGGTGGTAAAAATACTGCCCCAAGGCAAAAGCGGAAAACAAAATCCCAAATGGCACATAGTACTCCACGTAGCGGCGTGATTTTATGGTAAAGGCAAAAAATAAAATGTAGATGAGTAATAAAGTAATGGTTTTTTTTGATGGAGCCCGGAATTTAATAATTGAGGCAAGTACCGACGCGAGGACCATTATCGTGACCAAAGCGGTATTGGCGGTCAGATCGAAGAACGAATAAGAGTACCATTCGTTACCGACAGGAATGACAGAGCGGTAATTAATAATTCCGATTTGGACAAGCTGGTGCCAATAAAAATTTATATTATGGGGGAAATAAGGGTTGATCACCAGACCGGCCAGTACGCCGAGCGCTGAAACTATAAAAAGACGCACTTCACGGTTGTGCGTGATTATCATGAAGAAGGCATTTATTTTTTTCGCCCTCAACCAATCGTATACCACAGAGACAAAGGCATATAGTCCTGAAAAAATCACTATCAAAATAAACCCGCCATACGCCCACACAAAAACAAACGACAAAAGAAATAAAAGCTTGTAATGATGCTTAAATAGTAGATATAAGCCAACTAAAAGCAAGATAATGGAGACAACGGGCGCTTTCACTAGGTTGATGCGGAAAACAAAAGGCATGGTGGCCAACAATGCCAGCGTGAACCCGAAAGCAAATTTAATTTTTTGTGAGCGCAGAAGCCAATAAAACAGCATTAGCAGCCCAGACCCCAGAAATACCGTGGCCAGCTTTACTCCCTGGATCGGGCTCATGAGATGCGTAAAAGGCATCAGGAAGACATGGTACAAAAAGTGCTGATCAATGAATGAATCTTTCAAAATTGTCGCGGACAGCCATGGGAAGGTTGTCCTGACCCCTTCTGAAGGTATGAGCAATGACATCTTGGCGTGGTAAAAGGAATCAGGGTCAGGAAAAGACGCTGGTGCCTGCAGCCACGTAAAAAATACGAAGGTGATAATGAATATCACCAGATAACTCATCCAATACCAGTGATTATAAAAAAAATGGCTAATCTTGCGTGACTCTGGCATGGATACATTATATCAGCCATTTACCCAACACAAAAGTCTCCACCAAGCATGGTTGTGGAGACATGTTCATCCTAGGCAAGGATTCTATTTGCGTCAACCCCTGCTTAAAAAAACGTCAATCTCTATTTCAGTGCAGCCTTAAAAAAATCAACGTACGGGATGGGCGAAGGGTCGAGTTTATTGGCTAAGGCTAGATAATAATTTGTATAACTGCCGAATAGTAGTATTTCAACAACCTCCCCTAATGTGGTTAAGCTTTGGGTTTTGTAGGCAGTATATTTGATGCCATTTTTCTGCAACACCTTCTTTGTAACAGCGAAACGCTTGGTAATGCTGGGTAGGTAGCGCCCCGACTCCAATGATACAAAGTGGAGCAGGCGCTTGTTTTCGTGGGGGAAACGTAATCCCTCCATCAAGTGGTGATTTAATTCTGACAGCAAGAAATATGCTGAAAATGTTTTTGCGTTCTCATTGATCTGGTTTGCCAGGATGTGCGCATTGCCGGACAAATGTTCTGCCGCCATGACGATTGGAATCTTGCCGGCCAGCACCTTCGCTAGCTGCTTGGCGGGGTTCTTGGCGGTCACCGCTCTTGCCCCAAACTTTTTATGCCAAGTGTGTATTTTTGCCAATGCTTTTTGAAAATCATTTTCAGAAATGGCAAGCAAACCGCACTGACGCAAAAGGGCAACCTGTCCGATTATCGAATACCCCAACCCCATACGAGGCTGGTTACAGGGGTTAAAACGAGGCTCAAAGATATATGCTGGGATTTTATTTTTCTTTGCCAACTTGGCCAATTGCCCGCCAGCGCAGATGACCAATAACTTCGCATGACGGCGCCGCGCTTCTGTAAATGTAGCCAGCACTTCTTCCGTTGTCCCCGAATAACTTGATAGAACATATAACGTATCTTTATTCACCCAGCCTGGTACCGCATAGCTATTGATGACGTGGAACGGGACACGAAGCTGACGGAAAAACATCGAACCAATGACGTGCCCGCCGAGCGCTGAGCCGCCCATGCCATTTATTACGACGCTCTTTACTTGTCTATAGTTTTTAGGAATTTTAATCTTTTTCACTTCTGACCAGGCCTGTTGGCACTGCAAACCAACCGATTCGATGGAGCCGAGCATGTTTTGCCTGTCATATTTTTTCATTATTTTTTTGTCGTCTAATGTTTTCATGATTTAAATAAAGTTATTTACCTGCCACTATCAGTATATCTTAGAATCGGAATAATTCCTAACGGGCGTTTGATATCTTAAGGATTGATTTTTTTGTAAAATTATGCTATAATTAACAACGAAACTTAGTTTTTTATTAAGACCAAATTCAAATGTCAGGGCATTCAAAATGGACGCAAATCAAAAGGCAAAAAGCGGTTACAGACCAGCGGCGCGGAAACATGTTCACCAAGCTGGCAAACACCATCAGCGTAGTGACACGTCAGGGCGGTAAAGATCCCTCAATGAATTTCCGTTTGCGCATGGCAATAGATAAAGCCAAGGCTTCCAATATGCCAAATGAAAACATTGAACGGGCGATTGCACGTGGCGCAGGCGAAATCGAGGGGGTGACAATAGAAGAAGTGGTTTATGAGGCGTTTGGCCCATACGGCGTAGCCCTAATCATCGACGTCACAACTGACAATAAAAACCGTACCGCCTCTGAAATTCGTTCAATTTTAGCCAAATATAATGGCACACTTGGAAACACGGGAAGTGTCGGGTATATGTTTTCTCGCAAAGGCGTGATACGCGTATCAAAGAATGGGATCACTGATAAGGATGAATTCACTTTAAAAATAATTGATGCAGGTGCAGATGATATTGTTGAGGAAGAAGAGGGGTTCACTATATATGCTCAGCCGTCTGAATTACAAAAAATTGCCCAATCAGTAGAACAGCTGGGATTAAAAACTGCCTCAACTGGACTGGAGATGGTCCCGACCACGCGCGTTTCGCTGCCTAACGAGGCATCCAAAGAAACTTTATTCAAACTTTTGGAAGAACTCGAGGCTAATGACGACGTTAGCGATTACTTCACCAATGCCGAGCTCTAAAAATTTTCAAACGGTCTTGGGTATTGATCCTGGATTTGCCATCACCGGATATGGAATCGTGAAACATGATAAACGAAGCGTGGTAGGTATTGCTCAGGGCGCCATCACCTCTTCGCCGTCCATTCCATATGAACAGAGGTTGAAAAAAATCTACACCGAACTGACACGGATAATAAAAAAATACCGGCCGGACGTCGTGGCTATTGAAAAATTATTTTTCGCACAAAACACCTCGACCGCCATGCGGGTCGGCGAGGCTCGCGGCGTAGCCATCTTGGCCGCCGGTAATGCCGGCCTTCCCGTGCGCGAATTTACACCTCTTCAAGTAAAGCAAGCCATCACCGGCGATGGCCGGGCGGACAAAACCCAAATGCAACGCATGGTAAAAGTGCTTTTGAAACTGAAGGTCGTGCCACAGCCGGATGACGTGGCCGATGCGCTGGCCATCGGGATTTGCGGGGGCATAAAAAACTATCAAACAAAATGACCAACGATAAAAAAATCCAAAAAATTCTCGCCACATCGCGTGAGGTTATTCGGGATTGCTCGTTGGAAAACGGGGCGATCGTGGCCGCCAACACCGACGAACCGTATACACCGAGAGAAGGTTCGGATTACCGGTACGTCTGGGTGCGCGATGCGGCCTTTATCTGTGTGGCTGCTCAATATTTAAATATATCGATCCAGGAAAATTTTTTCACCTGGGTGACCGAACGTCCAGAAGATTTCGAAACTACTAAATTATTATATTCAAACTATTCAACCAACGGACGAATCGCCACCCTCGGCAAGCAATTCCAAGCCGACCAGATGGGCACGCTCCTCTGGGCAATCCACCACACGTACCACGACAACCTGAAAGCGGCTCTGAAATTTCAGCCTTTGATCATACGCTTGGCAGAGGGCATCTCCAGTACGTGGGAAAAAGACCATTTTTCAGAACCGACCGCTGACATATGGGAAGCGTTTGAACGTAAGACATCGACACGTTTGAGGAACAATTTCACCTATTCGCTGGCGGCCTGTGCCCGTGGGCTTTTCTGCGCCAACGAAATAATCCCCAACCACATCTGGAAAGAAGCTGCTCACCAGATGGTCAGCGTCATGACTGAAGCATATGACCCCACCCACCGATATTTCTTCCGTAACAAAGGAATGATCTCTGACCCCAATATCGACGCCTCCTTATTGGGACTCGTGTACCCATTCAACCTTTTTGAAGCGAATGACGAACGGATGGCCAATACTATAAAAAAAATGGAGGAAAACCTGGTCGTCAACGGTGGCGTGCACCGTTTCCAGTTCGATTATTTTGACAGTGAGGGGTCATCCCAGGAAGGTGGCGGTGCCTGGCCAGTTTTAAACTGCTGGATGGCTATCTACTGGCACTTGGCTGGGAATAAGACCAAAGCCCTCCAATATTACAACTGGGTGGTAGATCGAGCCGAACGATTCGACTTCTACTTACCTGAGCAGTTTTTCGACGATGTACGGATTGGTATCTATCCGCTGGCCTGGAGCCATGCCATGTTCGTAATCGCCAGCCGCTTTTTAGGTTTAATATAAAAAACATGCCACAAAGCAGACCATTGCGAATCGCCAGTATCGCCTCAGAGGTCGCCCCATACTCAAAAACAGGCGGACTGGCCGACGTTACCAAAGCACTGGCCAAGGCGCTTGCCGAGCAAGGCCACCACAAAGTGCTGATTACACCATACTATGGTTTTATCCGGCAGCAAAAACTCGACCTGAAACCGGTTAACGCGAAAACGATTGTCGAGTTCGGCAAGAAAAAATACGAAGTTACCTTCTTAAGACTAGACTTCAACGATAACCTAAAGATCTATTTTATCGTAAACCAGGAACTGTTTGGCCGCCATTCTCGTGTATATAACTATTCCGACGACAATGTTCGTTTCTTTGTTCTGGACTACGCGGCGCTCCAGTTGCTGGAAATAATCAAATTCAATCCGCATGTGATACATTGCCATGATTGGCAAACCGGCCTGGTCCCCAATTTCATGGTCAAGCGCGCTGACGACTTCCCGACACTCACTAAAGCGGCCACAGTTTTTACCATTCATAACCTGTCTTACCAAATGAGCCGTGATTGGTGGACCGTCCCAGACAACCATGTCGATGACGGCAAATGCGATCCTTTCAAGCGCATAAAAGATATCAACCATCTTAATTTCGCCAAACGGGGTATTTTTTATTCGAACATCATCAGCACGGTCAGTGAACGTTATGCCGAGGAAATCACTACTCCAGAATACGGCCAGGGGCTGGACAAGTACCTGCGCAACAGGAAAAAAGATTTATATGGAATTATTAATGGTATTGACTACACGGTCAACAACCCGGCTTTTGACGATAATATCAAGTACAAATACGACTGGAATACATTGCGGCGGAAAAAGAAAAACAAAATTGAACTCCAACGTTTGGTCAAGCTAGAAAGGAACCCGGATATTCCATTGATCGGAATAGTCAATCGCCTCTCCGAACAAAAAGGCTTCAATTTAATAATGGAAACGATGGATGCATTGCTGCGATTACAGCTGCAGATCGTCATTATCGGTACTGGCCACAAAGAATATGTCGATTTTTTCAAAAAAATCGCTAAAAAGCACCCCAAAAAAATCGGTTTCTATACGCCGTTTACAGAAGACATGGAATCAAAAATCTACGCCGGATCAGACATGTTCCTCATGCCATCGCGGTTTGAGCCTTGTGGCATCTCCCAGTTGAAAAGTTTGCGCTATGGCTCTATCCCGATTGTCCACGAAACCGGCGGGCTATCGGACACTGTCACAAATTTCAATCCCAAAACACGCAAAGGAAACGGCTTTACCTTCAAGACATATAGCCGTGAGGATTTCCTGATAGCCCTGACCCGTGCTCTGGAAAATTACAAATACCCCCAGGTCTGGGAATTCATGACCTGGAATGCCATGCGCCAGACGTATTCATGGGAACTGCCAGCCAAGAAATATATCCAGCTCTTCCGGATCGCCATCAATAATAAGCGGCGGTATCTGAAAAAACTTCATAAAAAAATTTAGGTATGCTTTGGGCCAACTTTTTCCATATCTACCAGCCGCCGGGCTGGCCGAAAAAAATCATCGATAAGGTCGTCCGCGAAAGTTACCGGCCAATGTTGGCACTGGTAAAAAAATATTCCCGGCTGAAAATTACTTTAAATATAACCGGGTCGCTCACCGAACAGCTCGCCAGCAACCATTATTCGGACGTCATCAGCACCATCCGTCACCTGTCCCATGCCGGAAAAATTGAGCTTGTCGGGAGCGCCATGTACCATCCTATCCTTCCCCTGCTCAATGAACGTGAAATCGACCGCCAAATTCGGCTGAATAATGAGACCAACAAAAAATATTTTGGCGCTGACTACCACCCGACAGGCTTCTTCCCTCCCGAAATGGCCTATAGCGCCAATATAAACAAAATTGTCAGAAGGCACGGTTTCCGCTGGATAATTATCGATGAAATTGCCGCCTTCGGCACCCTTGGCCGTGTTAACTTTGAACAATCGTACCGCATCAAGCAGTCGTCTCTAAATGTCGTGTTTCGAAACCGCCAGGCCAGTAATTTCCTCTCCTTCCGCAGTCATTTGGGATCAACCGACCATTTCTGGCAGAATGTGGCGCAGGACAACCGCAGCCACACCGTCCTGATCACCGGCATGGACGGGGAAAATCTCGGCCACCACCGGCCTGGCCTGGAATCTTACTGGGCCAAATTGGTGACCCACGGGAGCGTAACAGCCGTCACGGTCAGTGAATTAATCAAACAGTTGAAAAAAAATATTTCCATCAGCCCGCGGCAATGCTCATGGTCATCGCAGGAACGCGAATTAGCGCATCACAATCCATTCAGCCTATGGCAGGACCCGTCAAATCCGATCCATGCACTCCAATGGAAAATGATAAAAAATCTGCTTTCAATCATCGAACAGCATAAATCCCACCCAAAATATGCGGAGGCCAGACATGACCTGGACCGGCAGCTTGCCTCTGACCAAATGTGGTGGGCCTCAGCCAAGCCGTGGTGGAGCCTGGATATCATCACCCGCAAAACCAACGAACTCTATCAGACTGCCCTCCTTATCGAGCCGGAAAACCACGACCTGATCGGGCTGGCAGAAAAAATCATCCAGCTCGCCAAGCAATGGCAGGACAAAAATACATTCTTAAATATTTCTGAAAAATACCTGGCCGCAAACCGGCACGACAATGTGCGCTATATCGGCGGCAAAAAAATAACCATTAACTAATTACCATGTACTGGGCAAACTTCCTACACATTTACCAACCACCGACACAAAAAGAGATGTGGGTGAAAAAAATCGCCGAGGAAAGCTACCGCAAAATCCTCCGCGGCATGAAAGCGAATCCGCATGCCAAGATGACCCTGAACATCAACGCGGTACTGACTGAGCTGTTCGAAAGATTCAACTGTCTCGATGTCATCGCTGACATTAAGCTGCTCGCCGAGCGGGGACAGATCGAGCTCACGGCCAGTGCCAAATACCACCCCTTCCTCCCGATGATGCCGAGGGAGGAAATCATCCGGCAAATCGAACTAAATACTGCCACCAACCTGAAATACTTTGGCGCCAAAGCATATCACCCGACCGGCTTCTTCCCGCCAGAAATGGCCTACAGCCGGGAGGTCGGGGAAATTATCGCGCAACAGGGCTATAAATGGATGATCCTGGACGAGCTTGCCTTTTCCGGTAAAATCAAGGATATTGATTGGACACAGCTTTACACGTTGAAAGGCTTCCCTGATTTTTTTGTCTATTTCCGTGAAAGGGAGGCAAGTTTCCGGATCCTCTCCGCCCAAATCGGCATGAGCGTCTTTTCGGGCAGCATGCTGGTCAAACTGCTCGGTGACCGAGTCAACCGCGACGAATACCTGATTACCGCCATGGACGGGGAAACATTCGGCCATCACCGGCCTGGACTCGAAGACCTCCTTTTTGATATGTATAATACCGAGGAATTAAAATCAGTTAACTTATCAGAATTGCCGGCCATCTTTACCAAGCATGCCGAAATCGATCCCCGCTCGTCTTCCTGGGCACTGATGAAAAAGGACATCGAAAACAACACGCCGTTCTCCCGCTGGATGGACAAAGACAATGAGATTCAAAAGATGCAGTGGGAACTGACAAACCTGGCCCTGGGCGCCATCAAGACTATCCCTACGACTGACCAGGCTTACAATAAAATTCGCGATGAGCTTGATCAGGCTATCCATTCTGACCAATACTGGTGGGCATCTGCCATGCCTTGGTGGAGCATTGAGATGATCGAAGCAGGCGCCAAGGACCTGAAGGGTGTGGTGCAGGATGCCCCGGTTTCCGCAGACATCAAACAAAAGGCGCAGGAACTTTACCAAAACATCCTGTTCACAGCCTTTGAATGGCAACGCAGCGGCAAGGTGGACGTGATGGCCAAATCGGCAGATGAGGACGTGACCCAACGTATAACGACAGACATGCCGTATATCCCTGAATCTGAGTTCAATAAAATTGTCGGGAATCTGGAGAAACAAATGCTGGAAGCGGCTAAGGCGCAGGAATACGAGCGGGCCGCCCAGATCCGCAACCGTGTCAAGGAATTGAATGATAAAAAAGATCAAATTACACGAAAATAATATGGCGCGAAAAATTCAACAGGTTGGCCAAGCCGCGTTCATGCGAAGCTTTTTCGCACGGCACATGAAAGAATTCTGGCCAGGCGCAAAAAAAATCACCTTCTTCTTCAGCAAATACATGAAATTCCTGTCTGAGGAAAGCTATACCATGAAATACCAGGTAGACGTTATGATGAGGGGCGGGAAAATCGAACGCAAAGTCGTCCGCGGCAATCGGGTGCCAAAACCTACCTTCGATCTGATGAGGGCGCTTTACCCCTATTTCACCAAGCGTAAACTAAACGTAATCGCGCGGCCTCTTTATTATATAGACGAACTGGGCTTTATACTCTACGAGGAATACGACGGATGGGTATTACGCGAATTCGACCACCAAATTGATACTTTGCGGCAGGCTATCCCAAGTATCGCCGCCCGGCTGGCAGATATTCATAATTGTCAGCTGAGGATCGGCAACCTCCGAACCTGGAAGGATGAAGCGGAGTATTTCAATCTGTTACAGGAAAAAATGCGGAAATACATGCCTTCGGCAGTCAAAAAATTTGTTTCACTCAAGGATAAGTATCTCCAGGCACTTGCCCGAATATACGATGCGGAAGCGGCCATCTCAATACACGGCGATTTCCAGGCCAGCAACATTATTTTTGATTTGAGGACTCAGGCTATCGGGATAATTGACCTCTCGTCAACCTCCGTCTTCTCCCCAACCAATGACGTGGCCACCTTCATGACTCACACCCGTGCCATGGAATGCTTCATATATCCGGGATCAAAAGTCGACGGTCTAGAAAAGCTTTTCCTGTCCAATTATCTCAAACATGTCAATAAAAATTTGGTGGCAAAGGTGAAAAAGCAATTACCGGCATTCATCGCCCGAATCAGCCTGGACATCATCACCACCACCGCGGTCTTTACTGAATACAACAAAAGCCCGCACTACAAAAAAATTATCAATACAATGTTTGAACGCGCGGCCGTCAACCTAAAAAAAATAATTTAATATTACATGAGCAACCAAATCAAGGTTCTCTTCATCAGTTCGGAACTCAACCCGATAGCCAAGGTTGGCGGGCTAGCTGATGTAACCGGCGCCCTGCCGATCGCCCTGAAAAAATTAGGCGTGGACGTGCGGATCGTCCTGCCGAAATACGGGACCTTTGACGAAAAAAAATATCCCATGACAAGGGTCGCAGAAAACGTCCCCGTGCCATTCAACGGTGCCGTTGAGAATATTTCAGTCTACTCCACCCCTCTCCCGGGAACTGACATACCAGTTTACCTTTTAGACCATCCTGGATACCTCGGCAAAGGCGGTATTTACATCGAGCCTGACGCTTCGTCCAACGGCTCGGCGGAAGAAGCCCATCGTTTTTTGTTCCTGTCACGCGCCTGTTTTTCCATTTTTGAGCCGCTCAGCTGGTATCCGAACATTATCCATGCCCATGATTGGCATGTCGGCATGATCCCTGTCCTGGCAAAAATTCTCGGACAGAAAGACGGTCGTTTAGCTGCCATAAAAACCATCCTCACCATCCATAACCTGGAATACCAGGGCTGGTACCCGGCGGAAATAATTTTAAAATCCCTTGACCTGACCGGCGATGAATTCCCCACTCTGACAGAGCGCCGTGGGACGCATATGTCCACCCTCCAGCAGGCGATATTGGCCTGCGACCTAATGACCACAGTCAGCCCGCAATATGCCAAGGAAATCCTGACACCAGAATACGGTGCCACACTTGATTCGTTTATGGGCAAACGTAAGGATGTTTTGGTTGGCATCCTGAATGGAATTGACGTAAAAAGGTTTGACCCGGCGACTGACAAGGATATTGCAGCAAATTATTCGGCAGATGATCCTACCAATAAACTACAATGCAAAGCCGACTTACAGAAAGTTTGCGGCTTGTCAGTCAACCCGAAGATCCCCGTCCTGGGTATCGTTACCCGTTTTGCCGAACAAAAAGGCATGGACCTGGTATGTACTCTGACGGAAGAGCTGGCCAAATTCGACGTCCAACTGGTAATGCTCGGCACCGGCCTGCCGCCGATCGAAGAAGCGGTAAAAAAAATGGTGGCCGCCTATCCGAAGATTTACTACGCCAAGGTAGCGTTTGACGCTGCTCTGGCCCAAAAAATTTACGCCGGCTCAGACCTATTCCTTATGCCGTCAAAATTCGAGCCGTGCGGGTTGGCCCAAATGATCTCCATGCGTTATGGCACCATCCCGGTAGTCCGGGCGACTGGCGGCCTAATCGATACCGTAACAGACTACAACACCGATAACCAGCAGGGTGACGGTTTTGTCTTTAAAAATTATGATGCCGCCGAATTCTTGACTGCCATAAAAAGGGGCCTCACCCTTTATCAGGACACGGAAACGTGGTATAAAATAGTCAGGCAAATCATGCAACATGACTTTTCATGGAACAGCTCTGCCAGCAAATATCTATCCGTTTACCAAAAATTACTTTCATAACTATGGTGCGCATCCCTCCTGTAAAAAGTGAGATCCGAGAAGATTATATCCATAACCGATTCGTAATCATTGCGCCAAAGCGCGCCAAGCGGCCTCACGATGTGGCCGAACACCACGACACCCCGGTCAAGTCCAAAGACTGTCCGTTTTGCCGTGAACGCGAACACGCCTCGCAGCGCCCGCTGTACCAGGTCGGACCGGACCAGTGGTGGGAAATCAAGGTTATCAAGAATATATTCCCGGTGGTCAGCACCAAAACTCCCAAAGTCTACGGCACCCAGGAAGTGATCATTGAAACGCCGCACCACAACAAGGAGTTGGCTGATTTTTCTGAAGCGCATCTCGTCCGGCTGCTAAAAGCATACGCTAACCGGACGGAGGAGATCAGCAAGGACAAAAAAATGAAATACATCCTGATTTTCAAAAACCATGGCGGTAAAGCGGGCGCCTCACTCGTGCATGCGCATTCGCAAATTTTTGCCTCCGGTTTTATGCCGCCCCACATCGTCAACAAGCTGACCCGTGCGGAACAACACCAGCTTAATTTCGGCGCCTGTTACTATTGCCAGCTGGCGAAAAGGGAATCAAAAAGCCCCAGGCGGATCGGCAGTGACCGATATATGGCCGCTTTTACCCCTTATGCCTCCACCTACAACTACGAGGCCTGGATCATGCCTTTCCGGCATGTCGATAATATCGCCCAACTCAACGAAGCGGAACTGACATCGCTGGCGCATTACATGAAGCTGATAATCACCCGCCTGAACAGGCTCCAACTGCCCTATAATTACTACCTGCACCAGGCTATCACCGAAAAGCACGAACATCTGTATATCAGAATTTGCCCGCGGCGCGACGTGTGGGCTGGCGTGGAAATGGGCTCGCGCCTGGTCATCAACTCCGTCGCCCCAGAAGCCGCCGCCTCTTTCTATCGCGGAAAAAAATAAATCAAAAACAAAACAAGGCCTAACCGCCTTGTTTTCTTGATCCCTACTTCTTAATAACCAACCGCTTGAAATGACGCCCACCTACTTCATATACCGGAACCTTTAATGTCCCAGTTTCTCATGAAAGCAGCTTATGATGGTGAAAAAAATTCTGCTTCTTCGGGGGACATCCGATTAGCGTGTAATGCGTCCTTAATTTTTGCCAACCCCTCCGTCGTGTTTACGGTCGCGGGGCTGTATTCAAACACCTTTGCATCAATACCGTTGCCAGAAGCGTCCTGCTCAGTATGCTCTAGGCCAATTTTTGCAATCAACTCCTCCATTTGACGGTCGTTCTCCGCCGTGGATGCAACATGTAAGATTTTCAGTTTGGTGATCTCTGCGATATTGCCTTTATCGTCCGTCTTATAGCTTATTTCCACGTTACCAGCGCCTACATCAAACCTTTGGTCTAATTCCTTCGTGGCATCAAACCACGGCTCATGTTCAATGGGCATTTCCGGATTTCCCATAAGTATTTATTTAATTATTAATCGTTTAAAGTGACGTTTGCCTTTTTTATATATGCCCGCAATTGTTCTCGCATCCGGGTCAGTAATAACCTTATCGTCGACTGAAATTGCTCCCTGCTCAATAAGCCTCCGTGCCTCGGAATTGGAGATATTGAACAGTTTTGCAGCCGATGGGGATATCGGCATGCCAGCCTGGACGGCTACTTCCTCAATATCATCGGGCGCTTCCTTATTCTTGAACATCTGCACGAACTCCTTTTCAGCGGCGATGGCGTCATGCTTCGAATGGTAAAGTTCGACAATCTCTTTGGCAAGGCGCGCCTTGAAATCACGCGGGTTGGCGCCTTTTTTCATGGCTCTATCAAACTCTGCAATATCAGCCAGAGACAGGTCGGTCAGTAAGGTAAAATAATTGATTATCAAACTGTCCGGTATGGACATCAGCTTCCCGAACATTTCTTTCGGGGAGTCATTCAGGTTCACTGTATTGCCCACGCTTTTGGACATCTTCTCCTTGCCGTCCAGTCCGACAAGCAGCGGGACGGTCAGTATATCCTGAGGATCCTGTTTGTATGCCGGCTGAATGACCCGGCCAGCTAGGACGTTGAACGTCTGGTCAGTGCCGCCGAGTTCCACGTCAGCGCGCAGGGCGACCGAGTCATAGCCCTGCAACAATGGGTACATCAGCTCATGGATCCAGAGCGGCTTTTTTGCGGCCATTCTTTTTTGGAACATATCCCGTTCCATCATCTGGTTTACGGAAAACAGGCTGGCCAAAGTGAAAAACTCCGCCAGGTCCATATTCTTGTGCCATTCGGAATTGTATCGGAATTCAACTTTTGACAGGTCTAGAATTTTACCGACCTGTTCGCGGTAGGTGGCGACATTCTCCTGGATATCCATGTGCGACAATGGCTGGCGCGCCGAGACCTTGTCCGTCGGGTCTCCAATGCGGGCGGTAAAATCTCCCACCAGAAAAATGGCCTGATGCCCCAGGTCCTGGAATTGTTTAAGCTTGCGTAAAACCACCGTATGCCCCAAATGCAGTAACGGCGAGGTGGGGTCTATGCCGAGCTTGATGCGTAGCCTATCCCCACCATCAAGCCTTTTGGCCAGGTTTTTTTTGACAATAACCTGCTCTACCCCCCGCTCAAGGATTTCATGGTTTTTTGAGTGTCGTAACATAAGTCGTTTTTATTATACCTTATTTTTGCTATACTAATAAAGCGAAATTGACTATTTTGTGCTATTTATGGCTAGATATAAGCTCGGAGTAGATGTGGGGGGCACCAAAATCCGCACCGGCCTACTTGGCCAGCAGGGGCGTGTTTTTAATAGCCAAAAATTCTCTCTGGACCAAAGCGACAAACGGTCGGCACTCAAAAGCATTATTGATAGCATTAAATCCACTTTCGTTAAAAACGAGATCGCATCCATCGGCATCGGCATCACCGGTCTGGTCGATTACAAGAATGGCATCGTCGAAGAAAGTCCCAACTTGCCCCGGTCATGGAAAAAAGTCCCGCTAAAAAAGATTGTAGAACAACTTTTCCGCGTACCGGTCAGGGTTGATAACGATGCGCACTGTTTTGCGCTCGGCGCTGCCCACACCAGTCCTGGCAAAAAATATCCGGTCGTAATGGCGCTCACGCTTGGGACTGGCATTGGCGCGGGACTGGTCATCAACGGACATCTTTATCGGGGTAAAAATAACGTGACTGAATTTGGGCATACGACCGTCTCAGATCATTCACCAAAATGCAGCTGTGGCCATGTTGGCCACCTTGAAGCACTGGCCTCTGGAACAGCCATGAGCGCTTTGTTCAAACAGTCCACCGGTCAATACCGCGACACTTTTGCAATTGAAGAGATGGCCAAACGCGGCCTTCGCACTGCCCGCCGGACGATCAAAACCATGTCTCATTATCTTGCCATCGGCTTGGCAAATGCGATTCAAACTTATGACCCTGACCTACTGGTCATTGGCGGCGGCTTATCCAGGGTAAAATTATTAACCAGGCCCGCCATCAATGAAGCCAGGTCGCTGCTCATCTACCCGCAGCTAAAAAAGACCAAAATCATTGTCGTAAAAAACCTAGCCGAAGCCAATGTGGTCGGCGCCGCCCTTATTAGCCCGCACACACCTTAAATATGCCCATCCCATCACTACAAGAACCAAATTTCCGCATAAAAAAGATTGGCGCCCGGGTAGTCAACTCAATCCGGACGCAGCGCCGACACCCCAAACGCTGGCGTCGTATTGCCATCCGCTTATTACCCGTTTTGGGCATCTTGGCGGTAATTGGCGTGATCGGCATCGTAATAATGTTTGCAATTATTTCCAGGGATCTACCTGATCCGAATAAAGTAATGGACCGGACCGTTGCCGAAAGTACGAAAATTTACGCACGTGACGGCACGACATTGCTCTACGACATCCACGGCGAACAAAAAAGGACGGTAGTACCTTTGTCGGACATGCCGGACGATATAAAACACGCTACCATCGCCATTGAGGACAAGGATTTTTATAGCCACCACGGATTTTCACTTGGCGGCATCGTTAAGGCTGTTTGCCACGAAGTCATTGGTAATTTCGGTGGCTTGTGCCCGCCTCGGGGTGGCTCAACTATAACCCAGCAATTTATCAAGAACTCTATCCTCACATCACAACATTCGTATATTCGTAAAGTTAAGGAATTGGTGCTGTCATACCAGCTGGAAAAAAGGTTCTCAAAAGACCAAATCCTCCAGCTCTATCTCAACGAAATACCATACGGATCAAATGCATATGGCGTAGAGTCGGCCGCACAGACCTATTTCAAAAAAAGGGCGAAAGACCTGACTCTGGCCGAGTCAGCCCTACTGGCAGCCATGCCCCAGTCGCCATCTTATTATTCCCCTTACGGCAACCATACTGAGGACCTGGTCGGCAGACAGCATCTGGTGCTGAAAGTCATGGTCGAACAGAACTACATCACCCAAGAACAGGCCGACGCCGCAAAGGCGGTCGACATACTGGCGCAAGTCAAACCAAAAAGCGACAATATCGTGGCGCCCCACTTCGTAATGTACGTCAAAGAACTGTTGGCTGCCAAATTTGGCGAAAAAGAGGCTGAGCAGGGCGGATTCAAGATTATTACCACACTAAATATCGACAAACAAAAAATTGCTGAGGAGGTGGTCACAAAATACGCCGAGAAGAACGCCACAAAATACAATGCCTCCAATGCAGCTCTGGTTTCACTCGACACGAAAACGGGGCAAATTCTGGCCATGGTCGGTTCAAAGGATTATTTCGATACGAAAATTGATGGGAATGTAAATGTCACCCTCCGGCCACGCCAACCCGGATCATCGTTCAAACCGATCGTTTATGCGACTGCTTTCAAACAAGGTTATACCCCAGAAACAATCCTATTTGACCTAGTCACTAACTTTGCCACTGACTCAGGAAAAGACTATACACCGCATAATTATGACAATAAAGAACATGGCCCAGTATCGATGCGCCAAGCCCTGGCTGGATCATTAAATATTCCCGCCGTAAAAACGCTTTACCTGGCTGGGATAAAAAACGTTTTAGAAACAGCCAAAGACCTCGGCTATACGACCTTAGATGACCCGAGCCGATTTGGCCTATCTCTCGTCCTAGGCGGCGGCGAGGTTACCCTCCTGGAACACACCTCCACGTACGCGACTTTCGCACGCGAAGGCGTCCGGCACCCAGTAGCGGCCATCATGCGAATTGAGGACAATAAAGGTAAGGTGCTCGAACAATTCCAGAACCGCGAGGAGAAAGTTTTGGACGAGAATGTCGTCCGCCTGCTTACCAGCGTCCTGTCCGATAATGAAGCGCGTGCATACATTTTCGGCTCAAAAAACTACCTCACCCTGCCTGATCGTCCAGTGGCAGCAAAAACCGGAACCACCAACGATTACCGTGATGCCTGGACCATAGGCTACACCCCCTCAATCGCGACCGGAGTTTGGGTCGGTAACAACAACAATACCGAGATGAAACGCGGGGCTGACGGATCAGTGGTAGCCGCGCCGATTTGGAATGAATATATGAAACGTACTGTCGGCGGGCCGGCCGAGCCATTCAAAGCGCCAAAACCTAATACGTCCACCAAACCGATCCTGCAGGGGAAGATCGGCAGTGATATAAAATACTCGGTCGATCTGTTTACCGGCAAAATAATTCCGGATAAATGTCTGGAAACCTATCCGGAAGCCTTCATTACCCAAAAATCTTTCAAAATCGTCCACGACATCCTGTTCTACGTAAACAAGGAAGACCCGACCGGACCGGTGCCGGCCGATCCCACCAAGGATCCGCAGTACGCACGGTGGGAGGAGCCAGTCCAGCGCTGGGCGGTGGCTAATAAGTATTTGGACAGCGCCCTGCAATACGAGTCGTGCGATCTTCGTTCGTCGGCAAATTCGCCTGTCGTAACATTCACTTCGCCTGTAACTGGCGCCACCGTCTCGTCCAGTACATTTACAGTAGAGGCGACTGCCACCAGCCCGCAGTCAATCAAATCCATTACCTACTATCTGGACGATGTGCAGATTGGTACTGCAAACGCCACGCCATTCATGCTTACATATACCGCCACGCCCGAATTGATCAGCGGCTTCCACGACTTGAAAGCTGTGGCTACCGATATGATTGGCAATTCGGGATCGGCCACGATTACCGTCAACTATTTGCCGCAGGACAGTACCGCTCCGGTTGATACGAACACAGCACCAATACAGTAAAAATTATTATAATAAAAGAACGGGCGCAAGGCCCGCTCTTTTTTATTTTCAATTATTGTTTGATCGGCATGATGATGTAGGTGTAGTCGCCATCCTTTTCCGGCCTGATCAGTCCTGGACTTAGGTTTGAACTTATTTCCATGACGCAGTTAGACGAACCGAGGTTTTGTAATCCGTCCAAAAGGAATCGGTAGTTGAAAACGATATGGTTCTCGTCGCCCTCGATGGACGCTTCCTGTACCGCCTCGCTTTCGCCGACCTGGGCGTTGGTAGTATTTACGGTAATTTGGCCGGAAGATTTTTCGAATTTCAAAACGATATCATTGCCGCCTGGTTTGCAGAAAAGGCTGGCGCGTTTTACGGTATTAATAAATTCCTGTGTGTCAACGGTAATTTTTGTACGATACTCCTTGGGGATAATCTGTTGATAATCAGGATATTGGCCTTCGATCACACGGGAGGTTAGTTTGGTTTCACCCAGGTCAAACAGTATCTGGTTTTCATTGCAGGCAATCGTGACCGGATCGTTATAATCGCCTAATATTCGCACTAATTCCTGGATAGTCCGGATCGGTACGATAACGCTATGCCTGCTGGCTGCGGGTTTGGCGAGCGCTACTTTCTTCTCAGCCAAACGGTAACTGTCTGTCGCTACGGCCACTAAATTATTACCCTCGAAGCTAAAAAATACGCCACTGATTTCCGGTCGTGTTTCATCGTACGCAACCGCAAATGCTACATTTGAAAGCGCCCGACGCAGGACTTCCGCCGGTATTTCAAATTTCTGCTTAGCGTCAACTTCGGGGATTAACGGGAATTCCGAAGCTTCCAATCCTTTCATGACGGTTTTGGATTTTTTCCCTTTTATTTTCATGGATTGGTCTACGACTTCGATTTCAATGTTTTCTTTTGGCAGTAAATTTACATAATCGCTCAGAGTTTTTGCCTGGACGGTGAATGCACCCTCTTTTTCCACCTTACCCCGTACCTGGCAAATAATCCCGATTTCAAGGTTTGTGGTCAGTAATTTTATCACCCCCTGTTCAGCTCTCACTAAGACATTGTTCAAAATTGGCAGGGTAATATTTTTACTCGCAACATGACTGACCAAGGAGAGGCCTTTGGATAAATTTTCTTGTGTGCACGTAACTTTCATAGTATGTATGTTTTAAATTTATAAATACACATAATATATTAATAGGGGTGGTGGATATGTGGATGAAAATTTATTTAATTCTGAATATGATTATTTTGCTGAACGATTTGCCGTTGAGTAATTTTTCTTGGTGTGAATAAAATTTGTTTTGGTGGTGCGTGATGTGTGTGTAAACTGATACAATCTATAAATTGTCGCCTGCTGAGTGTTTTGTAAATTTTTTATTAACAGTTCGCCTATATGTGTGTCCACAGAAAAGATGTGGCATGCACACTCGCCATCAACAGCTTCCCCACTAGTTATACAGCCGCTGCCTGATCAATTGAATATCCTGTCTGATTTTCTCGTCTTCGTCTAATGCTTTTTTTATTTTTTCATATGCGTGCATGGCCGTAGTGTGGTCGCGTCCCCCCAATTCTTGTCCGATTGCCGGGTATGAAGCCTTCGCTTCCTCGCGCATCAGGAACATGGCAATCTGACGTGGTACAACTAATTCTTTTTTACGGCTCGCTCCCAGTAAATCGCCGGTTGAAATTTCAAAAAAGCCAGCTACCACGGAGATGATTTGCTTGACGGTAATGGCGCCATCGCGTTTTTGGTAGCGCGAAAGGCTGGTGATGATGTTTTTAACTGATTCCACCGTAGGCGGCGTATTATTTAGCTGATGATAGGCCATGATACGGTTTAGGGCGCCCTCCAGTTCGCGTACATTACTCTGAACTCCTGTGGCAATGGTAGTGATGATACCATGGTCCAGGGGGTAATTCTTTTCTTTGCATTTGGCGTTTAAAATGGCCACGCGCGTCTCAAAATCCGGCTGGGCAATGTCAGCGATCATTCCCCACTCAAAACGTGAAATGAGGCGGTTTTCCAGGGCAGGGATGGCTTTGGGCGGCCGATCAGAGCTGATTACTATCTGCTTGTTCTGCTGGTGTAGGGCATTGAAAGTATGGAAAAATTCCTCTTGGGTGCCTTCCTTGCCCGCCAAGAATTGGATGTCGTCGATTAAAAGCAGGTCGGCGTTGCGGTAATGCTCCTTGAAGCTTTCGCCGTTACCCTGAGTGATGGCCCGGATAAATTCATTGGTGAATTTTTCGCAGGTGACGTATACGACTTTCTTTTTTGGGTTGTTTTTTAGTATCTCGTGGGCTACGGCCTGCAGCAGGTGTGTTTTCCCTAAGCCAGCACCGCCGTAGATAAAAAGAGGATTATAAACCTCGCCCGGCCGCTGAGCCACCGCCAGACAGGCGGCGTGCGCCAATTCGCTGGACTTACCGACAATGAAATTTTCGAATGTATAACGCGAATTCAGGCCGAATCCGTTGCGCTCGTCTTTGGCCTGGCTGGATTCCGGTGCGGCGCGGGTGCTTGTATCCGGCACGGCCGCTGGCTGCCCTGACTTATGGACTGATTCAACTTTATATACAACTTCCCTGACCTGGTTACCGGTGGCGTTTTCTAAACTTTTTAGGATTTCTTTATGGTATTTATTTTCCAGCCAGGTTTTGGTGAAACTGTTGGGTACGCCGATAGCAACTTTACCCTCTTCGTATGAAGAGATAAAGGTGTTTTTGAACCAGGTCGTAAAGTTGGCTTTGCTGATCGACAATTCCAACTCGCCGAGGGCGGCTTGCCACAGTTGCTCCTTATCCATATAAAAAAGTTTTTATGAGTAGTGTTATCCTACCACAAAACCCGACCAAGAAAAACCGCCTATGGTGACTGTTTTGTGCATAAACTGTGCTTAAGATGAGGATAGCCATTTTCCATTGACCAATGGTGGTTTTACGAGTATACTTTAAAAAGATTTTTAACCACAAAAAAGCCAGATTATATGCCAAAGCGAACTTATCAGCCAAAGAAAAGACAGCGTGCAAAAGAACACGGATTCCGGAAACGGATGAAAACAAGAAACGGCCGCAAAGTGCTGGCCCGCCGCCGAGCAAAAGGCCGCCATACGCTTAGTTATTAAGTGTCCTCATTGAAATGCTGTCAGCTAAACATCGTGTCGTTACTGACCGGGATTGGCACATGCTTCACCGGCGTGGACTGACATATCATGAGGCCGACGCTGTTTTAAAAGTACTCCCCCAACAAAGGCCGACAAGCCGATTTGGGTTCAGTATTGGATTGAAGGTCCATAAAAAGGCCTCCCAACGAAATTTGTTGAAACGACGCCTTAGGGCAATCGTTGCGGCCATGTTACCGCGCATCAAGACAGGCTTCGACATCGCAATTATTGCCAAACCGCCGCTTAAAAATTTAACATTCACCCAATTAGACGACCGGATTGTCCATATTTTCAACAAGGCCAAGTTATTAAAACAATGAAATCCACAGAATACATAAAAAAAATATTTCTTTTCCTGATCCGGCTGTATCAGCGCACCCTGTCACCGGACCACGGCCTGCTGGCGCATCGCCACCCCTATGGTTATTGCCGGTATTATCCGACATGCTCAGATTACGGCCACAACGCAATAGAACAGCACGGCCTTATTAAAGGAGGACTCTTAACAATTAAAAGGATTGGTCGCTGCCATCCATGGTCGCAAGGTGGTTATGATCCTGTCCCCAAAAAGATATGATAGGTGATCTATTTAATGTAGTTTTGTTTCAGCCATTATTGAATGCTCTTGTTCTGATTTATAAATATATACCGGACTTGGGCATATCGATAATTTTGCTAACATTAGTGATTAAGTTATTACTATACATCCCTTCCCGGTCGTCGATCCGGTCCCAGAAGGTACTCCAGGATACCCAGCCAAAACTGCAGGCCATCCAGAATAAGTATAAGGATAACAAGGAGGAGTTGGGTCGGCAGTTGATGAAATTTTATAAGGAAAATAAGGTCAACCCCCTTTCCTCCTGTCTCCCCCTCCTGATCCAATTACCGATACTTATTGCACTGTACCGGGCTTTTCTGGCAGTAGCGCAAACAGACCCGTCTACGCATATTTTATTGTCTGCCCAGCTCCAGCATTTGTATGAGCCACTACGGTCAATTTTTTCATCCCATTCGATTAACCCGATGTTCCTAGGCTTTGTTGATCTGGCTAAAAAGGGAAATTATATTTTGGCCATCCTGGCAGGCGCTGCCCAATTCTGGCAGTCAAAAATGTTGATGGCCAAGCAGCCCCCAAAACTTCCCGGTGCCAAGGATGAAAGCATGATGGCCGGCATGAACAAACAAATGATGTATTTCATGCCCGTGCTGACGATCATATTTGGTCTCCAGTTCCCGGCCGGCCTGACTCTATACTGGCTTTTTTCTACGCTTTTCACGGTCGCCCAGCAATATTACATTTTCAAACGGGACAAGGTCATTGCCAATATTCAGACTGTCGTTAAATAATGAGCCTCACCCAAAAACAGCTGATCGGTTTGCCAGTTTATACGCAATCCGGCGAACATCTGGGCAAGATTGCCGATTTTGTTTTTGATCAGGAGACGCAAGCGATCAAGCAATATTCTGTCCGGAGCCGCGATCTGATCGGCGAGCTGCTCCAGCGTGAATTGTTAATCAACCGCGAGCAAGTAATTCAGATTACGGAGGAGAAGATGACTGTAGAAGATGCGATTTTGGCAGAAACAGAACTAAAAAAACAGCCGGCTGACAGGCCAGTACCGGCTGTTTAAAATTTTTTTTACCGGGCAATTACCAGATAGCCCGTTTTTGAATTGAAATTTTTCTGACTGACGGGCTTACATAAGTGAAGCGGACTACGGTAAGCGGGATATTTTTTAGCAGCGGTCGCAGTTTGTCCGCCCACTCGATCACGCAAACGGTATCTGAGTGCTGCAAGAATTCAGGCAGCCCAACCTCGCGGATTTCGCTGATTCGCCTGATTCGGTAAGCGTCGACATGGCAAAATCTCCGCAGTTTCGGCAAGCGGAGCTTATACACTTTCATGAGCACGAAAGTCGGGCTATTAATGACCCCACTAATCCCCAAGCCTTTTGCAAAACCCTTGGCAAAATAAGTCTTACCTCCGCCCATGTCGCCAACCAAAGCAAATATCTGCCCTTTTTGAATATTTTTGGCCAATTTTAGCCCAATCTTAATAGTATCTTTTGGATTTCTTGAGATGAAGTTCATGTAGGTATTTTAAGCCTTTCCATCCATCTCGACAAATATTCCATGTAATTAGGTTATTTTGAGCCCAATTATCTTGACAGTCAGGCCCCCGTATTTTATACTCACCTATTACGTTTTTTAGGAATACCCTCAATATATGGAGCGTTCACCCATCCAACAAGCTATAGATCAGATAGAAAAGTGCAACAATATTGTCATTGCTTTGCCGCGTAACCCCTCGACTGACGCAATTGCCTCAAGTCTTGGTCTTTTTTTGGCGTTGGAGAAACTTGGGAAAAAGGTGAAGGTGGTTTGCAACGAGTTTGACCTGCCGCCGTCACATCAGTTCTTGCCAAAAAGCAAAGAGATAAATTCCGACTTAACCGCCTTGAGGAAATTTATTATTTCATTGGATCTTTCACGGACAAAGGTCCAGGAATTGTCATATGACATCAGCGACAAAAAACACCTTAATATTTTTATTACCCCCAAAGACGGCTTTTTTGAAGCGCGCGACGTTTCCACTTCTGCATCGTCATATGAGTATGATTTGATCATAGTCATCGATGCTCCTGACCTGGAAGCGTTAGGGAAAATATATGATGACAATACAGAATTTTTTTACCATACCCCGACCATCAATATTGACCATTCCGCGGTAAATGAGTATTTCGGCCAGATTAACATCGTTGACCTGGTGGCGACCTCAACCTCGGAAATAATTTATGAAATGGTCAAAGAGTTCAAGGAAAATATCCTGGATGAGTATATCGCCACCAGCCTTTTGACGGGAATTATATCCAAGACAAAAAGCTTCCAGAGTGCCAGCGTTACCCCAAAATCATTGACGATCAGCAGCCTGTTGATCGAAAATGGTGCCAGGCGAGATGATATTATTAAGAATTTATACAGAACCAAATCAATCAACACCTTAAAACTCTGGGGTCGTGCTTTAGCACGATTAAAGACGGAGTTAAACGGGAGGATCGTCTGGTCGCTCCTTAACAGGCAGGACTTCGAGAAATCAGGCGCCGGCGAAGCCGAACTGGAAGGTGTCGTAGATGAACTTATGGTCAATACGCCGAATGCTGAAATCATCATTCTGTTGTTTGAGGGCAAAGACCAATTGATACAGGCGATTGTTACGACAGGCCGCACTACTGACGCATTGAATTTGTTTCGTGATTTTAAACCGACCGGGACGAGGAACTTTATTAGGTTTTCACTTACTAGTGAAGATATCCTGGCCGCGGAGAAAATGGTCATAGATATCAGTAAAAAACACTTAGCAAATCCTGCCTAGTCGATAATTGCCAAACCCCGGAATGTCAGGCAGTGTTAGGGCTGTTTTTTAATTTACTTAGGCATGTTTACTTGATATAATCACGGTACTATGGATGAAGACATTGTCAGCCAAAACGACAAAAGTATCGATGATTTGCTGGGTGCGGCCCGGGCCAATCAGAGTGGCAAGATCCGGGTGAGCACTGATGAAGTGGAGGAAAAGCTCAAGGCAAAAATCCACGAGATCGATACAAAGAAAAAGGAGCAGGACACCAGAGACCAGGCGGCCTCGCGGGGAATTGGGTATATTTTTTTAAAGGGATTCCCGGTCAGTTCCGATGCGCTGTCTCTATTACCGGAAGAGGAAGCTCGCCGTCTTAAGGCGGTTTGTTTCTTTAAGACGGACACGGAAATACGCATCGGCGCCGTTAATCCAGAAGAACCAGAGGTAATGGCATTAGTCGAGCGCCTCTCCTCAGAAGGGCGGGCGCATGGCGATATCTACCAGATTTCAGAGGAGAGCCTGCAGGCAGTTTTCAAATTATACGAAACTCTGCCAAAGCCACGGAAATTTATTGCCGGTATCGAGTTGAAGGCTGAGGATTTGGAAAAATTTTCCGGCCAATTGAAGTCATTTCGCGATCTAGCTGAGAAAATCCAGCATGTTTCCATTACGGATGTCTTCACCATAATAATGGCGGGCGGCATCCAGGCACGCGCTTCTGACATTCACATCGAAGCCCAGCAGGAAGATATTAAAATTCGGTACCGGATCGACGGGGCCCTGTATGACGTGGCATCCCTGCAGAAAAAACTATGGCCGCAAGTCATCAACCGTGCCAAGCTGATTGCCAAATTAAAGATAAACGTTGTCGATGAGCCCCAGGACGGACGCTTCACGATATATTTAGGCAGTGATTTCATCGATGTCCGCGTATCCACAGTTCCAAGCGCATTTGGCGAAAGCATTGTCATGCGTCTTTTGATGTCCTCGGCCACCAGCTTGACCCTGGATGATCTCGGTCTGGTCGGGGTCGCTTATGACATCATGAAAAAGGAGATTGACCGGCCCAATGGCATGATCCTGACAACCGGCCCGACCGGCTCAGGAAAAACTACCACCCTGTACGCCATACTGAAAAAATTGAATACCAGCGAATCGAAGATCATCACCCTAGAAAATCCCATCGAGTACCGCATCAAGGGAATTACCCAAAGCCAGGTGCAGTCCGGTGAGCAGGCAAATGAAGGCAAACAAAAAGCCGGCGCCGAGAAAAAACACTATACGTATGCCAGCGGCTTGCGTGCCGTGCTGCGGCAGGATCCCGACATTGTCATGGTCGGAGAAATCCGTGACCACGAAACGGCTGAAATCGCCATTCAGGCCGCTTTAACAGGCCACTTGATGCTATCCACATTGCATACAAACAGCGCTGCCGGTGCGGTCCCCCGCCTCATGTCCATGGAAGTGAAGCCGTTCCTTCTGGCGCCGTCATTGAATGTCATTATCGGCCAGCGTCTGACGAGGAAAGTCTGTCCGGATTGCAAAGAAGAGTATGCTCCCGATGCAGAGACTCTAGCCCATGTACGCGAAGTGCTCGATTCCATACCAGACGACAAAAAACAGGGCATCGACATGAATAATTTGCGTTTTACACACGGCCGAGGTTGCGAGAAGTGCAGCGATATCGGGTTTAAGGGTCGGATCGGCATTTTTGAAATCGTGACCATGAACCAGGACATCGAAAAGCTCATCTTGACCGGCCAGGTGTCGGAATACCAGATCAAGGACATCGCCAAGAAACACGGCATGCTGACCATGGTGCAGGACGGAGTGCTCAAATGCCTGAGCGGAATCACTACCCCAGAGGAAGTTTTTAAGGTAACAGAATAATTAATACTATATCCATATGAGAGAAGGCGGAGAATGGCCGGGAGTGAGCTCGAAGGAGCTTCGAAAGATCCAACAGCAAGCCGCGGATAAAGTTCTCGACAACCAAAAAGTCCGTGAGGAGCGTCTGGCCGAAATCCAGCGCGAGGATGAGATTGGTCATCGGGAAGCCACAATGCCAAGCGGAATGAGTAAGTCGGAATTGGGACGCTCTGCCCGGGCAAAGAAGTAACCATTTATATCCAATCAAACCAGCAGACCCCTTGACATATATCAAGGGATCTGTTATTGTTGGGTGAAAATAAATTGGAAATGGGTCATTACAATAGGAGTGTGACGTGAATTCAACGAAACCTAATACCATTCGTATCAACGTGTGGAATGCGGGGTCTGTCGTTGGGACATTCGATCGGATACTGCTCTCATCATGCGAGTACCTCACCAAACACGGGGAGAATTTTGTCCCATCAGAACTAGGGGAGTCAATCACCAAGTTCTTAGTTGCCATCGCTCACAGTACGAACATGTATTATCCCGAAAGCGGGCAGGCGATCCGGCCGAAGATGAATATCGGGCAGGCAAATTTCCTGTTCGATAGCGGGGTTACCCAGTCGACGGCCAGCGACAATTTCCCGTGCCTGTATATCCAGGGTCTGCCGTATGATTTCCTTGGCCAGTTTGAGGACCAGGATGTCCGGGTGGAGCACAGTCGGGACGTGATCGTTGTGAGAATCGTGGGTACATTTTATCGGTACGCCGACGGGTTTGCCGATTTGGAGATCGGCACGGACACAACGGTCCCCAACAGGACACTTACCCAAGAGCTGATCACCTGATTAGCTGAATACATGTAGCACAAAAAGCAGAAGCGGCACGGATCATTCACCGGCCGCTTTTTTATATTATTTTTTTCAGCTTGTCCTGCGCTTCGGCCAGTTTTTGGCGCTCCTTATCCACCACTTCTTTCGGCGCCCGTTCAACGAAGTTCCTGTTGGAGAGTTTGGACTCGAGCTGCTGGATGTAGGCGGAAAGGCCGGCCACTTCTTTTTGCTGTTTGGCTTTGTCAATTTTCGCCTCAATGGCATAATCAAGACCCGCCAGTGAACCAGTTGGTTTAGCGATTGGCTTCCGTTCAAGTTTTGAAAGCCTGGCGAGCGTTTTGACCACATCGATATTATCCAATACTAATCCTGTCTGCTTGCCGGAAAATGCTACAGTCAGCAGTTCAGTCGGAGGGGTGGCATGTTCGGAACGGAAATTACGTATGGCCGTAATGAATTGCTGGAGCAGTCCAAATTCCTTTTCGGCAGCAGCGTTATTTGCCTTTTTGTCAGCCACCGGCCACGGCTGGACGATCAGCATGTTGTTTTTGCCAGATGGAGCAGATTGCGACCAAATTTCTTCAGTCACGAATGGTATAAAAGGATGCGCCATTTTTAACCAGACAGACAGGACGTGACGCAGTACGCTGTGGTTTTTTTCCTGCTTGGATATTTCCAAATACCAGTCAGCAAAGTCATGCCACAGGAAGTCGTAGAGGGCTGTACCGGCTTCTGAAAATTTAAAGTCTTCGATATTCTTTGTAACAACTGAGATGAGCTGGTTCAGCCGGCTCAGGATCCATTTGTCAGCCAGTGATTTTGCCTGAAGCTCCCCTTTTGATACTGGCTGGGAAAGCGTGAAGCGCGCCACGTTCCAGAGCTTGTTGATGAAATTACGGTATCCGGCAATTTTCTCTTCATACAGACGATAATCCAGTCCAGCTGAAGTACCGAGCACGACCGAAAGCCGAATTGCGTCCGTGCCATACTTTTCCGTCATGGGGATAGGGTCTATCCCCGTGCCTTTGGACTTGGACATTTTTTTGCCGTCCTTATCCAGTACCAGGCCATGGATGTATACGGTCTTGAACGGCACCTGCTTCATGAATTTCAGTGAGAGCATGATCATGCGCGCTACCCAGAAGAAAAGGATGTCCCAGCTGGTTTCCATCACTGAAGTGGGATGGAATGTTTTCAGGTCTTTGGTCTTGTTCGGCCAGCCGAGAGTTGAGAATGTCCATAATCCGGAAGAAAACCACGTGTCTAATGTATCTTCTTCCTGCTTGAACTGTTTGCCGTGGCATTTTTTGCATGCCTTTGGTTTGGTTGAGCTGGCGGCTGGTTCTTCGCATTTCTGACAGTACCAGATCGGTATTTGGTGCCCCCACCACAGCTGGCGGGATATGCACCAATCGTGGATGTTATTCATCCAATGGTAATATACTTTTTCGAAACGTTTGGGGATGATGTTGATTTTTCCGGATTTCACTGCGGCAATGGCCGGTTTGGCCAGCGGCGCTATTTTAAGGAACCATTGCTTCGAAATTAAGGGTTCTATAGGCGTACTACAACGGTCGCATCGGGCCTGCTGATGAACGTAATCAACGGTTTTTTCAATAAGCTCCTCATTTTCTAGCCGGACGAAAATGTCATGGCGTGCGTCCTGTACGCTTTTGCCGTAGTATTCGCCCGCTTCCTTGGTCATCTTGTTATCCTGCCCAATGACGTTGATGACCGGCAAATGGTGAGTCAGGCCGATGTCATAGTCGGTTGCATCATGCGCTGGGGTCACTTTTACCGCGCCGGTACCGAATCCCATCTCCACGCGGGAATCAGCCACAATCGGGATCTCGCGGTTCATAATCGGCAGGATGATTTTCTGGCCTATATATTGTGTATAGCGCTTGTCCTTCGGGTTTACGGCGACGGCAGTATCGCCCAGCATCGTTTCCGGACGGGTGGTGGCTACGACGATGTATTTCGTTGAACCAGATAATGGATAGCGGATGAACCAGAGCTTGCTGGCAGTTTCCACGTGCTTAACTTCCAGCTCAGAAAGTGCCGTGGCGCAACGCGGACACCAATTAACGATGCGCGTGCCGCGGTAAATGAGCCCGTCGTTGAATAAAGTAATAAATGCTTTGTGTACCGCATCCGTTAAAACCGGATCCATGGTGAAATGTTCGCGGGACCAGTCGCAGGAAGTGCCGAGCTGGCGGACCTGGGTGGTGATGCGCGAGCCGTATTTCTTTTTCCATTGCCACACGCGCTTGAGGAATTCGGCGCGGCCGAGGCTGTGGCGGTCCAGCCCCTCGCTGGCAATGAGACGCTCCACCATCACCTGGGTGGAAATGCCGGCGTGGTCTGTGCCGGGTAGGTATAAAGTATTATCGCCTTTCATCCGGTGGTAGCGGGTCATGATGTCCTGGATGGTCAATCCGGTGGCGTGTCCGAGATGCAATTCACCGGTTACGTTCGGCGGTGGCATGGAAATCGTGAAAGAAGTTTTTCTTTTTCCTGGCAAATTATCCGGATTGAAAAAACCCGACCGCTCCCATTTCTGGTAAATGGCGGATTCGATGTCTTTGGGTTGATAGGCTTTATCGAGCTGTTTTGGCATATAAAAATCGCTGTTTACGAAGCTAGTTTACCAAAAAATAGCCATTTTTACCAATAATAAAACCCCATCCGAAGACAGGGTAAGTCTTTTGTTGTTGAAGACTTTAGAGAGCACGATGGCGCTTCCTCCTGACAACGCTTATCGGGTGCCGCCGCGCTCGGCCGCGGAGAATGCGGCGGGAACGGCGTTTCTTATTTCCTATCCAGCCGCGTCCCTTACATTTTTTACAGCGTTTCCGCCAGGATGACCAGCCCCTGCCATAACAAATTGGGCAATCCATGTTTCCTCCGAACTATCACGTCAGTTAAAAGGTCGCTTTGGGTTTTGCTTATCCTATTAAAAAACAGTGCCTGCGTCAATAGTGTCAGATTAAAGCGATGCCGGTTCGGATCAGGTTCGGCCATTGACACCAAAGCCTTAGTATGTTAGGGTGTTGTGAAACAAACAGAGAAACTTAATTTCAAAGGAGAGGCACATGGGCAGTCAATTACCGATTCGCCCCGACTTTCTGCGCCAACCAAATGAAGCAGAACAATTCTGCAAAAGGTACGGTGTTGTTGCCTTGGACAGCTCTGACATCGAAGCCGAGGTTCGTGAGAACCAGGTAATTCCACAAGACGTGCCGTTTCGGTTAACGTATCGCGAAGAGTTTCCTGGCGATGCACAAGTATGGCTCACCAAGCGGGGATTCAAACGTTGCTGTCGGCATTTGCGCCGAATAAGGAGCTGCCGGTGGTATGGATACTGGGGAGGAGCGTTAATCGTAAGCGTGATTTGCGGGGTATGTACAGGCGTCATAAGTCTTATTCTAAGTGGACTGATTGACTTGGCGGTCAAGGTTGCGGATGTCAGATATGGGTTGGTATTCTTCACCTTCTTTTCCGTCGGCTTTGCGATCTATCTCCTGTGCGCAGCCGTTAAGCGCTACCGAAGGCTGTATGTCCCCTGGCCGTGCGACCGGGATCATCCAGATAACGATCGCTAGTGCTTGCGATGAAGACAATAAAAAGTTACCGGTTGGTGCAAGTGCCAACCGGTTTTTTTATCTCACTAATTCCCAGTTCGGGTCTGGCTCGAGGGTATGGTAGTCGTCGAAGTCCTTTTTCTTGGCGCGGAAGTATCCGGCCGCGGCAATCATGCTGGCGTTGTCCGTACAGAGTGAAAGCGGTGGAGTAAAGAAACCGACGCCTTTCAGCCCACGGACTTTTTTCTCCAATGTTTCACGTAACGGTTTGTTTGCCGCGACGCCGCCGGCCAATAGTACTGTTTTCACCTTCAAATCTTTGGCTGCACGAATCGCCTTACCGACCAGGACATCCACCACAGCCTGCTGAAAACTGGCGCAAAGGTCGGCCTTGGCATTCTTGATGACTTGGGGATTTTTTTTCACAAAGTACAGCACTGACGTCTTCAGCCCGGAAAAACTGAAATTATAGTTCGCCGCACTTAGCATCGGCCTAGGGAAATCGAAGGCCGCCGGGTTTCCCTGTTCGGCCAGTTTCTGTATTTTCGGTCCGCCCGGGTACTGGATGTTTAAAAGTTTTGCCACTTTATCAAACGCTTCGCCCGCCGCATCGTCCATCGTGTTCCCTATTAGGTGGTAGTCGCCGTGTTTTTTCATCAGGATCAGTTCGGTGTGGCCACCCGAAACGACTAAGGCTAGCGCTGGCAGTTTGATCGGTTTTTCAGAAAACCAATTGGCCAGGATGTGCCCCTCGATATGGTTTATGCCAAGCAGGGGCTTTTTCCAGGCAAACGATAATGTCTTGGCCGCCTGCGTGCCCACGCGTAAAGCGGTAATGAGTCCCGGACCAGATGTTACGGCAATAGCATCCAGCTTTGCAGGCTTGATTTTGGCCTGAAGCAAGGCGGCGTTCAAGGTCGGAATCATGGCGACCATATGTTCCCGCGCGGCCACCTCCGGCACCACGCCCCCGTATTTCAGGTGTGTCTTTATCTGTGAGGCAATGACGTGTGCCAAGGCTCTGACACGTTCGCCCTTGCCCTCAATCACGCTGACTGCGGTTTCATCGCAGGATGTTTCGATGCCCAAGATGATCATAGTTATTTTATTGTACCATAAAAGCGCCTAATCATAGCGCTTTGTTTTATTTCAATTTATACGGCGATATCACGCTTCTGGAAATGCCAGGCGCCGACTGCGGTACAGGCGATGATCACGCCGACAAATACTACGATGGAAATGGGTTTGAGCGTGCCATTGATCATCGTGTCATTCGCGTTGAAATAGTGGAAGAATGAAAGGTATTTCAGCCAGTCAAGTTTTTCGATGAATGACGAGACTAATCTCATTACATAGATGACGACCGCCAAGCCGCCGATGGACATGGCCACCCTGCTTTTTTCCGAAAATAAGGCGGAACACATGAAGGCAATACTCAGGAAGGTCCAGCCAAAAAGAAAGCCCAGAATCGCGGTATAAATATAACTGGTAAATTGATAATCGATGTTGTAGGCGCCGGCAATCGGCGGGACAGTCATAGTGGAGAGGATGGTAAATACCGCGAGCACTGCCACTGCCGCCAAATAGCGGCCGAAAAATATTTTCAGCCGTGATATCGGCCGTGACAGGAGGATTTCCGCCGTACCCTTTTCCACCTCGCGGGCCAGGCTGTTTGAGGCAAAGGCTGCCACCATGAAGATGACCATGACCGGCCAGATAATGCTGAACTGTTCCATGGCCAGGAAATTTTCCAGGTGGTCAAATGTCAGCTGTTCGATGCCGAACGCTTTCAGCAAGGCTTCAGGATAATTCTTGAACGCTTCGTTCATGACCGCAGTCTGTTTGGTGATGGTCGGATACATGGCGATATACATCCATACCAATGCCACCGCGGCCACGCAATATATAATAGTGGAGATGCGGCGGTCCTTGATTATTTTCCAAAAAATCGTGCCCATGTTATTGGTAATATTCCATAAAAATGTCCTCAAGGGTGGCGTGTTCGATTTCCAGATCATGGACGGTATAATTGGCCAGTTTCTTTATCAGCGGGTCCAGGTCTCCTTTCACTTTCAGGACCAATTCCCCGTCCGAAGATGGCGCGGACTGCTCGACTCCAGGCAAGGCGAAGGTAGTAGTGTCGAACTTTCCTTCAATATGTGCCCGAACAGTGTAAATCCGTTTGTGTTTCATGGCATGGATTTTTTCCACTGCCACCATCTTGCCCTGCCGGATCACCCCGACACGGGAGCAGACATGATCCACTTCAGCCAAATTGTGCGAGGACATAAAGATCGTCGTGCCTTTTTTTTGTGCTTCCAATAGGAGCTTGTAAACCTCCCGTTGCAATAATGGGTCAAGGGCGTTGGTCGGCTCGTCTAATATTAATATTTCCGGGTTGGTCATGAGAGCCATAATGATCCCGAGCTTTTGGCGGTTTCCGGACGACAGTTGTTTCGTTTTCAGGCTCGGATCAAGCCCCATCCGTTCGATGAGCTGGGCTGACTGGTCGTTATTCCCATTTAATTTTTTAATAAAATCAATATGGTCCTGCCCGGTCCATTTTCCGTAAAGGTGGACGTAACCAGATAAATACCCGATATGTTTTTTTAGCGTGACAGCATCTTGTTGCGCATCTTTTCCTAGGATGCTGATCGATCCGCCAGTTGGCCGGATAAAATCCATCATACATCGTATGGTGGTAGTTTTGCCTGCGCCGTTTGGACCGAGAAAACCGAAAACCTCCCCTTTTTCCACAGAAAAGGAAATGCCGTCAACAGCCCTGGTGTGGCCGAAATGTTTGGATAAATTTTGGACTTCGATGGCTGGCATAGACGTGAAAAGATTGACAAGTGGGGCTGGCCTGGCGCCTATTGCGCCCTTGCTATGCTGGCCTATGAAATATTCAATTATAAATATTATAGCACCGTGTTTTCGGCACAACAAGGGAGTGCCTATTTTTATCAACCCTTGACTATTGGTACACGTTTTGGTATCTTTTCTGGATATTAGGGAAAGCTGAACGCGTATTTTCAAGGAGGAAGGTATGAAATATGTATTACTCGTTGTGCTGGTCGTGGCGCTGCTCGGTTTCTTAACCAAGGTTTTCCGCCGCATGCTGAAGACCCCCCGGCTGGGCAGCACCAGGATGGGCAATCCGTTCTTTGCCGACAACCGTAAAGGCCGTCGGCATCAGCTTCACACAGATCGTGAGGCAATTGGCAGGTAATGCCCTGACCGCAAGAAAATGCAACAAGGCCTACCAAGTTTTATGGTGGGCTTTTTTATTTTTTAATTATTTGGCTGTAATTCAAAACGCAGTGAACGTTTTTTTATCTGCCAAAGACCGATACTGCAGACGCTGATCATGGTAATAATCACGACCCAAGTAATTATGGATGGGATGGCCAGGCCAAAAAAAGCACGAATAGATGGGGTCCCGACTGTGATGCACATGCCTGCAAATAGGGTGAAGTAAAATATTTTTTGCCAGATGGTTTTCGGCGTAGCCAGTAGGATGAGCATGGCCAGCCCGCTGCCGAACAGCGTCAGGGTCGCAGCAGTCCGGGCCAATTCAATGCGGTTAGGCTCAAATTGCCTTGCCAGCGCAAATGTAATCAGGGTAAGGGCGGCAATGGCCGCGCCCGACGGCAGAGAGAACCTGAACACTCGCGCCACAAAACCTGGCCGCGCCCGATCATTATTTTTTGCGAAAGAAAGGAATATGGATGGAAGACCAATGGTGAAAAAGGCGATGGCGGTCAGATGACGTGGCAGGAAAGGAAATGGAGTGCGCGCTAGCCCGACAGCCAGGGCCATGGTGATGATATAGGCGGCTTTGGTGATAAATAAGTTTGCCGTCCGTTCCATGTTACCGATGATGCGGCGCCCCTCGGCAATTACGTCAGGCAACGCCAGGAAGTTATTGTCCAGGAGAACTAGGTGGGCAGTCCCTCGGCTGGTTTCTGAGCCAGAACCCATGGCAATGCTGAAATCCGCTTCTTTTATCGCGAGGACGTCATTGATCCCGTCACCAACCATGGCCACAATGTGGCCGCGATTTTGCAGAGCGTGGACCATGTTTTTTTTCTGCTCAGGAAGAATTCTGCCAAATATTGATTGTTCCTCGACTAATTTGCCCAGCGCATTGATTTCTGACGGAAGTTCATGTCCGATTTGGGGCTGGCCAACAGGCAGCCCGGCCCTGGCAGCGACCGAGGCTACCGTTTTTGGGTTATCTCCCGAAATGATTTTTACAGACACTCCCTGTGATTTGAAATATTCAAGAGTCGTCGCTACGCCGTCGCGAAGTTGTTCCTGGAGCGCGATGAAGGCGACAGGCTGTGGTCGCTCGATCGTCATGGCCGAATTAACCGTTCCTCGTCTGACTGGATGTTCGGTATAGGCAAGGAGGAGTACTCTTTTTCCGCTTGAAGAGAATTGGTCCGACAGTAATTGGAGTTCTGAGGGTAGGGCATTTTTCGGTAAAATCATATCCATGGCGCCCAATATCCAGGTGCCGTGGCTTTTGAATGTCAGGGCACTCCATTTTCTGGAGGATGAAAAGGGAATATTTTCCTGGATGGTCCAATCCCCTTGTTGGGGAAAGGGACAAATGCGCCCGATGGCCCGCAGGGTAGAGGTGTGTTCCTGTTTGGCTGCAAATACGCCGAGTACATCGCGCGTGACAGCCGGCAGCTTCGTTGCAGGATCGGAAAAAGGAATGATTTCTTCTACAGCCATGTCTCCCTCCGTCAGCGTGCCGGTCTTGTCCAGGCAAAGCGTATCGACTCGCGCGAGCATTTCTACGGCCGGCAGCTCCTGGATCAGGACGCGCTTTTTGGCCAGCCTGACGATGGCAATGGCCATCACAACGCTGGTCAGCAGAACGAGTCCGTCCGGTATCATGTTAACCACCCCCCCGGCTGAAGACGACAGGGCGTCCTTCCAGCCGTTTTGTGAAAAAAGCAATTGGGTAGCGAACAGCAGGAAGCCGGCCGGTACCAGGATCCAGGTGATATACTTCAGGATTTTATTTATGCCCAAGCGCAGTTCGGATTTTGCCAAAGTAAACTCGCGGACTGCATTGGCCAAGCGTCTGGCATAGGCGTGTTCACCGATGTGTACGGCCTGGAAACAGCAGGTCCCGGCCGCAACGTAACTGCCAGAGTAGATGGCGTCACCGATTTTTTTTACCACTGGTTCGGACTCGCCTGTAACGAGAGATTCGTTGACTTCCACATTTATACCTTCGACCAGTGCGCCGTCTACGGGGGCCTGTTCGCCGGATTTTAGCTCAATTATATCGTCCAGGACGATTTTATTGGTCGGGATGGTGAGTACCGTGCCGTTGCGCACCACCCGGCATTGCGAACTCATGACTAGCGCCAATCTGTCCAAAGTCCATTTGGCACGTAATTCCTGGATAATGCCTATCAGGGCATTGAAGATTATTATCATGCCAAATAAGGAGTCCTGCGGTGCGCCGACCCAAAGGATGACGATATACAGTACGCCCAGTAGAGCATTAAACCTGGTAAAGATATTGGCGATGAGGATGTGGCGATAACTTCGGCTGGTTCGCGGACGGGTTGAATTTATCTGAGATGCCGCTTCACGATCTTTGACCTGACTGTCTGACAGGCCCGTCGGTCCGATTATTTCCCGTTTTGCAACTGTAGGAAGCGCTACCTCGGTCGAGACTTTTGTGGGGCTAGGCGGAATTTGGTAACCGGTAATCAAAGCGTGCGCCCAAGGAATGCGGTGCCACAACCGGGCAAACGCTTTTCGTCTTCTGGGGTCAATAGTTATCCATTCGGCGATAATTCCAGTGAGGACAATGAAGAGGGCCAGTGTTATTAACACATAATTTTGCGTCCCGCTATCGTGTTGCGTGTTACGAACGCTAAAAAGCCACGCACTCATGCGTGAAAATAAGGAATTGATGAAATTGACGAGGTTATTGAGGGCCATAAATTGCGACGTTACTACTAATAAGTATAGCCGTATTTATGGGAAAAATATATAACATAAAAACACTGGTTTGCCATACAGAGCGCCAGAGAAAAAATCGGGAAAATTTCGCAAAGTTTGATTATGGTAGCCCCACGGGGAATCGCCCCTCGTGGCGCTGCTGCGCTCCTCGGGCTGGGTCTGCGGTTGCCCCGCGCCGTGGGGCGTCCTCGACCCGTTCGATTCCTTACATTCCAGAAGTGATTACTGTTTGCCAAGCTGTTATGTGCCGTTCGAATTAGCCC
>CAZVMV010000001.1:0-199644 GCA_964628855.1 uncultured Gammaproteobacteria bacterium | reverse complement strand
GAAACTGGTGAATTTGAATGGGTGAAAAATAAAATTGCCGACCGGAAGCTGGTCAGTGAATTGGTATAAAGAAAGTAATATTATGCGCAGCGCGACTTAGGCTGCGTTTTTGTATTCGTTGTCAGATGAATTTTCGGATGCAGATGTAATGTCAGTCGTTTTGGTGGGTTGTTTTTCATTGCCGTCACCAGCAGCCTTACCGGCAACCTGCATGCTGGCCGGCAGTTTTTTCTCTAGTTTTTCCCAGAGGACGCTGAGTGTCCAGGTGGGAATAAAATTTAAAAACGGTATAAATTCAATGATCGCTGCAGCGATATAACGAACCAGAGTCTTGCTTTTATTTAATTTTGAGCCACGCATCAACAGAATTATGGCAAACGCCCCGCTGATGAATATATTAATAAAAGTTCCTAAAGTGCCCAGAGAAAGGAAGTCTAGCAAATCTTTGATCCCGGCCAGGAAAAGGGACGCGGCAAACAATATTATGTTATCGCTTGAACCACCCCCTGCGCCTGTCTCGCCCTCTGCCTGTGCCTTTTCTTCTGAGGCTGCGGATTGTTTAAGTGCAGCTTTTTTCCTTGAATCAAGTTGGATTTTATTCATTTCCTTTTCTGCCTGATCCATTTCTTCTACTGATTCCAACTCCGGCTTTTCCTCGTCAAATTGTTCGCCGTCCTCTCCCGAGGCGTTTTCTTTTTCAGCAGGCGTATACTCTGGCAGTGTGCTGGGAGCTGCCTGGCGTTGTCGCCAGGCTTTTTGTTGTGCATGTTCCTGTTCTGTAAGTGCAACCATCGTGAAAAATTAGTGAACTTGTATATATCATAACATAAAATCACAGATTTTTATAATTGATTTTTTACCTAAAAACGGATAAAATGCAGGCATGATTGAAGGCAAAAAGACATTGTTTCGTTGGGGCCCGATCCCAGGATATTTAATCAATGTGGACGCCTGGCTGTCTATTTTTTTGGACTACCCTTCCAGGCCACACCATTACCATTGGCCAGAGGGGTATATGGCGTTCCATGACCGGAAAATGTTCTATTTGAATGAATTAGCGCCATTGGAAAAAACTGGGAGTGACATTTTCAGGAAGGAAATCCTGACCAGTCGAAAAAAAAAGTTCGTCGGACTGTGGCAGAAATGCGTGACAGAATTATTTAATTTTTGTGCGGCGCTATATCCGGAAAAACTTCATACGATGACAGATCCTGAATTGTTTCACGCCTGGAAGCTATTGAACAAGTTGCTGTTTAATTTTTGGGAACCGGGGATTATCCCCGAAATGGCCGCTTATGGAGCCGAGGCGATATTGAAGGAAGAGTTGGCCAAAGAAGGACTGGACAACCATAAACGGATGTTGGCACTTTCTTTTTTAAGCGCCCCTATGTGGCCGTCGTTTTACCAGGAAGAGGAAATTGCCCTGTTGAAAGTAGCTGGTCAGTACGGCAAAATGGATTTTCAAAAATTACTGCTGAGACACCTGCAGCGTTACTTTTGGATCGGCAACAGCTATGGGGCGGTCAAAGTAATGCCGGAGTCGTTTTTTGTGCGGCGTATCAAGGGGTTGTTAAGAAAAAAGCAAAGTCCTGCCCGACAAATAGAAGAAGTGTATAGCCATATGGCGTTGGCCAAGAAAAATCATCAGCAGGCTCTGAAGTGGGTCAAAAGAAAAGCTTTGATCAAGCGAATCAGCGATGGTTTAGTCGATTGTATCTGGTGGCAGGATCAGCGCAAGGGACATATTTTCCATTATCTCCACTACCTCGACCTTTTTGTCCGTGAATTTGCCAGGAGATGCCATCTTCCACATGAGCTCCTACATATGGCATGGCACAGAGAAATCAATTTGAAACCAAAAGCGAGTTTAATTAAAAAATGGAAAAGCCGCCGTCGCTTATATGTCACTGAATTTAGTAAAAAAGGTTTTCGTGAATTATCCCATCATGCCAGCCAGGATTTTTATCGGAACTATTGGACTACGCCAGCGCCAACCAACCGGAAAGAGTTTGCCGGTATGATCGTATATCCTTCACCAAAGCCAGTTATTGGCAGGGCGTTTATTGTACGGCACCATGCTGATTTAGCCCGTTTTCCCGCAGGAAGTATTATGGTTACCACCATGACCGCGCCCGAATACGTAACTGCCATCCGCAAGGCCAGGGCAATTATTGCGGACGAAGGTGGGCTTACCTGCCATGCGGCAATCGTTTCGCGTGAACTGAAAGTTCCCTGCATTGTAGGGACGAAAGTGGCGACAAGGGTGTTGAAGAACGGCGACCAGGTGGAAGTTGATACTAATAAGGGGAGTGTGAGAAAATTATAATATGAAAATCCTTAGATCGTTTCCCAAGCAATTCTTACGGCGGCCGAGCGAGGAATTCCATAAAATGTTCCATTCGCGGGTATTTACGTTATTTGCTTCCGGAGAGACATATATAGTCTACCAAGCTAACAATATGCGTCCCCATTTTCGATATGGTTATTGTTATATCCGGAATCTTGAAGCGGATTGGTTCACGGAAAAAGCCAGTTTGGAGCAGGTCAGGAAATGGATTATTGACGGCGCGAAAAAAGGGACCAGCCATGTTACAAAACTGTACCATCGCTGGAGCAAAGACTGGGCAAAATTCAAAAGCCTTTCATGGCGCTTACAACACAGTGATCTGCGGATTTATTCTGACCAAGAATTGTATGACAAATTTGCTGAGTATTACCAACATTATATGTATGCGGGGTCGATCGCCTATTGCACTGATGCGTTCGCCTCTGAGGGGGAATCCGACTGGCTGGAAGATTTAGTTGGTATAGAATTACGTAGGCTGGGAGCGGTGGCTGATCGGGCCGCCATGGTCCGCCTGCTCACCAGGCCGGCATATCGTTCATTCATCCTGCAGGAAGAGCAGGATATTTTACGGTTGGCCATTATTATTTCACGGTATTTCAAGAAATTACCGTCCTTGTCTGTGATAAAAATTAAGGTACCCGCCATCTATCGTTTGTTGCTGCAGCATCAGGGGCGTTACCATTGGATTCAGAACAATTATTCCCACGTGGAATTTCTAAGCTTGAACTATTTTTACCGATCCGTGGCCAAGGCAGTTACAGCTGCACGGAAGAAAGGGACAAGCGTAAAAACATTGTTTGTCCAGAAAGAACGTGAACTTGTGGTACACGAAAATAGCCGTCAGCGCGCATTGAAAAAATACCATTTATCCCCGCAGTGCCGTAATATCCTTAAGATTACGGAACTGTTCGGACAATGGAAAGATATCCGTAAGAGTGGGGTACAGATTGCTATGTACCATTTCCGGCAATTCCTGGCAGAAATTGCCCGACGTACTGGTACGAAACTTGATGACATTTATTTCCTGACCTTTCATGAAATTGCTGACCAATTCCTTAAACGCCGTGATATGGGGAACGTGATTGCCGGCCGCAAACAACAGACATTCTTTGCTTATACAAAAACAGGCACATTCGTTACTGGTGGCAGAAAGGCGGCGTCATACTTTACCCATCTTAAAGCCTGGCAAAAACCAAAAGTAACTGTGTTTAAAGGTGCCAGCGCATCACCAGGTCGGGCTGACGGTCGCGTCCGAATCGTCAGGTCTCACGAACACATCCAATTATTCAAGAAAGGTGAAATTTTGGTGGCAAACCAGACCACGCCGGAATTTGTGCCGGCCATAAAAAAGGCAGCGGCAATCGTGACAGAGCAGGGAGGAATCACGTCGCATGCCGCGATCATTTCCCGTGAACTAAATACTCCATGCGTGATCGGCACCAAAATTGCTACCAAAGTATTAAAAGACGGCGACAAGGTGGAGGTTGACGCCACCAAGGGGATTGTAAGAAAGATATAACTATGGCTTGGATCAAGATATGGAACAGAAAACATACGTTGCAGAAAGATTACCTTGGACGGTTCATCTATTTTTTGGATAACCCCTACTACAAGATAAAAAACATGATGACGGTCAGCGTCGGCCATAACAAGGCGGATTGCTACATTTGGGAGGCGGACTGGCAGAGATTTGTGAATGCGCTGGCAAAGGAAATATTTAAAAAAGGATTTCTCGAAGGTGCCAAAAGGAAGTTCCAGATCTATCGTCATGCGTTCCGACAGTTGGCCGTTGCCGTCAGCCAGCCAAAAGAGTTGCGCACGCTAACAAATCGCGACCTTTTGAAACGCTACGAAGCGCTGAAACGAGGGTATAAGCATTATACTTATTTTTTTTGGACACCCTGGGCCGCCAATGAAAAAGTAGTGCCATGGTTTGAACGACAGTTGCGTAAAAAGTTTCCTCTGGAAAATGACGACATATTCCGGGCAGTAACCAGCCCGGTCAAACTGAACATAATGGAAAAGCAACGGCTGGAACTTCTGCGTTATAAGATCCGCGGCATTTTTGGGAAGAAAATTGCTCACCATGCAAAAAAGTACGGCTGGCTGGGAGTGTATAGCTTATTGGACAAACCATTGAAAGAGCGTTTTTTCATGAATCAGGTGAGTGATATACGCAATCCTTCCCGCGCGTTGTTTGAAGTAAAGGATAAGATACTAAAAAACCAGCAGTCACTTACCTGGGCATTGAATAAGTTGCGCCGTTATCCCGTTTTGTATCGTATTGCCATAATATTGAGTGAATACGCCTGGTTACGGACAGAACGGGTAGATGTGTGGCGGGAAATCTTGTGGTTGACGCAGGCATTTTACCGTGAACTGGACAGGCGCATGGGTTTGCGGCCATTCCAATCGGCCCATATGACATATGAGGAAATTGTCCGTTTTTTAGACCAAGGTATAGTACCGGATAAATCCCAATTGCACGGGGGTGAAACGCTATATTTTCGTCATGGGAAATTGCGAATAATTCGTGATAAAAAGGAAATAAAAAAAGTGTTATATCGTGAACTACGAAGCAATTTGAGTCAACGATATACGCACTTGCAAGGCATGGTGGCATGCCGGGGTCAGGTCCGCGGTATCGTTAAAATCGTAATGGTACCAGAAGATTGTAAAAAAATGAAAAAAGGTCAAGTGTTAGTTTCAAATATGACCCACCCGGATTACATTTTCGGCATTAAGAAAGCGGCAGCTATCGTGACAGATGAGGGCGGGATAAGTTCGCATGCCGCTATAGTCGCACGTGAAATGAACATACCCTGCATCATTGGCACGAAAATCGCGACGCAGGTTCTGAAGGATGGCGACCGGGTGGAGGTGGACGCGACAAAAGGGGTGGTGAAAAAGATATATGTATAAATCATTTTTCGCCATTAATAAGTGGGAGCAATTCCGTCGCAGAACGACGCCAGTTTTGTTTCCAATCGCCTATTACTTCCGCCCGTTTACTATAACGACAGGTCGCTTTCCGCCGATTTCTGTTATAGCACAATTTTCTTATAAAGATCTTGATCGGCAGACAATCATGGAAAAGAGGAGTTTTGATCGGTTGCAGCAGTGGCTGGTCAAACGGCTGTTGCGCAGACCACAGATTATGGCCGAGCAGGTCACACAAGGGCGTCGATTTGCAGAACGTTGGTTACAATGGTGTCGCAAATCCCTGACACCGGAGAATCTCCGAAAAGTGTCACACCAAGATTTGTCATATCTGTACCGCCGATACCAACAAGACTATGAACAGTATTCGATGATTAATATTTTTTATTGGGTATTTGCCGGTGACCGACTAATTGAGGGGCTGGATAAGGCGATAGCGCCCATTGTTCCACAAATGGATAAGAGGCAACAAATAGTACAACAACTCACGACGCCCGATATTCCTTCATTCATTCAAAAAGAGGAGCTTACATTTTTTCGGTTAGCTAAGGGGGCGCCGACAATGGCGCCAGCCAGTTTTAATAAAGTCTTATCAAATCATAGTTTGAAATTTGGCTGGATTCCATGGGATTATGTAGGACCGACCTATTGGTCTGCGGCGGCGCTACGCCGGCGTATGGCCGAACTTCTCAGGAATAGTAACTTCAAAGTTCAAATAAACAACATCAAACGTCATCTTAGGCAAATACGCATGTCACGCATTGCTACAGAAAGGGAGTTAAAATTGCCAAATAAAATAAAAGCGCTGGCCGCCGCAACTCGATGGCAGGCAGTCCTTCAGGATGACAAAAAAGCTATCACCACGGAGTCGCACTATTATCTGCATTTTCTCCATCAAGAAGCCGGTCGACGTTTACGTGTGCCATGGCGCCACCTTTACTTTGCGTCATTTGAGGAAATTATTAGTGCTTTTGGCGGCAAGAGACTGCCAAATAGCGTCAGGCGAAGTAAGCACGGAATTTTTTTCATGCACAAAGGCGAGTTGAATCCTGTGGAAGGGAAAAAAGCGGTCTTGTGGCTATCAAAAATTACACAAGGGGTAGCTAGTAATATTCACGAATTACATGGTACGCCGGCATCACATGGCTTGGTGACTGGACGAGTTTCGATAGTGCTGCTCCCAAAGGATATGGAAAAAGTCAGGAATGGGGATGTATTAGTTACACAGATGACTACCCCTGAATATGTGCCAGCCATGAAACGTGCCGCGGGATTTGTAACAGATGAGGGCGGATTAACTTGTCATGCAGCCATTGTATCTCGGGAGATGAAGAAGCCTTGCATCATTGGTACAAAGATTGCCACACAAGTTTTAAAGGATGGTGATCGGGTGGAGGTGGACGCTATCCGTGGTATCATAAAGAAGTTATGAGTATTAGGAAAAAAATCGTGTGGACCCGTTATTTTGGCCGTAAATTCTGCAGCCAGCGTTTTGAAATTGTTACGCGGGTTTTCACGTCAGATTTTTTCCGACAGAGATTTCATGTCCAGTTGCAGAATAACCTGGTCGTTCCAGAACGAGGCAATCATACTATTTATTATTATGATCCGGAGTGGAAAGTGTTCACCAAAAAAGTATTCATTGGAGTTTGTAAAAATCTGAAGACTTTCCACTTATATATGAAGCTTGTCAAAGTACGTCAAATACAGTATGGGAAAGGAGCGGCTAGATTAGCCAGTGGAAATTTGAAGATGCTTTCATGGTCCGCGTTGAAAGAGAGATATCTTGCGTTCGATAAGCTGCATATGGATTTTTTCAATGGACCAATCTGGGTGCCTTTTATTACAGAGCCGTACATATCTGAGGTGGCAGAAAAGGTATTGAACGCGTTATTGAAGAGAAACAAGTTGGAACCGGAATTACCCGAATATTTTGACGTGATTTTTTCCCCCGAGGAGAAAAATGCAGTAGTCAGTGAACACGAAAGCCTGATAAATCTAGCCATCCGAATAAAACGAAAACAACCAGGAAAAGGGCAGATTGAAAAGTCGCTTGATGCCCATTATAAACGATTTAAATTTCTACCGTGTTATGACCTGAATGACAAGCCGTGGACACGCGAATATTTCGTATTTGAATTGAAAAAGCTTTTAAAAAAAGATATAGGAGAATTAACGCTGGAACTTAACCAGCTCCGGGCCAGATATCCGTTCCGTCGCCGTGAATTCAGACGCATGATCGCTCAGCTTCATCCTGACCAACGGCAGAAGGAGTGGCTGGTCATGGCGCATGAAATGTCTTTTGTGAAAGACCAGCGCGACGATTACCGGCGTCTGGGCAGCCATAATATCCAGCCCTTGTATCATGAAATGGCCCGCCGGGCAGGAGTGACTATCAAGGAGATAACTCATTTGATCAAGCGGGAAATGCTCGAGTACCTTTCGACAGGAAAGCTGCCGGTTTCAAAGTCCGTGCTTAAGTCACGGGTTAAAGGTTATATATTGTTACGAAAATTCGGAGGACATCTGGATATTTTCAATGGCCCAGAAATGCGGAAAGTGTTAAAACGGGAAATGGGTAGCCGACAGGTAAATGAAGAACGCCTTTTGCCCGGCATCATCGGCTCGCGAGGGAAGGCATCTGGTCAAGTTCAGGTCATTTATACAAAACATGATTTGCGCAAGATAAAACCGCACGACGTAATGGTCGCCGTAACCACGCATCCTGATTTTGTGCCGGCCATGCGGAAAGCCTGCGCTATTGTGACAGATGAGGGCGGTATCACCTGTCATGCGGCAATTGTTGCCAGAGAATTGGCCATCCCCTGCGTTGTCGGGACAAAAATGGCGACAAAGATATTGAAGGATGGCGACCGCGTTGAAGTGGACGCGTTTAAGGGTATTGTTAAAAAGGTATGACTATTTCAGCTAAATCATTACAACGTCCTGACTGGCTCAATATATGGGCCGGTGGATGGTGTTTGTTGACATGTAGTCATTGGGCTAAAGAATATACTCGGATGATCAAGTTTGCCGGCAAGCCATTTTTAGGTGAAGCGGTTTTGGTTGTACGTCACGGTAAAAGTCAGGGATGGGGAACGGCACGCGACCGTCAGGCTGTTTGCTCGCTATTGGCCAAACAAGTGGAAAAAAATACGCCGAAAGCCTTGGCAATTTGCCGTGAATTGAAAAAGCAGGCAGACGTGATGTACGGTTTGATGCGGCGTTATCATGGCCAGGAAATGAGCCTGAAGATATACGACGATTTTTGGGAGAACATTGTCCGGTATTATCATGAGCATATAAATGTGAAATACGTCGTTGACGGCTTGTCGCCTAAACGGTTGGCCGAACTCCTGCCGCATTTTGAAGAAGCGCGAAAATATGCGGAGCGGGTTTTATTTCCAATATTAGAAGATTTTTTACTGGCGTTTGCAAAAAAGATCGGGAAGATGGAAAAAATTTCTCCGAAGCTAGTTTTATGTTCTACAGAGGATGAGATAAGATTGTATTTCAAAACAAAAAAGCTACCTTCAAAGGCGGTTTTGCAAAAAAGGGACAAGCTTTTTGTCATTTATTCAGACGGCAAGAGGTATGCTGAATTTTCTGGACGTGAGGCCGAACAAGTCGTCAAGGTGTTGACGGAAATAAAAAAACCCGATGAATTACAGGGTATGACGGCATATCCCGGCCATGCCAAAGGAAGGGTAAGGCTTGTCTTTGACATCAAGACGGCGCATAATTTCAAGGCCGGCGACGTGTTGGTGTCCGGCATGACCCGTCCGGAGTTCTTGCCGCTGATGAAAAAAGCGGCGGCATTCGTGACAGATTCTGGCGGGATTTTGTCTCACGCCGCGATTACTGCCCGCGAACTGAAAAAACCTTGCGTAATTAACACGAAGCATGGGACAAAAATTTTGAAGGATGGGGACTTGGTGGAGGTGGATGCAACTAAGGGCATTGTGAAAAAGCTGAACTAGACGTAGAATAAGGAAATGACTGAGGCAACAAATAAAAAATTTACAACGACAGCAATTATTGGTGTGTTAGCCATCATGTTGGCCGCGCTTTTTTGGAGTCTGGATGGCACTTTTATCCGGCCAAAGCTCTACAGCTTGCCGGCTGGGTTGGTTGTATTTACAGAACATTTACTCGGCTTTATTGTCCTGGTCCCGTTTTTAATACCAAAATTCCGCCAACTGCGTAATTTAGACAGGAAAAGCTGGGGCGCGGCGATCTGGGTAAGTTTTTTTGGAGGGTTCCTTGGGACATTGGCGATTACGCAGGCATTCTTCTCTGCCATGGACGGCAAGATCACTTTTGCCACGGTTGTGATCTTGCAGAAACTCCAACCTGTATTCGCTCTGTTGATGGCGCGTCTGCTGTTGAAAGAAAAATTAAATAAAGAGTTTTATGGCTGGGCGTTGTTGTCGGTAGTGGCCGCATATTTTTTGGCATTTGGGAAAAGCGGGCTGGATTTGCATAACATCAATTTTTTGCACAGCGCAGCATTTTACGCGATCGTGGCGGCATTTGCTTTTGGCTCGTCTACAGTATTCGGCAAACGGTTAGTTAACCACTTGGATTACAAAAGTACGGCCGCTCTTAGGTTTGGCCTAACCATCATAATTACTGGGGTATATTTAGTTTTAAGCAGCGGTTTTGGCGGTTATGGTTCGTTTACTGGCACGCAATGGGGGTTGTTTGCCCTGATCGTTTTCACCAGCGGTGCAGTATCCATGTTCATCTATTATTTTGGTTTGCGCCGGGTAAGCGCTTCTGTCGCTACGATTTGCGAGCTGTTCTGGCCATTTTCCGCGGTTATCCTTGATTACATTTTCAACCACAACACATTAAACTCAATACAAATAGTGGCGGCCATCATTATGGTTGGTGCCATCTATATGGTAGTTCAGACAGGTAAGGAGAAAAATGTCAGCTTCATGGCCAAGGCAGTTGTTGGCGAGGGTCGTGGTAGGTCACTCGGCACGCCGACCGTTAACCTGGACAAGACAGACCTGGACTTGACCCATGGCATATATACAGCTAGGGTGACTGTAGATGGGAACAGGTATGCGGCATTGCTCCATTTCGGGTTCAAAGAAACGTTTAATGACAAATTATCACTGGAGCTATATATCCATAATTTCACAGGAGAGCCGCATACAAAAGAGGTGAAAGTCGAAATACTGGAGAAAATCCGCGAGGTAAAGAAATTTCAGTCCAAGGAGGACTTGATCGCGCAGATGGAGAAAGATAAAATATTATTAAGTAAAGTCATTATCTAATACTATGGAAAGATTTAGTGAGTCTGAAGTACGATTCCCATTTAAGCCAGAAAATGACCCTTATGAGGGGCAAAATTACGAGAGGGAGCCGAAAGAAGAATATTCTTCACGCGTCTTATTACATATGTTTCGGCATGAGGAAAAAAGAAATGACCCTGGCGTTGATGGCGAGGAGCAATTGTTAACCGAGAAAGGTAGGCAGCGCGCTTTAGCACATGGGAAAAAATATAATTCAAACCCAACCGCGATTGCTATTGGCAGCGATATAAAGCGTGCCCAGGAAACAGCCGGTTTTGTATTGGCGGGCGCGCAAGAAGTTAAGGATGTAACGGGAAGTGAATCATTGGAACAATTACGGGCAAAATTAGATAAGGAGCGCGTGCTGGGGACTGTTATTGGCGTAGACTCTCGTCTTAATTTTAGGTACAACACACCAAAATATCGTGAAGTTGGAATATCGGCATATAATGACAAGCGGGTTCTAGACTTTATGGTGCATGAGAGCGACGCCTTGGCGGTTAAATTGGGAGATAAGGATTCGACAACTTATAATCGTGCAGCGAGTAGGATTTCAGAAGTGCTTGAGAAATACGCACATATTAGCAGGAATTACGACAGGCTCATCAAAGATCCCGAAAAAGCAGAATTGTATGGAAAGGTCCTGGAGCGTTACCTCGGGAGCCATCTTGGAGCAGCTGATTTGTTTTTAACAAAAGTAGTTGAGAAAGTTAAGGGCGTCGCAGAACGGAATAAATTAATGCAAGCGCTTAAAGGGCATGGTTTTGATTATCGAGAAGGTTTTGACGTGGAAATCGATACTATTCCCGGTCAGGACGAACCGCAAATACGCATTAAATACGAAAAGAAAGATCCGGAGGGCAAGGAAGTTCTGTTCAGTTTCGATGAAGTTATCCCAAAGGAAATCCTGCGGCAGATGGTGGAAGAGGGGAAAGTAAAGGAATAACAGAAATGCCCGGTTACCCCGGGTATTTTTTTGTGCTAGAATGGGCTGTAAAATAGCACAAAAAAACGTTATACTGTATGCATAATTTACTTGTTTTATGCAACCAGTCAAAGGCTTATTAAAAAGCAATTTATCTTTCATCCAGAGGAAGAAATGGTACCATCAGCGGTTTGACGGCGCGCCGCATTTTATATTCCTCATTTCCATGGCTGAGCTGACCCCGGAAGCGCGGAAATACGGCTGCCATGCCACTAGCCATTTCGGCCTCTTTGAGCAGGACAAATCCGACTGGTACATCGACCAGGAAGACATTGACCGGATTTCCAAGCGGCTGATAGATTTGGCCATGCGTGAAAAACATTTTACCAAGAAGCTGATGAAGCGCTGGTCAGAAGATGAAGCGGCATTTTACCGTTTATGTCTGGATACCGACTGGGATCACCTCAAGCAATTGGATAACGTTAAATTAATAAAGTTATACGATGAGTACATTAGGGGTGACTTAAAGTTTGTCACGTCCAGTTCGATCATCGACGGTTTTGCCCTAGGTACGGATTTTCTCATCCAAAAGGAATTGACGATTTTGTTGAAATCGAAGGGATTGGAACAGCAAATATCCAGGTATTTCTCTGTATTAACAGCGCCGGTGCACCATTCATTTATCAACGAGGCGGAAGTGGCTTTATTGCGCGTCGCTTTTCGCATTGAAAAAATTCCGGCACTGGCAAAGAGTTTCCGAAGGCTACCGATAAAAAGTTTGCAGCGGGTTGTCCGCCGCTACCCGACAATACTGAAACTGTTGGAAAAGCAGGAGCGGGAGTATTTCTGGAGCAAGAACAATTACGTCCACAACAATTATCTTGACGTCAACAAATGGGTGGGCGAACTTAAGGCAGTTTTTAAATCAGGCATCAACGTCGGCCAGCAAATCAGCCAGATTGTAAATACGCCGAAGCATAGCCTGCAGGAGAAGGAATTACTGATGAAAAGGCTTAACCCTTCCAAAAAAATCCGGGTACTGCTGGAAATCTCCGAGGACTTCACCTTTTGGCAGGACAACCGCAAGAAAATGACATACTGGTCTACGCATTATGGCAGCATAATACTTAAAGAAATTGGCAGGCGGTTCGGGTTCACGCTCCACGAGATGAAATACCTGGCACCTCCCGAAGTTGACTCCCTGTTTGCGAAAAAACCTTTTGTGACGCCGAAAGAAGCGCGGGCCAGATGGAGAAAATGTTTGTGGTTACAGATGGGCAAGGATAAATATGAAGTGATTACATCAGACGCGCGGGGCATGTTCAGGAAGATTTTCGAGAAAAAGTCACTACAGGCCGTCAACGATTTCCGTGGACTCTCAGCTAACCGGGGAGTGGCGCGCGGACCGGCAAGGATTATTAAAAGTTCAACGGAAACCAAGAACGTTAAAACTGGTGACGTATTAGTGGCAGTGATGACCCGGCCGGATTACATTATGGGCATGAAAAAAGCTGCGGCGATTGTCACTAATGAAGGCGGCGTCACTTGCCATGCAGCAATAGTCGCCCGCGAATTGAACATCCCCTGCGTTATTGGCACGAAGATTGCCACCGAAGTACTGCATGACGGCGACATCGTGGAAGTGAATGGTAACCATGGAGTAGTGACGGTAATTGAGCGTGGAAAATAATCGTATGAATGCACAGCAGAAAATTAAACAAGTAATAAAAAAAGATTGGTACATCCAGGGCTTTAATGCCATTCCTTTATATCTGGCGTCTTCTGCTGTGAGCGGCATTTACATGGCTCGTGACCTTGGTTATGGCTATACCCAGTATTTGTTCCATTACCAGGACGGATACGGTGAAATGGCTTATCTTAATTCGGACATAAAAAAGATTTGGCAGACGGTAAGAAGAAAATTGATTAGCGACAGGAATTATCTGGAAAAGGTGAGGCGTTTATATTATTTAAAGATACAGTCCGTTTCCGCATTACAAAAGAAGATTTCGCATTTAGATTTCAATAAGTTATCGGAAAAGGAGTTAATCACGTTGTTAAAAGTCAGTTTCCAGGCGCAGATCGATACGGTGGGCACTGGGCATTTAGTAGAGTCAATTGGCGTGTCCGTGGAAAAGGAGTTCAAGATGGCTTTGTTGCAGGCGGTCGGCCCGCGGCTGGATTTCAACCAGCTCTACACGACGTTGACTGCCCCGTCAGAACCATCTTTTATCAGCCGTCAGGAAGCGGAATTGCACCAAATAGCTTTATTGCCACGTTCGCAGCAAGAGGAGAAGCTGTTACTACATTTTAAAAAATATTTTTGGATCCAGAACAGTTATACCGGTCCTAAGCATTTGACGGTTAAAGATTTCCAGCGCAGATTGTATGCAGCCCGCGGTGTGCATGTGGAAAAGTTCAATGAGGCAAACAGTCAAAAGAAAACTTTAATTGCCAGTTTGAAACTGAATAAGCACGTTCAAGAATTGATAAGTTTGGTAGACTTTACCACTATTTGGCAGGATGATCGTAAGGCGAGCATTTTAAAGAACATTTCATTTCTGGATATGGTGGCCAAGGAGGTTGCCCGGCGAGCACGAATGCCGTTATCGTCACTGTACCAATTGGGAGTGAATGAAGTGCTGGGGTTGCAGTCGATCGGTAATGTCGTTGATTTAAGGTATGAGCTAATAATTCGGCGGAAGGGATGCCTGATCCTGTTGGCGGGAAATAATGAATATATCGCCAGCGGCCAAGCGTACCGGCGTTTATTGCCACGCCTTCGTCAGGCGGAAAAACGATCGTCTGCCTCCGGAAGCGCCATCCATGGTACAGTAGCCAATGGCGGCACGGCTATGGGACGCGTAGTCGTCTGTAAAAATATTTCATCTATTACCAAGGTCGGCCGAGGCGACATAATTGTCGCTTCCATGACCAGGCCAGAATTTATGCCTGCCCTGAAGAAAGCTTCCGCCATTGTGACTGACGAAGGGGGAATAACCTGTCATGCGGCCATAGTTGCCAGAGAATTGAACATTCCCTGTGTCATCGGGACAAAAATCGGTACCAAAGTTTTGAAGGACGGCATGACGGTGGAGGTACGGGCTAACCATGGTATCGTAAGAATCGTCAGATGAAAAACGTAAAAAAAACCAATTGGCGGGTGTACGTACGCGACCATATTTATTTGCAAAGCATCACGGCATACTTGGACTTATTGTTGAACCCAGATTTAACTGATTACCCATACTTCGCCCGGCACTATGAAGTGATGTCCTTTGTGGGTAGGGATTTTTGGTGGGCACGGGATTTGGACCAGCTGGAAAAGGATTTCCGAATCTGGTTAAAGAGTTGGAAGTCCAGGCCGGCTGTTTTGCGGTCTTTTATTAATGCCTTTCAAAAATCTGTTATAGATATTAGGAGAGATATTCCTGTTCTGATGGAGTCGCTGCGGCACCCGCAAGGGCTTTCCGATAAGCAATTGTTGGACATTTATAACCGGGCAAAAGAGTTGTTTTGGAACAACATCCAGTATTCTGAGTATGGCATTGACCTTTTCGACGATTTTTTTGACAAGGTACTGCTGGAGCAGTTTGGCGATGGCACTATACAAAAAATTGATCCGCACGACCTTGTCCAGCTGATGCGTCCAGCGTATGCATCCGTCGTCATGCAGCATAAACTGGCATTGGATAAGTTGTCGTTCAAGAAGTCCGTAACTGAGCGGAGCTTGGCTGCCATTGCTGCGAAATATAGCTGGATCATGATGAGCTGGGACGGAAGCCACGAACTGACCGTGCAACAAGTACGACGTGACATGCGTGCGTGCAAACAAAAATCTGTTGTTCAGCGAAAAAATGAAATCAAGGAGATGGTTGGTTATACAAAAAAAATATTGCGAGAACGGAAACGTTTGTTTGCCCTACATAATTTGCCAAAACAGTTAGCGTGGTATTGCACATTATTAGACAAATTTGCCGAATTGCATGATTTCCGCAAGGAAAGCCAGATGCGTAATTCGAAGGTTATTTTTTCTTCATTGCATGTGATAGCCAAGCGCTTCGAAGTTAAATTCCAGGACCTTGTGTATTATTTTAATGATGAAATTGAGAGATTGTGTTTGGATGGGAAAAAAGTTTTGGGCTCAACAATTGCTTTGCGGAAACAGGGAGTCACTATTGTGGTGAACAATAAAAAAGTCTCGCTTTATTTCGGCGAACGGGCATATAATGTCGTAAAAAAGTTGGTGTTAGATTTGCTCCGTAGCCATGGGCAATCGGTAGTAAGAGGAATACCGGCCCAGCCCGGACTGGTTCATGGCAAGGTGTTTGTTACAGGCAGTGCAAAAGACGCCAACAAGAACCTGAGAAAGGGCATGATTCTCGTTGCTTCTATGACCACTGTCGATTATGTTCCGGCCATGCACAGGGCGGCAGCTATTGTCACTGATGACGGCGGTCTAGCCTGCCATGCAGCTATCGTGGCACGTGAGTTGGGCGTGCCGTGTGTAGTTGGAACAAAAAACGCCACTCAAGCTTTTAAAACCGGCGAACGGGTTGAAGTGGACGCAACCCATGGTAAAGTTAAAAAATTATGAGGTTCCAGAAATTACTCACAACAATCAAGAAACATACCTGGTGGGAAGAGAAGTCCCCAGCCGTGTACCAGTTTGTCATGCACCCGTTGCATTGTTTTGTGGAGCAGTGCCGGTATTTCCACCCGAAGTTATTATCAATTTCTGCGTTCGTATCCACGCCGGGCGATTTTTTCCATGAACTGACCCCGCAGGACGAGAAGTCGGAGGTGTATTGGTATATCTATCAACAGGTCAAACAAAACCCGCATAATTTAATTGCCAAGAAAAAAGCCGGTGACAGGAATAAGGTATTTATTGAAGTGTGCCGACAGTTTGAACGGCATGCCGGAGCTTTGACTGACCGGCAAGTCTGGCAGTCCTATGACCGGATGTTCCGGTATTATCTGGATTACGCCCGGTATGTCGTAATGTCAGAATGTGTGGATGTCTTCACCGCTTATGAGCTGGAGGCGTTGGTGCGTAAGGAGCTGCCGAATGTTACAGAAAACCAACTCTTGGAAATCACTAGGGTTATGGCCACCCCCGCCCACTTGAGTTTTATGGAAAAGGAACATGCTCGAATTTTACAGATGGCTGTTTCCCTGTATAAAAAGATCAAGCGTAATCCACGCATTAGATATGATGACCTGGATGGTCGCTGGAAAAAAGAGTTTGAGCGGTTGAGCCAGGAATATTATTGGTTGAAAAATTCCTATGCAACTGTGTTTAGGCTACAGGCTGGCGATTTTTTCCAAAAAGTAAAGGAGGAGGTCGGTGAAAAGTCGGTTACCGAGATCCGTCGCGAGTTGAAGGGTTTACAGTCGAAGGTACAGCGTTTGCATATCGCACACCGGCAACTAAAAAGACGTTATGCGTTTTCAAAGGATTTAATGCGCCATTTCAGGTTAGTTCAGTTTTTTGGCAAATGGATTGACGAGCGCAAATCATACATGTTGCGTGGGAATGACTGTTTTGAACGTTACTGTCAGGAAGTTGCCCGCAGGTTTTCGATTCCTGTTCATGACGTACGGTATTATTTACCGGTTGACATGAAAAACATACTTCTCCACGGAAAAAAGCTCAGTAAGAAAATTATTCACGGACGCCAAACGTTGTCTGCTTATGTTACTGAGAAAAGAGGTCGCATAGCTGTCCCGACAGTATATTACGGTAAGCAAGCGAAGACGATTCTCCGCACCATCCAGGGCCAGTTTCAGGTGAAAAAGGGCGTTGTAGTAGGCCAGGTAGCTAGCGCACCGGTCAAGGCATTTACTGGCAGGGTCCAGGTGGTCAAGGACGTATATAAAGAAACTTTCACTCCCGGCAGAATCTTGGTAACGAGCATGACCAGGCCGGACTTTGTGCCCTTGATGCGCAAGGCAGCGGCGATTATCACTGACGAAGGCGGATTAACCTGCCATGCGGCCATCGTTTCCCGCGAATTGAAAGTCCCGTGCATCATCGGAACAAAAAATGCTACAATGGAATTGAAGACAGGCAGTGTGGTTATGATGGATTTGGATAGTGGTAAGATTATAAAGCAAACTGACTGAATTAGTTAATCAATTTTATATACGATTATGAATGCAAATACCAAGGACATCCCCAGCCTGTTCCTTGAACGAGCAAAGAAACAAAAAAGGAAAATAGCCATCGCCATCAAGCGTCCAATACCAGAAACTGTCGACAGTCTGAAGCGCGCCTCGGAATACGCTGACTTGACCGTGATTGGTGCGCCAGTAGATGGTTTCAATAATATTGTTGAGCCGGACGAGGATAAGGCCAGCGGGGTATTGATAAAATTATTAAAAGATGGTGAGGTTGACGGTATCGTCCGTGGCCAGGTGAAGGATTCGTATACACTAGATGAGTTTCATCGCCAGTTCGGTAAAGAACCATTGCCAAGCAACCGGAAGATCGCCGCATCAATATTGCATAAGCCGCCTTATACATTTTGTGCGACCACGTCATCTATTTATCAGGGCTTGACTATTGAGGATAAGATTTATGAGGTCGAAAGAACGATCCGATGGATGCGGGAGGAAATCGGACTGGAACCGAAGATCGGCATCATGTCCAGCTTGCGGCCGACGAGTCATATTGGTATGTATCCTTCACTTGATGCCGTCGCGGCGGTCAATAAGCAGTTGGCTGATTACCTCCGTGGCAAGGGATATGACACGACTGAATATTATTTTGAATACGAAACTGCCGTGTGGAATGGTTCGAACCTAATCGTGCCGTCCATGGGGTTGGTGGGTAATGCCTGGTTCAAGGCGCTGCTATATTTGGGTGGATGGGAATTATTGACTTGCCAATATCTCGACTTAGGCGTAGTGTATGAGGACGGTACGCGTAATGAAAAGGATTTTTTCTGGCATATTGTAAGTGCCGTTGCCAACACTAACAGTAAAAAATAATTTTATGCCCGAGAATAATGAAGCCCGATATGACCAGTTAGCCGAACAATATGGTGAACAAGAATTTTCACCGGAAACAAACGAGCAACATGAACGCCTGCGCCAAGTAGCGCGTAACATCATCGATTGTTATGACTGGGATCCAACCAAGGAGGAGTTTTTGATCGTTACCGATACGAAAGTGATGTCTGATAATCCATTCATGTTGAAAGCGCTAGAACATGAATTGACCGCCCAGGGCAAAGCTTCTGACGGAGAGGCTCAGCGTACGGCATCGCGTTTGTTTAAAACCATGGTTACAGAAGCTTCGCCGAAATCAGCCACCCCGCTCGGCGAGACGATCGGCGAAGCGATGCGCGACCGCCCAGTATTGATCATTACGTCAATGTCACGTTCGCATTCAAGAGAAACGGGTCGCGCGATCCGTGGCGATACGCATGTTGATCAGAGTCGGTTAAATGATATTGTCGGCAGTAAGAATTTACATGAGGCTGTCACTGATGGACGAAGTCAAATATCAGCTGACAAACTAGCCGATTGGGAAGGACGCATTCCGGATGAGCAGTGGTTGAAAATGAAGGTATTAGCGAGAGATCGGCGGACACGCGTGATATCCATTACCAAGGGGCATAATCCGTATGACATACTGACCAAGGGTGCTGTCCTGGAAAAAGTGGAAAACCTCCGTGAACGGGCAAAAAATATCGCCGAACTGATGAAAGACGTCCAGCGAGTACGCATCACCACACCATTGGGTACTGATCTATGGGTGCCCGTGAGGCCAGACCTGACAGAAATTGAAGATGGTGATTTGAGCAAACCCGGTAGGGTGGCTAACTATCCGATCGGCGAATGGTCATGCTCACCGGATTGGGAAGGGTGTGAGGGCGTATTAGTCGTTGACGGCCCGACCGGTGGTAATGTGAATCAAAACGTTTTGGATACCGGCAAGCCACTGGTGCTGCGTATTGAGCGTGGCCAGATCGTCGCATCTGACGGTGGCGAACAGGCGCATAGCATGTGGAAAGCGTATCTTGACAGCGGGAATAACAGCAAGAATGACGCCTATCGTGTCGCAGAACTTGGTATCGGTACGAATGCCCGGGCACTGGAAGAAAAGCCCCGCGAGCACTGGGGGTCAAGTGAAGGCGAGAAAAAGTATGGCACAGTACATGTGGCAGTCGGAAGTAATGGCTCGTTCGGCCGAACGCCAGAAGATCCCAATTTCAACGGCGCCCAAGTCCACTGTGATATGGTCCTCGGATTGAACCGGGGCGGCGAACCAACGGTTGAATGCGAACGTAAAGATGGCTCGACGTTCAAACTGATCGACAACGGCCAGCCTATAGGGTATTAATTAAATTATAAAAAAGAACCCGCTTGGCATACCAAGGGGTTCTTGTCGTTTGTCGTCGTGCCGTAGATTGTCTTACGACTTAGCGAACTCGTCGAATTTGGTCAGGATTTCTGCGACCATCAGGTCAAGGATGCGCTGGCCGATTTCGCCGCGACCATTGCGCTGATCACCTTTCATTCCGTAGGGGAACATCCGGCGGAATAAGAGCGGATCTCCACCCTGAGTGCCTTGCCCGTGAGTACCATGGACGACCATCTCATCAATGATCGTGATTTCTTCCAGGCGGGAGACCTCGCCAGGTTGGTCCTGTTCCAGGAGCAGTCCATAGAGCACGGACGCTTCCAGGGCGCCGGCATGGGAGGGTGCCTCACCCATCGTTTCCTCGTTGATGAGGTGCCCTAGCGTTCCCTCCTTCACATAGAAGAGTCCATCGAGGTATTCGACAACCTGCATGCCCTCGATTTCCTTGCCGAGGGATTCGATGGCGGCCTTGAACGGCTTAACGTTGCCGCCATGTCCCATCAGGGCGAAAACCTTGCGTATGCCGGTCCGGTAGATCGAGCGCAGGATGCAGCAGGCGGCGGCAGTAGTAACTTCAGCGGAGAACGATACCGTTCCGGGGAATGCCTCATGGTGCCTGCTCATGCCATACGGCATGGTCGGATATACCATGACTGTACGCTTGGCAGCGATCTGCTGGGCAAAGTAATCGGCGATCATCGTGTCCGTTCCCTCGAAAAGTCGGAGCCCGTGCTGCTCGGTGGCGCCCCAGCCAAGTACGGCGATTGCCTTATCGCCCATTGATTTAACAAATGTTTCGATCTCAGGCCAAGTGCTCTCGGCGACAAAAATCGATTGCGGAAGAGCCATATCATACCTACCATTTCTTTTGTGAAAATATTGAGAGTTTCTGATTACATGAATGGGCAACAATATCATAAAAAAATAAGCTTGTCAATGGTAGCGATGGCCAAGTATAATAGAAATGGATAATTATTAATGGTATTTTATGTTGAATAAATTTGTCCGTACGTTCAGTCAGATAGGTAAGAAAAATGTCGACATCGCCGGAGGCAAAGGCGCTTCTCTCGGGGAAATGTCCCAGGCAGGCATACCCGTGCCGCCAGGATGCGTCGTCTTAGCAGGTTCGTTCGATCAGTTTGTCAGAGAAACGGGAATTGATAAAAAAATCGAAGAAACATTGAAGAATGTAAATCCGAAAAATATCAAGTCCGTTGATGCCGCTTCGGCAAAATTGCGCCAGATCATCAAGGCCGTCAAATTCCCAAAAGATATGGGGATTGAAATTCTAACTGAATTTTCGAAATTGAAAACGCCCTTCGTCGCCGTCCGATCGTCTGCTACGGCAGAGGATTCGTCAGCAGCATCGTGGGCAGGCGAGCTAGAGAGCTACCTGTTTGTCACCAAGCAGAAATTGTTGGAAACGGTAAAGACCTGCTGGTCATCGTTATTTACCCCGCGGGCGATATTCTACCGATTCGAAAAAAAATTACACAAGCAAAAAGTATCCGTTGCCGTCGTCATCCAGAAGATGGTTAATTCTGAAATAGCCGGTATCGCATTTACGGTCCATCCAGTCACTAAAAATCGCAACCATATAGTCATCGAGGCCGGTTGGGGGCAGGGCGAGTCAGTCGTTTCCGGACGCGTGACACCTGATACTTACGTTTATGACAAGAAAACCGGAGGCATCACTGAGGTCAACGTCGGAAGCCAACACGAGATGATTATTCAAAAACCAGGAGGCGGGTCGAAGACCGTGGCTGTACCTTCTGCCAAGCAGGATAAACAGAAATTATCCGGCAAACAGATCGTCGAGATAGCCAATGTTTGTCAGAGTATCGAGAAGCATTACAAATTCCCCCAGGATATCGAATGGGCTCTGGAAAAGGGGAAATTTTATATCGTCCAATCCAGGCCGATAACCACATTATAAGCTTAAATATCAGTTAGTTGCCTAGAATCCCTTGTAATATGCTCAAGGGATTGAATTTATGATGAAATTGTGATATAATAAAGCCACTCAAACAGTTAATTTTATTAACCAGCGAAAAGCATTAGTTTGGCTAATTTATGGATAATTTAAACATGAATAGCTCAGACCAGGATTACGACCTACCCGCTGGTTTTTTAATTAAGGACAAAAGCGGGCAATTTAAAAAGGTCCAGGATGACGTAATTACTGATTTTAGCCTAAAAAAGCCCGTACTTGAGGCCTCACTGCAACCCGCTAAGGCAAGCGTACCGCCAATCCGTCAGTCTTTCAGCTCTCAGGGTGGAGCCGCTCCGGCTCGGGCTGTTTCGCCGGTAAAACCGCCTCCGCCAATATCATCAGCGCCGACCGCCAGTATTTTCATGGCGCCGGATGATGAATTGGAAATTCGCGAACAACAGGAAAAACTCAACCAGATGATGGCTGCCCCAGCCGGACATTCAGTTTTGTCAGTGGAGGATGTTGTCAATAAGGCGGTTAGTGATTTCCAGTTGAGGTTCGATGAAGATATCATGCAGAAACGGTTCGCCAAAGTTATCGAGTCACGCCTCCGCGACCTCCGTGATTCTGTGGAAACAAAAGAAGTTCTTACCCGTTCAAAGAAAATCGGCGGATTGGAGCTGTCGCCAGACCTGGCTGGAAAGATTTTGAGTTTTGTTGAGCAGCATATCACCGATAAGCCCGTCATTAAACCGGTTGAACTAGTGAAACCTGCATCGGTTAGGTTTGATATTCCTCCGGCATTTATTCCGCGACCCCAGCCAGTAGCCGCACCAATGAAACCCGCCGAGCCAATTAAGGAAGACGTGAATAAATTGGCGGAAGAGATAAAAAAAGAATTTCAAGCGCCAGTTCCGTCGCCCAAACCGGACCTGGCTGCGCCTGCGCCGCAGGTCCCAAAACCCGAGACTCCTGCTGCGCCGTCTGCACCAGTGTCTACCCCGGAAATGTATACGAGGCCTCAGGATGAAATGCCACGCATAGTCCAGGTGCGCAAACCGGAAATCGAGCGGCCGCAAGTTATTGATATCCGGCAGCCAGCCAAGGTGATGGGGCCAGTGGAGGAGTTGGCCGACCTTGACTTGGATGAGTTCAGGCGCCAGGGCACCAACCCAACTGAAGCGGCCGAGCGAATATTGGAAAAGATCGACCTGCTTGAACATGATTCTTGGGCTATGAAGATAGATGCCACTAAAGCCTGGAGACGTTCGCCGGCCAACCAATTGTACCTACAGATCGGGCAGGAAAGCATGGAGTCGAACCAGACGGTGGCAGAAACCATACGAAGGCGTATGCAGAACAATCAACCATACCTTTTGTTGGACGAATTTTTAGCCATAAATAGCCTAAATAGCCGGCTAGCCATCTGATATGCAGCAATTTGTCGTTCCACAATTTCTAGATGTAGAAGCCAAAATTATCGGGCCTTTGACCGTGCGCCAATTTTTGACTTTTTTGGTCGGGTCCGGCCTGATCTTTATCGTATTCAAATTGGCGACTTTCTGGGCTGCTGCCATTGAGGGGATACTTATATTCGCCCTGACCGGGATGTTCGCCTTTCTGAAGATAAACGGCCGCCCATTCCACTATTTCCTTTTGAACATGATCCAAACGTTACGCCGTCCTACCATGAAAGTCTGGAACAAGGAAAGCGGCCCGAATAAAATCAAAAAAGAGAAAGAAGCCCCGCCGCCCCCGATCAAACCGGTCAAACAGCGGGTGACCGCCACACGTTTGTCCGAATTGTCATTAGTGGTTGATACTGGCGGGTCGTTCCGCGAGGGGGATGAAGTTTAGTAATTATTTTTTTGTATCGCATGGCTCAAAAGAAGGACAAGCAAGCTACCAGAAAAGTCGTCATGCCGTCGACCCAGACGTATTTGAATATCCTGGAGATCAAGGATGACGCGGTTATCCTGAAAGACGGCACATTGCGCGCCGTGATATTGGTCTCGTCAGTAAATTTCGCGTTGAAGTCAGAGGACGAGCAGAATGCCGTCATCCAGGGATATGTGCAATTTTTGAATTCTTTGGATTTCCCTTTGCAGATTGTCATCCAGTCCAGGAAACTGAATATCGACGAATATCTAGAACGATTGAAGAAGATTGAAAAAGAACAGACCAACGAGCTTTTGAAAATGCAAACACGGGAATACCGCCAATATATTTCCGAATTAGTTTCCCTGGCCGATATTATGAGCAAGCGTTTCTATATAGTGGTGCCTTATTCCACCGGCTCGATCAAGTCAAAGGGATTCGTTTCCAGGCTCAAAGAAGCCGTTTCACCCACTACTGTCATCAGTATCAAACAGAAGAAATTCGAAAAAAACCGGATCGAGTTATCCAAACGCGTTGAGTATATCATCGACGGCCTCAGTTCCATTGGTCTGAAAGCGACTCCACTGGACACCCAGGGCCTGATTGAGTTGTTCTACAATACATATAATCCTGACACCTATGACCAGCAGAAACTGGTCGACGTGTCCAAGCTTAATATTGAATAGTCATGGTAGAACTTTACCGTAAAACCCAAACAGTCCCGACAGAAGCTCCGCCACAGCTGACTGCTGAGGAGCAGCAGCGGCTTGTTTCTGAGCAGATCGAGGAGAAGAAGGAGCTATTGGAGTCGGAAAAAGTCTACCGCCGCGGGGTGGTCACGGTCCGGGACCTGATCGCGCCTGCCTCGATGAAAACGGAGTCCCGTTATTTGGAACTCGGCGCCCAGTACCTGCGCACTATGTTCGTGGTGACCTATCCACGGTATATCCGGGTCGGTTGGTTCGCGCCGGTCATCAACCTGAATGTCCCCCTGGATATTTCCATGTTTTTTTACCCGATCGGGTCAGAAGTTATCCTGAAACAACTGCGCAACAAAGTCGGTACGCTGGAAGCTCAGATTTTGGGCGATGCGGAAAAAGGCGCGCCTCGCGACCCGATCCGTGAAACCGCACTCCGGGATATCGAAAAACTCCGAGACGACCTGACCCAGGGTGTGGAGAAATTTTTTCAATTCGCGCTCTATGTTACAGTGTACGCCAAGAGCAAGGACGAATTGGACAAGATTACCGAAAAAGTTGAGTCCATGTTCGGATCGCGGCTGGTTTACACCAAACGTGTTTTTTACCAGGCTGAACAGGGCTTCAATTCCACCTTACCGTTAGGTGACGACGAGCTCGCCATTTCGTTCAACATGAGTTCTTCGCCATGCGCTTCTTCATTCCCATTCATTTCCTCAGAACTGACCAGCGATAATGGCATTCTTTACGGCATTAACCGCCATAATAACAGCCTGATACTTTTCGACCGGTTCAGTCTGCAAAATGCCAATTCGGTCGTATTCGCCACGTCTGGTGCCGGGAAGAGCTATGCGGTCAAGCTGGAAATTCTGCGCAGTATGATGTTGGGTACCGACGTAATCGTCATTGATCCGGAAATGGAATATAAATTCCTGTCTGATGCGGTGGGCGGCACATACATCAATATTTCGTTGTCATCGGAAAGTAAGCTTAATCCTTTTGACCTGCCGCGGCCGACGCGCAAAGATGAGAAAACCTCTGATATCATCCGATCCGCGATTATCACCCTGAAAGGCCTGCTCCGCCTGATGCTCGGGCAATTTACCCATGAGGAAGATTCCCTGATCGACCGCGCCCTGATCGAGACTTACGCCAAGAAGGATATCACTGCCGATGCTGACCTGGCGCATGTCGAATCTCCGTTGTTCAAGGATTTCGAGGAAGTGCTGGAGGGCATGGTTGGTGCGGAAGATCTCGTTGTCCGTATGAAGAAATACACCGAGGGCACGTTCTCGGGCTTACTGAACAACCCGACGAACATCCAAATGAACAACCAATTAGTGGTGTTTTCTGTCCGCGACCTGGAGGATGAGCTGAAGCCGATCGGCATATCTTTGATCGTATCGTACGTATGGAATACGGTCCGTTCGCAGCTGAAGAAACGCATCCTGGTCATTGATGAAGGCTGGTGGCTGATGCAGCAGGAAGATTCTGCAAAATTCATTTATGCGCTGGTGAAGCGCTGCCGTAAGTATTACCTAGGAGTCACGACCATCACCCAGGACGTAAACGACTTTTTGCGTTCGCCTTATGGCCAGGCCATTGTCACAAATTCTTCGTTACAACTCCTGATGAAGCAGTCCCCGGCCGCCATTGACCTGATCGCCAGGACGTTCCTGCTCACCGAAGGTGAGAAATACCTACTGCTCGAGTGCGGCGTGGGCGAGGGCATATTTTTCGCCGGTGCGAAGCATGCGGCCATCAAGGTAGTCGCTTCATATACTGAGGATCATATTATCACCTCGGACCCGCGCCAGCTTTTGGAAATCGAAGCGGCTAAAAAGGAATTTGAAGAAGCCCAGGACGAATCGTCTACCCCGGCCTAAATACTGAGTTAATTATTACTTTTTAATATTATGGACATGAACCCTCAAACAAGGAGAAACATCCTCATCGGTGCCGCCGTTCTAGTCGTCCTGGTGGTGGCAGTCGTCATCTGGTGGTTTGTGTCGCAAAAAACTGAACCGGTAACAAACACAATAAATACGAATACGGCCGTGCCAAATACCAATCTGGTTATCATCAATACAGTGACCAACCAAGCTGCCAATACAAATGCCGCCGACCCGGACCAAGTCGCCCTGATACGTCTGGCGAACCTGTTTGCGGAGCGCTATGGCAGTTATTCCTCAGAAGCCGGTTTCCAAAACATTACCAATCTGAAGCCGTATATGACCAAGAAAATGCAGACTGTTTCTGACGGATATATTACTACCCAGAGGGCCGCCTCTTCCGTTAAGGCATTTTATTCCACCACTACCAGTGCCCTATCAACCAGCGTGACCAGCCTGGCTCAGGTCAAGGCTTCTATTTCCGTCAGCACCCAACGCCGCGAAACTGGCGAGAATATTAATGGGGCAAATACTTATTACCAGGTTTTGCTCCTGGATTTCGTCAAGGAGGGCGAGACCTGGTTAGTGGATAATGCCGTTTGGCAGCCTAAAGGCAGTTTATAAATAATATCCATGCTTTCTAATAAGAGCCGAATAATACCTTTCCTTCTTGGTATGGTGCCGGTTATCATGCTGGCGTATTTCGGTTTTATTTTTATTGTTCCGGCAGAAGCGCAGACCGCCGGTTCGGTGAGCGACCAGTGCCATGTCACTAGCCGTTGCAGGATTTCCGGGGCTACCTGCTCATCGGATGCGGAATGCAAATCTAGCGGGGACGCCTGTGTTTTCAACGCGATAAAGTTAAATTACAGCATACCGGGCGTGACTGAAATGGTCACTGACAAGGATGGCGTGAAGCGTCCTTATGTCCAGAACATGGCCTGCTTTATCGCTGACATCTACCGCTATTTGGCCGGCGTAGCAGGCATATTGGCGGTGGTTATGATGATTTACGGTGGTGTCAAGTATACCGTCTCCTTTGGTAACCCTTCCAAACTCCAGGACGCCAGGGAGACTATTTCATCTGCCATGATCGGATTGGCATTGGTCCTTGGTTCGTATGTAATATTGAATTTTATCAATCCGGGATTGACATCATTGAAGGTCCCTGGACTGACACCAATCCAAAAAAATGAACTATCAGATAATAATGGTTATCATGGAATGAAGATATGCTCTCAGGGAGCAATTAAGAATATTGCTTGCGGCGGGGTATGGCACAGCGGAAAAGAGGACCAGTGTACTGTAGTAGGAAAATGCAATAATGAAGCCGCTCTCTGCACCTTATTTGTAGGAAACGAAGACAATAAACCATATGCAGTGTGCATGGATTCGTTACCCGTGCGGTATAAAGATGTGGATTATGATGCCCATGCCAAGAGTGATGAATTTTGTGGGACGATAATTTTTGATGACGGAGTATTTATTGACTCAATCTTGATAGGGACTAAATGTAATGATACCGATAAAGCTTGTGGCATTGATATTGAGGACACTATTCCACATTTATATGCCACTGGTGAGCAGCGCCCCCCTGGATTAGAAGACGAAAAATATATTGGGTATTATCCAAAGGCATTGTGTTTCTAATGAAAAAATATGAATAAAAAAATTTTATTAATCATCGGTTTTATTCTCCTGGTTATCGTTCTGGGCGTACTGATTTATTTTGTATTTATCAGGGACCTGTTTGGACCCCAGAACGGAAATACGAATGAAAATATTAACGGGGTCACCAACGAGAATATCAATGGCGGCTTGCCCAACACTAACGGCGTAGTTAATATTAATGGCACGACTGTAAATGTTAACCGAGTCATAAACACCAATCGCCAGCAGGCGAATGTCAACGGCCAAATCATCGATGACGTGGCGCGAGGCGGGGACACCTACGCTAATGCTGTAATCAGTCAGCCTGCCTCAGGTGTCAGCTTGTCTACAGATGGGACGGGATTGAGGTATTATGACCCGGCCCAGGCGAAATTCTATAAACTGGACTCACAGGGCAAGCCCGAAGAGTTGTCTGACAAGATTTTTCCCGAAGCAAAGAAAATAGTCTGGTCTCCGAAAAACAACAAGGCAGTCATCACTTTCCCGGACCAAAGCAAGATCATTTATGATTTCGACAAAAAACAGCAGGTCACCCTCCCGAAAGAATGGGATAGCATAAAATTTTCACCAAATGGCGACCAACTGGGATTCCTGAACATCAGTGATCAGGAAAGCGCCAGGTGGCTGGCCGTTTCCAATTCAGACGCGTCCGAAGTCAAACTGGTTGAGCCTCTAGGCGATAATGCCAGCAAGGTGGATGTCAATTGGTCGCCGAACAGTCAGGTGGTCGCGCTTTTCCGCGATTCGGTGAACGCTTCCGGACTGACCATCCTGCCGATCGGATTGAACCAGGAAAATTTCAAATCTTTTGACGTTTTGGGGCGCGGTTTTCAGGGCATCTGGTCGCCAAAAGGAGACCAAATACTGTACTCGATTTATTCCGACGACTCGCGGTACAATCCGGTCATCCATGTCGTAGACGCATCGGGCGATGGTACCGGCAATAATGATTTGAATCTCCAGCTGCAGACTTGGTCGAGTAAATGCACGTACGATGCAGCCGGAAGTTACGCCTACTGTGCCGTACCTGAATATTTGCCCACCGGCAGCGCCCTTGAGCCCGCCCTTGCCGGGTATACTAATGACCGTATCTACCGGATAGATGTGAATACCGGCATTACAAATCTGATTGCCCTGCCGACTTACCTAAGTCAGATGAAGCAGTATGTCATTAATGAGATGTTCGTCGGCAAGAGCGATTCGATCCTGTATTTCACTGAAAACGTGACCGGTAAGGTATATTCGATTAAACTGAAATAAATCAATAGGAAAATGGCAATGGTTTTGTGGAATAAAAAAGCTCTCCAGCGGGTCAGTTTGGTTGTTCTGGGGGCGATTTTATGTTTATTCGGCATCTACAGTCCAAAAGCAATTCAGGCCCAGATGTTACCAGCCCATGAGTTAACCAGTTGCTGCGTGTATTCGGAAAAGACCGGCGAACACATCATCACCCGTTGCGAGCAGGTCGCGGACGAGAGCAGTTGCCAGGCAGGAAGTTTCCAGACTGAGCGCAGGGAATACATGACGGAAGCCTGCAGCCAATTGGAAGAATGCGCTTCTATCGGGCACAGCCGTGATGATGTAACCAAGAAAACAACAACTACCCCGGTTTTTTTCACGCCAAATTTCACCTTGCCTGGCTCGCAATTCATTGCCGGCCAAAAGATCCTCGTGACCGGTTCGACGCTCGGTGAATGGATTGCCGCGGCATATGTATTTTTTGTAGGGATAGCGGGAATATTGGCCACCACCATGATGATTTACGGCGGCATTAAATATACCGTTTCATTTGGCAATCCCTCCAAGCTGCAGGATGCGCGGGATACCATCACCTCGGCCATGATCGGATTGGCGATTGCCCTTGGTTCTTATGTCATCCTGCTTACTATCAGTCCTCGTTTGGTAACATTCCAGGGCTTGGAAAAACTTGGCACTACTTATGCATTGAATAAAGATGAAGAGGTTGCGGCAGAGCGAGCAGCGAGCGGCGATAAGTCCGGTGAAGTTTATGAGTTGCCGCCAATGTCGTCGCTACCGCCGTCAAACGGGCAGGCAAATGTATATGGACGCGTGATCAGGAATACGAATATATATGATTCTCTATTACGAGATTATGCCGGAAAACAGGATCCGGGGATTGACCCGGATTATTTGAAGGCAATAATGCTGGTCGAGTCCGATGGGATTGCGGATCGGGTCTCTAGGGATAAGCAGGGAAATATTTTAGCCTGCGGCCTGATGCAATTGTTGCCGTCCACGGCCGGCATTTCATGCGATGAATTGCGCCGCAATCCGGAGAAGAGCATTAGCATCGCCGCCGCCCACCTGGCGCATTTGTACAGGAACGCCTGCCCAGAGTCAACTTACCCGAAAATTGACAAGGATGGTGACGGTATCAAGGAGTCTCGTGGCCCTAAGGTTGAGTGTGATGCGAAAAAATCTGGCTGCAAGATTTATGACTATAAATACGCCGTAGCGGCATACAACGGCGGCGAAGGGGCGAATTGCAACAGCCGCGATTGCGGAGACGGTTTTACCTGGTGGGAATGTGAAATCAGGGGTGAGGGATATATAGAAACCAGAGATTACGTGAAAAAAGTCCAGTATGTCGCCCAACTGATCAAGAATGGGTCTTTCCCCTGGGGAAATTGATGGTTAACTAACCATGAAGAAGTTACGTATTGCACAGATACGTTTTTGGTGTATATTTACCAATATATGGGGCAAATTAGCAAAACAATTTTTATCTGCAATAAATGCGATGCCCAGTTTCCGAAATGGATGGGACGATGCACTGAATGTGGCAGCTGGTCGACTTTGAGTGAACAGGTTAAGCCGAAAAGCAAGAAAAACGCCATTGGCAAAAGTGGGTCCGTGGAAACATTGGCCACTTTTAGGTCAGAAACAGAACCACGATTAAAAAGTGGTATGCAGGAATTTGACCGCGTGCTAGGGGGTGGATTAGTTCCAGGCAGCGTAACACTGCTCGGCGGCGATCCCGGCATCGGCAAGTCAACGCTGGTCCTGCAGGTCGGCGGCCTTCTGGCTGCGGGAGGCAAACAAGTACTGTATGTATCGGGCGAAGAGTCTTCTGCGCAGGTAAAGATCCGTTTCGAGCGTCTCGGCCTGACGACCCACAATTTAAAGTTTTTTGGGGAAACGGACGTCGATGCGATAATCTCTACTATCGAAGAAGTGAAACCAGCCCTTGTATTGTTGGACTCCATTCAAACTTTGCGCTCCGCTGATGTAGATAGTGAGCCTGGCAGTGTCGGACAGGTCAGGGCGGTAACTGGCCAGCTGGTAGACGCGGCCAAAGCCAGCCATATACCTATGGTCATTGTTGGCCACGTAACAAAACAGGGTAACGTGGCCGGTCCGAGGACTTTAGAGCATCTGGTGGATGTAGTCTTGTATTTGGAGGGTGATGACCGCCATTTATTCCGTGTCCTGAGAGGGGTGAAGAACAGGTTTGGCGCCACCAGTGAGGTGGGCGTATTTGATATGGAACGGGCTGGTTTACGTGAGGTGCCGAACCCTTCGGCAATTTTCTTGTCCGAACGGCAGCACACAAATCCGGGGTCAGTTGTGACGGCGATTGTGGAAGGTAGCCGCTCATTTTTAGTGGAAGTGCAAGCGCTCGTATCCCGTACAAATTTTGGGTATCCCCAGCGGCGGGCTTCTGGTTTTGATTTAAATCGGCTCCAACTCTTGATCGCCGTACTGATGAAAAAAGCCGGCCTATATTTATCAAACCAGGACATTCATCTCAATGTCGCCGGCGGATGGCGGGTCAATGAGCCCGCAGTTGACGCGGCAGTATGCCTTGCCATTGCTTCAGCCGCCCGCGGTAAGCCCGTGCCGGCAGATACGGCAGTGTTTGGCGAAGTTGGTTTGGGCGGAGAAATGCGGGCGGTCAGCCAGACGGAAAAACGGCTAGAGGAGGTCAGGAAAATGGGTTTCGCATATTGCGTTCTGCCCACCATGAAAATCCAGGCAACGCCGCATGGTCTCAAGCTAGTCATGGCCGAGACAATCAACGACGCCATCAAGGATATTATTTGAAATCAATTATTTTTTCATAATAAAAAAAGGACGACTCCCGGGGGAGTCGTCATTAGTTATTGTATAGCAGGAAAGTTATCTGCCGGTCTTTGCCTGTCTGGCTTCGAAAAAGTCGTGGCATTCCTTGCAGAATGGAGATTCAGGGACCGCATCGAGTCGGACGGTCGGGATTTTTTTTGGCCTGTCGTGAGTCGGGCCATTGCAAATTCCGAACGTGCCGTCTTCGCAACGTGCCAGGGCCGCGTCAACCATCGTCAGGATACGGCTGGTACGGCAGGCAATGCTGCCGGCTACCGTCATCTCGGCCTGTTCGTGTGAGGATTCGGCCATATGAGTATGATAGGTTTTGCGGCCGGAGCACATGGTTTCCCTTGTCACTCCTAATGATTGAAGAACTTCCCCTTTCTTGTCTAAGAGTCTTTGCTTGTAAATGGTTACTTTCGTTTCTGAGTATCCACGGGGCATACTCTCCTCCAATCCAATCCATTGTTTGATTTGAATGTACTATACTGCCTTGTACATAAGATTATGCAGTTTTTCCTCCTTTCGTTTCTGCATAATTATTGAATTTGCATTTTATAATAAAACATAAATAAAGTCAACCCTAATATTAAAAAAATAGCTTAGGTTGGGTAAAAATATCATTCGAGGTGTAAATTCTGGGAGAAGCGGGATAACTTTTCTTGGAGTAGCGGCCAGCGGTCTAGCCTGTCTATCGTGCTGAAAAGTTGCCGGCTGGCTTCGCGCGTTTCGGCGATTATTTCAAAGTCAGTCAATTTGGCCAGCCTCATTTCCGGGAAACCGGATTGCCGTAATCCGTAAACTTCCCCGGGGCCGCGGAATTCCAGGTCCATTTCTGCCAACTCAAATCCATTTTTTGCAGTCACCAGGGCGTTTAGCCGGTTTTTTGTTTTCTCGTTGTCGGAGTCGGTGAAAACAAAACAGTACGACTGATGTTCGGCCCGGCCGACCCGGCCGCGGAATTGGTGTAGCTGGGAGAGTCCGAAGCGTTCCGCTCCCTCAATCATCATGACAGATGCGTTAGGGACGTCGATCCCGACCTCTATAACGGCGGTCGCAACCAGAATGGATAGGCGATGCGACTTGAAATCTTCCATGGCACGGTCCTTTTCGACTGCCTTTAATTTTCCATGGAGGAGGCCAATGCGAAGTTGGGGGAAAATGTTTTTTTGGAGGTTGAGGTATTCTGCAGTTGCAGCTTTGACGCCGAGCTTGTCGGATTCGTCGATCAAAGGACAGATCACGAAAGCCTGCCTTCCTTTGCCGATTTCCTTCAGGATAAACTCATAGGCCAGGTGCCTTTTTTCTGGCGGTACGATTTTTGTGATTATTTTTTTTCGTCCAACCGGCATTTCGGAAATCGTAGAAATGTCCAGATCGCCGTAAACGGTCAGGGCAAGAGTGCGTGGAATAGGTGTGGCCGTCATGGAAAGCAAGTGCGGCGTCAGATCGCGTCCAATAGACTTTAATTTCAAAGTTTTACGCTGGTCTACGCCGAAACGATGCTGTTCATCAATAACCACCAAACCTAACTGCTTAAAATTTATTTTATTCTGGATCAGGGCGTGTGTGCCGATGATGATTTTTACGCTACCGTCTTTTATTTGCTGGCTGATAACCGTGCTGCGTATTTGTTTCCCCATTATTGTTTTTTCGTTGCCGGTCAGCAGCACGATAGTATATCCGGAGTTTTTAAGCAGCTCAAAAATTGTCTGGTAATGCTGGTGGGCGAGAATTTCAGTCGGAGCCATCAGGGCAGCCTGGTACCCGGATTTTACGGTATTAAGCATGGCGATAGCCGCCACCACAGTTTTCCCTGAACCGACATCTCCCTGCAGTAGCCGGTTCATTGGCACATCTTTGTTGATATCCTGGAGTATCTGCCAGGCGGTTTTTTTCTGACTGGCCGTGAGGACAAATGGTAGTTGGGAAACAAAATTTTGAGTAATATCCTGGTCAAAGCCAATGAGCGGCGCTTTTTTTTGCGCTAAATGTTGTCTGATGCTCTGAGTGCGGAGTTGGATCAGAAAAAGTTCATTAAATTTAATCCGGCGAACAGCCTGGGCTAGCGTTTTATGATTTGTGGGAAAATGAATCTCGCGGATTGCCTGCGGCAAATTGATCAGCTTGTATTTACTCACAATCTCAATTGGCAGCCAGTCGGGTATCTGGTTTGCCAGAGGCAAAGCTGACTTTATCAAATAACGGATTTGTTTTTCAGTCAATTTTTCAGTAACGGAATATATTGGGACTATCCTGGCGGTATGCGTTTGGTCTTTTTTTACTTTTTCATAAGTTGGGTTTTGGAGCTGCAGCCCATAAGTCGAATATTCAGCTTTCCCAGAAAAATAGACCACATCCCCTTGTTTCAGGAGTTTAGTAATGAAGGGTTGGTTGAACCAGATAATTTTTAGACTGGCCGTATCATCAGAGACTAGACATTCGGTCACATATATTCGCCGACGCCAGGCCCGTTTGTTGGCAATCAGGTTGATTTGTGCGCGGATGGTACATTGCGTATCCTGCTTTATCTGGATAATTGGGACAATCTGGCTGAAATCGTCATAGCGAAAGGGATAATATTGTAATAAATCTGCTACCGTGCTGATATCCAGGTGGTGTAGTTTTTTGCTGATGGCAGGGCCGACGCGTGGAAGTTGTTCGATTTCGGTGGAAAGCGTAAGTTTCATATGTATATTTTAACACAAAAAAGCAGGATGATGATATCCTGGTTTTTTGGTGCCCTCGACAGGAATCGAACCTGTATCGCAGGATCCGCAATCCTGCGTCCTATCCATTGAACGACGAGGGCATGAGATTGTAATTTTACCTAAAGCTTCAAAATCCGTCGGAGCCCGTCAGAAAAAGATTCATTCTCCTGATCGACTGACTCCTGAAGGTAATTTAATAGGATTTTTCTGACATTCAGCGGATTTTGCTTTTCTAGTGGAATTGAGATTGTTGGGCGAAGGCCGGCCTTAAAATCGAAATATAGATTTTTGACTTCAGGCGGTTCATACACTATCCAGAAGCTTTTTATCGTTTTCCATTCATAATAGGTGTTAGTGCCAATCACCAAACCGTCTTCATGAATTTGCAAATTTAATCGTTGAGGCTCGCGCCTATTTTGCATTACAACGATCACTGCCACGATAAGAATAATGGCTGCAAATAAATAATTCAGACTGATGATAGCATACAGCAACAAGCCGCCAGCTATAATACACGCTGTTATGTACCAGAGTTTAGTACGTTTATGTTTTGGAAACTCGTCGAATTCCCATTCGGCCAATATTTTCCCGTGGTTTTGTTCTTCGGCCATATTTTTGAAAATTAGTGGATTGTACAATTTGGCGGAGGCGGTAGGATTCGAACCTACGAGACCCGTGAAGGCCTAACAGTTTTCAAGACTGTCCCGATCGACCACTCCGGCACGCCTCCTTACTCATTTCATTCGGAGAGGGCGAGATTCGAACTCGCGATACGGATTTAAACCCGTATAACAGGTTAGCAACCTGCCGCCTTCAGCCAACTCGGCCACCTCTCCACGAAAGTTAGTTATCAAGAGCCTCTAGCGAATACTAAGCCCCAGACAGTTTTGGCACCGTGTGATTTTAGTACACTGGCGCATTCATGTAAAGTGGCCAAAGTGGTGGCTACGTCGTCGATAATTATAACATTTTCTGGTATTTTCTCAAAATGATTTTTTGTTGTGAATGCGGCTATAACATTAGTCAGTCTTTCCTCCCGAGTCAGGGTCATTTGGCTATCTGTGTACCGGGCGCGAATAAGCAGGTCGGCGACTGGCATGTTAAGTTTAATGCCAACCTTCTCGGCAATCAGTTTTGACTGATTGAATCCACGATTTTTCAGTCGACGCGCATGAAGTGGTACTGGCACAAGAACGCCATTATTGGAAAGGGGTATATCGGGTTGTGATTGTGAGTGTATACTAAGCAAAAGTAGGGACGCGATAGGATCTGCCAATGATGTGACGCCTGAATATTTAAAAGTATGGATACAGGCTTTGACCAGAGGCTGTTCGTAATCGCAACAGACCACCAGCCCGTCGAGCGACGTTTTTGATCGGCAGGCGGAACATACCCCGCCATATTTTTTCTGGCGGCAAATCGGACATGCTTGCTGCGTGTTAAATCGAATTGTTTTCAGGCAATTTGCGCATAACCATAATCCTTCCTGGTCGCAGCCCAGGCAATGGATGGGAAATATGGTGTCCAATATAAATTGTTGTATTTCTTGCAATGAAATCATAAAACCTTCCGTTTATGGGAAGGTTTTATGTATGTTTGTTGATTGTACCAGTTTGTTACGAAAAGGCAAGTTCGTTATTCTTAACCTTGATTTTTATTGTATCGCCACCCTGATATTTTCCGGCCAGTAATTCGGCAGCGATTTTATTCTCTACAAATTCTTGAACATTGCGTCTAACAGCGCGCGCGCCTTGGTCAGGCTGGTAACTTCGGTCAGCGATCAGGGCTGCTACCGACTTGTCCATTGACAATTTTATATCTTGTTCTTTCAGTTTACTCTCCAGTTCGTGAATGGTAAGGTCGACAATTTTTATGATATCACTCCTGTCCAGTGGGCGGAAAACTATAATCTTATCGATGCGATTGAGAAGTTCAGGCCGGAATTTTTTCTCCAATTCTTTCAGTACTCCTGACTTTATCTCATTATATCGCTGGTCGGCCGCCGCTTTATCCTCTTTGGTTTGGGCCTCAAAACCTATAGTCGCACTTTGGTTTAATGTCGATAAGCCGACATTTGATGTCATGATCACGATGGTGTTTTTAAAATTTACCCGCCTGCCGGTCGCGTCTGTCAGATGCCCTTCATCGAGTATTTGTAGCAACAGATTGAAAACCTCCGGATGGGCTTTTTCGATCTCATCGAACAGTACTACGGAGTATGGTTTCCGGCGCACCGGCTCTGTCAATTTTGAACCTTCCTTGTACCCGACGTATCCGGCTGGAGCGCCGATTAGCTTTGAAACATTGAAACTTTCCGCGAACTCCGACATGTCAATCCTGATCAGTGCATGCTCATCCTCAAATACGGTCTTGGCCAGCACCTTTGCAGTTTCTGTTTTGCCGACCCCTGATGGGCCCAGGAAAATGAATGAGGCGATCGGCCTCCGTGGGTCCGATAAACCGACGCGTGAACGCCTAATGAAGTCAGCGATGGTCTTGAGGGTTTCGTCCTGACCAACAACGTGTTCGCCCATAATTTTTTCCAGGTGCAGCAGGCGCTCTTTTTCCTCAATGACCAGCTCTTTGAGCGGAATTTTTGTTATCCGTGCTACCACTTCGGCGACATCCTGCTGGGTAATTTTACCGATAAATTTTTTGGCAGATTGAGCCTGTTTTTGGCGCAATACGGCGAGCCGATCCTGGAGGGCGGATTCCTGCATCTTTATCTTCAGGGCTTTTTCAAAATTTTCCTTGTTCACCAGCTCGTTTTTTACAGTCTTGAGCTTTTCGATTTCTTTTTCCGTCTGGAATATTTCTTTGAGCAACCCGTCGCTGTGGCTGGAAATTTTTATTTTTGACGCTGCTTCATCGATCAGGTCGATGGCCTTGTCAGGTAGGTATTTATCCTGCAGATACCTCGTGCTCATCCGGACGGCCGCAGCGATGGCGTCATCGGTGATTTGGACGAGGTGGTATTTTTCGTAATTGTCTTTAATACCTTTCAAAACGTCAGCCGTTTCTTCGGGCGTCGCTTCCTCTATGATAATCGGCTGGAACCGGCGTTCCAGTGCGGCATCTGACTCTATGTATTTGCGATACTCATCCAGAGTAGTTGCGCCGATAGTGCGGATATCGCCTTTGGCCAGGGCTGGCTTCAGGATATTGGCAGCATCCATCGAGCCGGCGGCGGAGCCGGTGCCAATAATCGTATGAAGTTCGTCGATGAACATGATGATGTTCGGGTCTTTTTTGATCTCGTCGATGATCTGTTTGAACCTTCCTTCGAATTCGCCCCGATATATGGTGCCAGCCACAACCAAAGAAAGATCCAGTCGGAGGATTTTTTTATTGAGCAATACGTCCGGCACATCTCCCGACATAATTTTTTTTGCCAACCCTTCGACAATAGCCGTTTTGCCGACGCCAGGCTCGCCGATCAGGACTGGGTTGTTCTTGGTCCGACGGGAAAGGATATGGATGAGGCGCTCGATTTCATTGGCTCGACCCACCACCGGGTCGATGCTTTTCTGCATTTTTGAATTGGTCAGGTCTGTAGTGAAAAAATCCAGGGCTGGCGTTTTTGATTCGTCCTTGCCCTTTTCCTCTTTTTCCGTGTCTTTCGCCTGCTCGAATATTTGTGTCAGGTCAGGAAATTTGGAAGTGCTTCGCATCACAGTTTCCAGACTTGATTCTAATTTGCCTAGGTTGACACGGTTGTGTTCCCACAGATTGATCATGGCTGGGCTGTTCACCCGTATCAGGCTGATGAGCAGGTGTTCTGTCCCGACGTATTTATGGCCGTTTTGGTGCGCGATCAGGGCTGCCTTTTCTATGACTTTTTTTGTCGTGTCCGCTAGGGTTATAGTCGTTGCGGTCTTATCAGATGAGCCCGCGTTTTTGTTGGACTGCAGTATATGGCTGCGAATCCGTTCTGCAGACAGGCCCATTTTGGTCAGTAATTCGGCAGCAATGCTTCCTTTTTGCATAACCAAACCATACACCAAGTGCTCAGGATTGATGAAAGTATGGCCAAGTGAGCCGGAAAGTTCCCGTGCTTTTTTGAGGGCGTTTTTCAAATGAGTAGTGAATTTGTCGATTATATTATTGTCCATATGGTAAGTATACGCGAAAAATTTATTTTTTAGTACAGTTTATTATATTGATTAATTGTGGCACTGTCAATTGGCAAGTGAAAAAGCCCCCTTGGTTAGGAGACTTCGTTATCGAGATTTTTTTGCTAATGTTGGGTTATGTCCCCGTCTGTTCGCCGTAAATATTGTAATTTGTACCTAGGCAGTAATTTTTTGAATTAGAGTAAAAATCCGTTGAATCCAGGGTGGCACAGACTTTAAAGTCATTTCCGCCAATATCCAGGGTATACTCGTATGGCATTTTTGATTTCGGATCCATCGGCATATTGGTAATATAATTTGGCGTGAGTTCGGTGAGTGTAGCTGGATATGACCGATTGTCGTCGTAGTAGAGGATTGCAGCGGTATAAATATGCGAAATGTCGGATTTTCTCGTAGCATCCGCTGCCTTTGATTGGAAGCCTATAAAGGCCGAACCACCAATTGAGAATAAGATTAAAATTAAAATTATCCATCCGACTAATGCCGTAATGATTATCCCTATTTTTTTATCCGGGACGGGCATCCCCGTTCCCTTGATCCTCCTGAGGTGGAAAAATATCATGTAGCTGAAGCACAGCATATACGGCAATAATAAAATTGAGATCAGCCCTTGTAAAATTGCGATAATCGTTGCTTGTCTCGCAAATGCCAGGCCAGTAAAAACTAGGGTTAGGGGAATTGTGATAAGAAATCCAAACGCAAGATTCCTCCCAAAAACCGCTAACCAATAACCACGGACATATTCCTTGCTTTTAAGCAATGCCTGCATGCCGTGAATATTTTCAGTGACAAGAACCATAATGGCAAAACTGAACCAAATCGAGAAAATCATCCCCGGTATGCTGAATAAGAGGCTGGCCCCACCTATCAGGAAGCTCATCAAAATGGTGATCCACCAATATGAAAATAACATTTTTATGGCACGTCCGAGGATTGCGCCGAGGGACAACGTGTCTTCGGCCAGCGTGATCAGAATCGCTGCCTGCATCCATGAAAAAACCACTGAGATTACCAGCCATGCGCCGGCTAATATAAATAAGTATGTAATGAAGCCATTACTTGTGATACTGCTCCCGTTTGAATTGAGTGTAAAAATTGTCCCGAATCCACCTGCCAAAACAATTATCCCGACGATAATACCGCCCAGGATTCCCGTAATTATGCTAATTGCCAATAGTTTTGAAATTTTTGATATGAAAAGATCCCATGCCTGGCCAGCCAATTCCAAAACTCCAGGCAGTTCCCCGCCTGTGCCTGTTTGTTTTTCATCCAGCCCGGACATGGTGTCAAAATCGTCTTTTGTCGTTGCGCCTACATTTTCTAGTTGGCCTTGCCTGAACATGTCACCAGAAAAAAGGTCGGTAACCTGCTGGTCAGTCCAACCCGTGCTTTTCAGCTGATCGCGTATTTGGCCGTCAGTAAGGCCGGCTTGGCGTGAGTGACGCAGCCATTCCTGGAGGCTTTTGATGTCCATATTTTGTTTTAATATTTGTCATTACCATTATATTGTATCATTTTTTTTCATTTTTGTCAAAGAAAAAAACCACCGAAAGTCGTTCCATTGTACGTCTAGTAAGTCTAGCTAATGTTTGTCAGGGCCAGGATTATCACGGCGGCTGTGATAACGCCTGCGGCCAGAGTGATCCCGAGGGTAATCTTTGTCGAGGTGGCGACGCCGGTTTTAATTTCTGTGGTTACGGTTTTTTTATTGTCCATATATTTATTGCGCTATATTGCCCATCTGCCTCAGTCTGGAGATCCGATCATCGATCGGTGGGTGTGTTGAGAAAAATTTTGAAAATCCGGATCCCATCGGATTGGCGATATACAAATGCGCCGTAGATTTCGTGGCACGTTCGATACGCGCTCCCTGGTCACGAATTTTTTCCAGCGCCCGAGCAAGGCCTTCTGGATAACGAGTTAGTAACGCGCCGGACGCATCAGCCAAATATTCGCGTTTACGTGATACTGCCATTCGAATCAATTCAGCGAATAACGGCGATAGAATAAGTAGAAGTATGCCAATGATAAACAAAATATTCCCGGCATTATCACGACTGCCGCCTCGCCGGCCGCCTAGGAATCTGGTCCTCCAGAACATGTCAGACAGCACCATTATTGTACCGACCAGAACTATAACAAGCGTCATGTATCTGATATCGTAGTTGCCAATATGGGACATTTCATGAGCAATGACTCCTTCTAGTTCCTCGTTTTCGAGCTTATTAATAGCTCCCTGTGTCACGGCCAGTGATGCGTGCTGTGGGTCACGGCCAGTCGCAAAAGCATTTATGTCCTCGTCGGGTATTATATACACGTGAGGCACGGGCAAACCTGATGTGATTGCCAGGTTCTCTACCATCCTGACAATGTATGGGTTCTGTTCCTTGGTGACCGGGATCGCTCCCGACGTCCAAAGAGCCAGCTTGTCGCCAGAGTAGTATCCGATTAACGCGCTAATGACAGAATACAGGAGGGCGATAATGATCCAGAAATATGTCCCAGTTCCGTTTATCAGGTCGATCGTATAGCCTAGGCCAATAATAATCAGGAAAAAAAGTCCGAGCAGGAGGATCGAACGTCGTTTATTTGATGCGATATTGGTGTAGATTGTGGCCATGGTACAAACCGCGCGGCGTACTGTTGGCCGCGCGGTTGGATTAATTTATTGCTTTAGAATTGGACTTTTACCGGCTCTTTTGCAGCTGCCTCACCTTCACCAAGTTCGAAGAATTCAAATTCCTTGAATCCGAGCATGCCAGCGATCATATTGTTCGGGAAAACTTGAATTTTGGTGTTGAAATCACGGACATTGCCGTTGTAAAACCTGCGGGCTGCCTGGATTTTATTTTCCGTATCAGATAATTCGTCCTGCAGTTTGAGGAAGTTCTGGTTTGCTTTCAGGTCAGGATACGCTTCAGCTACGGCAAATAGGCTTTTCAGCGTGCCGGCCAGCATGTTTTCCGCCTGGCCTTTTTCTGCCACGCCGCTGGCACCCATGGCGGCTGAGCGTGCTGCTGAAACTTTTTCAAACAGTTCACGTTCGTGCTTGGCGTAACCTTTTACCGTCTCAACAAGGTTGGGGATCAGATCGTATCGGCGTTTGAGCTGGACGTCGATGTCAGCCCAGGCTTCTTTAGTCTGGTTGCGCAGCCGAATTAAGCCGTTATAAACCGCAATGAACCAGAGAACAATTGCGGCTATTGCGATAAGAATGACCCATGTAACTGTAGACATAATTTAGATTATTAATGGTTATTTAAAAATTTGTTAAGTTTTTTAGTTGGCGAGCAGGGTGATGGCGATCGCGTCAAAGCTTGACTGGCGTGCGCTGATATTCGGGCCCTGGACATATACCATTTTTCCGGCCTTGAAATCTGAAAGTGGCGCAGTTTTTCTGTATGTAGCGGCCGGATTGTTTGCTGATGTGCCGGATGAGTCGAAACGCAGCAATTGGGTATCGCCATTCACATTGGCAGTAAGTCTTTTTTCGACATTATGCTCGTCGCGTACGATAAATACGATTGAGGAAGTTTTTACCGATACGATTTTGCCCTGCCAACTCATGGTCTGGGAGCCGAGAACTTTTTGATATGAGTTCGGACTGGCATTTATTACCGGCACAACGGCCAGGTTTTTTGATCCTTCACGTTTTCCATAAAAAAAGCCCGCCAAGCCGATACAAATTACTGCGAAAAGTAATATTGCCGCACCGATCAATGCCGTATTATTTCTGTTTTTTTCCGTTATGGATTTTTGATCCAGTTCACTTGACATTTAGGGTATAAATGTGTTAAAATTGTAGTACTAAAAAAGTTTTTTCTACTTTGATTATTACAGTAAATGGTTGATTTGTCAATCTGATGCGTTTAAAGTGGTAAAAAGTATTTTTAGCGGATATTAAAGATAAAAATAACATCTATAAGTGATGTCGCGTTTCACAAAAAACATCACCAATAATGTAATATCAATGAAATTTTGGCCTATTTTTGGCCTATTTTTTTTATTTTGCCTAATAATTGGCATCCCCTTTATATTTAAATCGGCAAATGCAGCTGCCAGCGACCCTGTCGCCGCACCACCGGAAGAAAATGCAGGAGAATACCTGACGATCGATGGGATGACACAGGCAAAACAGGGAAGTTTACGCCTTGGCACCAGCAACAACGCCCCTCCTTTCAACTATCAGATGGAAGTATTGGGTGAGGGGGCGGTTTCAACAGAAGCGGTGGTTGAACAAAACTTGATGGTCGGTAAGACGACCAGTACTTTCTTTGTTGATGCGACGAACAACCGTGTTTGCGTCGGGCCCTGTTTGGGAATAACGGGAAGTAAGCTGGAGATCGGTGGAGGGACTTGGAGCATATCAACACAGAATAATAATGCGTTATCCTCCGCTAGTAGCAGTGCGGAAGGGTTATATGGGGCTTCGGTCCATCCTGGCAGCAGTGCGGGGGTGCAGGGTACGTCCGCAAGTGATTTAGGGGAAGGCATCCGAGCGGAGAGCCAGAAAACAACCGGAGCCATAGGCCAGTCAACGGCGGTTTTTGACAAGGTTTTATTGGCTTATGGCACTTCCTGGTATGACCGGACAGTCCAGGCTTCGGATGCAACTTCAAATGACGTGTACACCACTGCCGAAACAAACGGCATGATTTATGATGGGGCAATTTATTTCGGTTTAACTTCGCCATTCAACCGGATTTACATCAGCATTGACCCAAAAACCCCCACCACCGGTGTGGTAACCTGGGAGTATTGCAGTGCCGCAAACTGTACCTCATCAACTGGCTGGTCGGCAATCAATGGCACAGGTACGCCCTATTCCGGGGCTTACCATTTCAATGCGAATTATCCAAACCCGACTACTGTGGTTTTATGGAACGGCGTGCCGCCAAGCAATTTTTCGAAGACTAACGACAACACCCTGACTGGAGGCGCTTTGAATGATATTGACGGACTGTATTATGTCAGGGCCAGGGTCAATGGGACAACATTTCCAAACCCGCGCCCTGTCGGCAGCCAGATGGTGCCCGTACCCATGAGCACTGTCTATGGATATAGCCAGACTGGATACGGAATTTATGGCGGAAACGCAACGGCATACGGTCTGTGGGATGCGTATTTTGACGGCCGGGTCGAGGGCAGCCGTGATGTCTCTGGCGCCAAACTCGTCCGCACGGCATTGAAAGATTCGCTCCTCCCCTATACGGCCGGCCAGGAAGTTGACCATTTTTTCAGGAATTATTATCCAAACCGGGTCGCATCAGATGGCACGTATTTATATGTCGGACAAAAAGGTTCCCTGGTCAATGGGACATGGTATGGATATGAAGTGTTGAAAGTCAGTAAGGCAACCGGCCAAGTTGTCCAGACGTTCAATCTGGGATTTACGAGTGACATGTTATTTGATGGTACATATATCTGGCAGGCAAAAGGCGACTACCCCGGAAGCATCGGGAGGATAAACGTCAGTACTAGCATCGCTGAGAGGAGAAGTATTCCAAACCTAAATCCACCAGATCCCTACGGTGACAATATTCCAAATGGAAATGGTACTTGTCCGCTTGGATATATCGCGAAGAGCGGCACGACACTCTGGGCTGTCCAGCCGGGCAATACAAACTGTTTCGGCTACGCGTATCATGATCGGCTACTTCGTTTTGACACGACCACATACAATAATAATCCAAACACATGGACGCCAAATCTTCAATTAGAATTTGATCATGTCCGACAGTTTCCCACCTCTATCATCTATGATGGTACGAATTTGTGGGTCTCCTTCAGGGATAATAACAGTGTATATAAGCTGAACGCAATTACGCCCGATTCTAATTCGGATAATATTTTAAATGCCGCAGATTATACCGTCGTAAACGTACCGGGCCCTACGGATTTAGTAAATGATGCAACAAATAATGTGATTTGGGTATCGTCCGATGAAGCCGGGACCCAGAATGACGGCGCTTATTTTATTAACCGATCCACCAATGCGCGCTCGAGCTTGATCCCGACTACTACCGGCTACTCGGGTGGGTTTGGTCCATGGGCAATTGATTATGACGGGACAAATGTATGGGTCGGCACAAACAAAAATTCCAATACCGGTTATGCTGACCGATTCAATGCAGTAAATGCAATTGCCAGTCCGGGCACCGTTAGTGTCAGTCATTTTCCGACTACCATCGGTCGCACGGAAAACGACATATTATATGACAGTTCGGCCAATGCGGTATGGGTAGTCTCGCATGACAGTTCAAATTCAATTGCGCGTCTAGACCCCGCCACCGGGGCCGTCCAGTCGGTTTTTGATTATTCACTGAAAAATTTGTCGGTCAAAAAATTCGACGGCACGTATCTCTGGATAGCCAATGGCACCAATATCTGGAAAGTCCGCGCGGAGGATGGATTTGTCATGTGGCAAAAGTCTTTTACCGCCGCACCGACTGAAATATATTTCGACGGTAACAACGCTTGGGCGAGTTTTAGCAGTTCGGACCAGATTTTGAAAATAAATCCGGTAACTGGGGATCCGCGGTGTGCAGTTCCCGTACCTGTTGGGAGTCACCCCAGCTCAGTGATTTTTGATGGGCAATACTATTGGTACTTGGCAGCCGGCACGGGCGACATCGTCAAGTTCAACGGGAGCACTTGTGCCATTGTCTCTACATACGATCTGACATCTGCCCCAGACTCTTTGGTCAAAATGGCTTATGACGGCAGTTATTTATGGGCTTTGTCGCCGACCGAAAACTTGGTTTACACACTGAACCCGTCAAGTGGCAAGGCAATGGCCTGGTTGGGGCTGATTGCGAGTGGGGTCAGTGATATCGTATACGATAATTATCATTTCTGGACTATTAACACGACAAACAATACGGCCAGCCGTTTTTATACTCGGCAGAATAAAGTATGCTCCGTCCCCGCCCGTCAAACTTGTTCCTCTGATAATGATTGTGATGCCGCTGGCGGATGTTTCCCTGAAGCAATTGCCATGAAGGACAACAACAGTTTGGGTTTTGGGACGGGCACCGGGCCGACGCAAGCGGCATTCGACGGCACGTATCTCTGGATAATAAATCCTGGCAGTGACAGCTTGACGAGGCTGAATGTCGGACTGCCATCAGATCGGGTTGATTACAGCCTGGACGATACGCCGAATGGCATCGTTTTTGACGGAACATATCTTTATGTATCATATGCTGATATTGGTCTGGGTAAAATATATTCCGGCAGCGGTTATGGCAACACAAACATGAGCCGGCAACTGACGCTGCGGAGCGATAACTCGAGTATCCCTCAGGAAGGTAGCATTAATATCTCCGGATTCGGCCGTATCGGCGGAACATTGACGGCCAATTACGACTTCATTACTACGAATAATGCCTGGCCATCAATCGGCAGCGGCGATGTCATGATCAATCCAGATGACACGACCTGGACGCAATCAGGGGCCCTGAGCGGAGCGACTACGGTCAATTGCTTGATTGAGACATCGGCCAGGACATTGATGGCTGGGACAAACGGCGGACTTGTCTATCGGTCAACCAATAATGGAGCAACTTGGTCGAGCGTCTCCATCGGCGTCTCTAATCCAGTATCAGTGATGACGCGCGTCGGTACTAGGTTGACTTTGGGGGTGAATGTCGGGTTTATCCCGACGATTTACACGTCAACTAATGATGGTGTTAATTGGAATAGCGTTCAGGCATTCAGCGGCGCCTATTATGTTGACGCGCTCTACGCCTCCCAAAACGGGTATGTGTACGCCTCCACCCATGGGCAGATGCATAGTTATCACGCGGACATCTATCAGTCAGTGGACGGTGGGGCGTCTTGGAACCCATCCCCAGTGGCTAACATTTCCACTACCGCCTATGTAACATCTTTTACGGAGCAGGCTTCTGGCGTGTTATTTGCAGGTTTGACATCAGGTGAGATCTACCGCTCCATTGATAATGGGGTAACTTGGTCTCTCTATACCACGCTCTTTCCGGCAGAGAATATTAAGTCTATGTTTCGGGCAGGAAACGGGTACCTGTACGCGGGTACGTCTGTTGGCGGTGTTTTCCGCTCAATTGACTACGGGATGACGTGGAGCAAGATCGCCCTGCCGTCGACCACCGAAGTCCGACAATTCGTGCAATCGGGCAATTCTATCTATGCTGTCGCGGCTGGAGGCAAAGTATTTAGTTCCACGGACAATGGAGGCAGTTGGCAACTCATCACTACTATCACCAGCACGCCGCAGCTGACGTCAGTCATTCTTTCCTCGCTCGGGTATCTGTACACAGGGACGGGCACAGGCCTCGTCTACCAGTCAGGACTGGGTGTTCTTGGTGTCGGTACCAAGAGATGCCCAGCTGGTCATTATATTACTAATATAACGACTAATGCGTCAGGCGCTGTAGTCCGTATCGATTGCCGTGGTTTGTAAAAAAATATCATGAAATTTTTCCATTTACAAAAAAATATTTCCAAGGCAACAAGTGTAGTTGTTTTGGTATTGGGCTTGGCCATCAGTTCAGGGTTAATAATTGGCATCTCGCACGTGGCCCAAGCAGCGTGGGAGGAGCCATCGTCCCAGGCCCCTGATGGAAATGTATATGGACTCCTCACTACCGGCTCAGAACATCAGGCGAAAAAAGGCAACTTGATCTTGGATCCACTGTATAATCCATTTGGCGACACGCCTTCAACTTTATATCCGCTTGATGTTCGGGGTACCCGTGATGCTTATATCAATTCATTCGATCTGGCAAATCCCGGTAACCTGACGGTTGATACGGACACGCTGTACGTCAATGGCACTAACCACAACATCGGCATGGGTACGACCACGCCCAGCTCATCATTTAAACTGGATGTAGAAAACGGCTCTGCAAATGCCGGAAGTACTGCCTCTCCGATCACCAACGGCCCGGCAATTTCCATCAATACAGCCGGTGCTGGATATTATGCGGCAACTGGAGAAACGACAGGCAACCAGGCTGCAGTGCGCGGGGAGTCAGCCTCTGGTCCTGGCGTATATGCGCTTAATAAGGCCAATGGTACCGGGCTCCATGCGTTTAGCAGTGAGGCATCCGCCGTGGTAGGCCTGATCAATGCACCCTTCGATCCGTCGGTTATAACTGCGGCTGTCTATGGCGAGGCTACTGGCATCGGCGCGTGGGCGGGCTATTTCCAACAGCGCATATATACAACAGGTACTCTGGTCGGCGGGAAATTCGTACCCAACCGACTTCAACAGTCCCAGGTACCATTCACTTCTGGTTGGGAAGTGCGGCAGGTGACCGAAAGTTTGTTCACTCAACCAAATGTTACGGTTTATGATGGCCAGTATGTTTGGGCTATTGCCGGCCAACATTGGGGCGAAGAGCAGGCATATTTATTCGATCCTGTTGACGGCCGACTGGTCACCAGTTTTTATCTGCGCGATTCAGGCGGCAATATCGTGCATGAGGTTCAGAGTGGCATTTTTGCCGGCGGATATGTATGGTTAGCAAACACATATACTGGTACAAGGGGAGTAACACGAATAGACCCGATAACTTTTGCGGTTACTCATTTTAATATTGGCAGTGCAGGGGCGTACGATTTGGCCTATGACGATAAGACTGCGGGAGGCCCTTATATTTGGGCGGTTACACGCAACACCAGCACATATGCCTATACAGTAGTCCGCTTGAAGCCGTCTGATGGCACACTGCAGAGTTATTCATATTCTGGTTACGACTGTCCAAGCTGGGACCAGACACTAAATGGCGGTGCGGGCGGCGTTACCAATAAGGAGCTTGGTTGGCCGAGCGGAATCATATTTGATGAAGTAAATACTCTATGGATCAGTTTTCGAGGGGTGGTTAGCCAAACTCGATATCAGGGTGAAGGGATGGCCCAAATTAGTACTACTGATCCCCAAAATACTTTTGTTAAGCACTGTATAGGTGATACTCGATTTCCTTCGGATATCTCAGTTGGGGGCGGATATGTCTGGATCGGCCAGGAGCCACCCTGGTATACACCACAAACACATGCCGGGTTTACTCGATATACTATTAATGGTGGCGCCATCCAGGAATTTGGCGTTGGGAATCCTGTAATGCAAATAAAATTTGACAGCCAGTCTAGTGGCGGACCGTTTGTTTGGCTGGAAAATTATTGGTATATTTTTTCATATAATATGGGCGGCACATTGGTCCATCAATATGAATTGCCAAACGGCAATGGCGGATTTGATTTTGACCGCACCTCCAGTTCTACGCCAAACGTATGGAGTTCCCGAAATTCAGGATTTATTACCCGTAGCATGATTTATTCCCCATATACAACATCAAATTTTGTAATAAAAGGTGCCCAGCCTACTGATATGGCGTTTGATGGGACATATCTCTGGATTACGAATGAGTATGGTGATTCGATCAGCCAATATCGCACTGCAGACGGATCGAAAGTGGGCGAGATCAGGGTCGGCTGGTATCCGGAAGAAATAATTTTCGACGGGAAGTATCTCTGGGTCACTTATAATGAACGTGGTAGCGACACGACCGATCTAGCCAGGGTGGATGTGGTGACTAGGACGGTGAGTAATTACAATTTTACCTCCAGTCAGTTCACTTACGATATGGTGTTTGACGGGACTTATCTTTGGGTAAGCAATGACAATGACAACCTTCTTTATCGGATTGACCGTAATGCGTGCGCCGCCGGGTCATGCCCGACAAATTCATACGCTCTGGCAGACAATCCTACTAACCTGGCTTTTGACGGGCAATACATTTGGGTGACGCACCGAGGCAATGCTACGTATGGCTATAACGCCTTTTCAAAAATAAACCCAAGTACCGGCGCCCGTGTTGCCACTTACAATTTGCCCAGCGACAGTTCTTACAACAAATCTGATGATCTGATGTCAATATTGTTTGACGGATATTACCTATGGCTCGGTACGAGGTATATCGACACAAATGGCAATAGTGTTTTCCGTGTAAATCCAGCCGATGGCAGTTTGGCGGGTCGATCCGGCATCTATACTGAACCAGGAACTTGCACTGGCGGTACAAGGAACGGCCTGTACTGCACAAATAATACGGCCTGCACTGGCGGCGGGACGTGTTCTACGACCAGGTCAAACGTCCGTGCTTTGACTTTTGACGGTACGCAGATTTGGGCGCTGCAAGAAATGGGTACGCCGACTAGCCGTGAATGCGGTGACCGGCAGGATAATGACGGTGACGGGCTAATCGACAGGGGTATCTGCGCAAATGCGTCATGCACGTCACAAGCCACATGTGTAAATCCAGCTCAATGCAATAGCACCTGGACCGCGGAAGATCCGGATTGCGAATCAACGACTGATCTACATGAGAGTGCCGGTACTGCGCCTGAATGTAATGATGGCTTGGATAACGATGGTAATGGCCGGTGTGATTATGACGGCGGCGTCGGACATCCGGGCTGCAGTGGCAGGCCAGACCCTGGCTGCTCTTCGGCAATAGACGTGGGTGAAAAATCCCCAACTCGCGAAACGCACATCTCGCGTTTATTGGCAGCTAACGGCCAATTCGTTGAAAGCATCAATTATGGAAATTATTGTGATGGGCCCGCAGAACTTGCGTATGACGGGAGCAGCGTATGGTTTGTTGACAGCTGCGGCAGTTATATTCTTCACCAGTTTTATTCAGGCAGCGGCCTGGGCGTGCCGAATCAAGCGGGTTTAGTGCGTCTTGACGGAATAATGCCTGATACGGGACAGTCCGGCGGTTTCACCATTTCCGGCAATGCCACATTTGGTTCACGCCTGACGGTCGTGGGAGACCTAGTCGTGAGCGGCAATGCCTGGGGCGGGGCGGATACAGTAAAATCTTTTGGCGGAGGTTGTGATGCCGGCCTGTATGCGAAAAGCATTGACCTGACCAATAAAACAATAACCTGTCGTCAGTTGTAGGTTTATAAATTTTTTTAATGAAAATAACTTGGTTAAAATTTAATAATAAAGTATCACGGTGGTTTTCTGTTACTATTTTGACGGTTGTTTTTGCGGTCGTCATTGTGCTTGTTGCGCCAGTGGCCATGGCAGAGTGGAATGAACCTTCGAGCGCGCCAGTGACAGAAACTTTTTCTGAACCTCTGACTACTGGGCCGGAAAACCAGGCGAAGGCAGGTAATTTGGAAATATCCCCAAGTTATGATTTAACTTCATCCAGCTCATTCGTTTCTGATCCGCCGAAAAAACCTTTGGACGTCAGGGGCAATGGGGCGATTTTTTCCACGCCGTACGTTTATAATGATGTTTTAGCCGTAGCAAACTACACATTGTATGCCAATTCAATACAGGGCTGGGTAGGTATCGGCGCCCAATTCCCAACGGCCAATACGGCACTGAAGGTTGAGGGCGGACCAGTCCGGGTGGGCAGCGCTGCAACACCGATCAATGGACGGGCAGTAAGCGGGGTCAGTTCTTCTGGCGCCGGCATCACCGCAGCTACTGGCAATTACAATTATGGCCGTGGCATCTCGGCGGTTTCCGGAAGCAATACCGCTCCGGCAGTCAGTGGAACCAGCACAATTGCCAATTCACTGAAAGGCGAGAGTACCGGTGGGTATGGAATTTTTGCCCAGAGCGAATCCCAAAATAGCGCGGCCGTTTATGGCCAAAATACCAGCTCTGGTTGGGCGGGGTATTTCAAAGGATTTTTTGGCTCCGGCGCCGATGTCGTGGCGCGACAGTTCCTTGCACGAGGGCTAAACAATTCCAAAGTGCCGTATACCAGCGGCCAGGAAGTAGCCACGGTCAATTCATTTGGCACTTGGACTGTCGGTGGTAATTCTTACGCCAGGATGGCATTTGACGGGACTTATGTCTGGGTGGCTACAGCCAGGAATTCTGCCGCTGACAATAAAAACCTTTTCCAGTTCCGCGCATCGGACGGCGTGCTGATAAAATCTTATTTAATCAGCAGCAATTTGAACATCCCGAAGGCCATAACCTATGACGGGAAATACATTTGGATAGTCCAGGAAAATGGCGACGCGGTCAGGTTCAATCCGGCCGATGGGACTAATTTCGTGGTCGATTTGTTGGCGGGTTTCAATTATAGCGGCATGGCAGTCAGCGCAGAAGGTGACCAGCGTTACGTCTGGGTGACGGAGGACGACAATGGCGGTATTTATGACGGCGTCTATAAAATTAATGCGGACACGCTCACTTATACACTTTATTCTTTCCATAGCAGTGCTAACAGTGCGGTCAATCTAGGCTTGACCGGTGTAAATGACCCGTATTCAAATTCCATTGTCTATGACGGGCAGTATATCTGGATCATAACAGCCTCCGGACATTTGGTAAGACTTTGGGCACAGAATCCTGCTGACACTACAAATATTCCACTGACATATTCTACCAGCTCACAGGGAGTTTACAGGTCAATCGTTTATGACGGCCAATATTTATGGCTAGGCTGCAGTTCAACAGCCCTGCCAATACTCCGGGTTTGGGCGCCGGATCCTGACGATACTCAACATCCTCGGACATTAATATATCCTCCAACGGGCACTGCCCTACCGGTCATGCTGAAAACTATGGCATTCGATGGTACGTACGTTTGGGCCATGAACCATGACAACGCCACCCTGTATCGCTACCTGGCAGCTGATCCGATGCAACGGGTTACATTCACCACAACTGTCGGGGCGCCAAGCGCCGGAACGGAAAACATGATTTTTGACGGGACGTTCCTTTGGATCGCCCAATTTGGTGGACCGCCCACCCTCCATAAAATATTTACTGGTACGGGTTTTGGTCAGGCTGACTTGAGTCGCACAGTCCAGTTGGATCCGCTCAGTGCCCAGTCAGGCAATGTCAGTATTTCCGGTAATGGCCAGGTCGGTGGCAATATCACGGCTGGCGCTGATCTACAGGCGCCGGCAAACCAGTGGGGAGGAGCTGACGAGTCTTCAAGTATTACTGGCGGACAAGCATCGTGTGCTAGCGGAAAGTTCATGACCGGGCTTGTTCTTGATTCCAGCTCAATACCTACGAGCATAATTTGCAACGGTCTATGATGGATAAAAGATTAACAAATAAGATCATACTAGGGTTGTTTGTCCTCGCTGCAGCGGCAGTGCTGGGCGGAGGCCTGTACCTGATCGCTTATACAACTAGCCATCCATTGACCGTGAAGGTATTGAGAAGGGTGTCCGTGAAACCTCCTGCTGACCCGGAATCGATATTCGATGAGAATGTTACCAACAGCGGACGTGCGTATGTAGAAAAACAGGATAAGGATGGCAAGATTGATTACGAATACAAAGGAAAATTTGTGAGTTATCGGACAGCCGAGGGTTTGTATAAAGATATCGATACGACGGTAGTGCAGACGGAGGACAAGAAATCCTACGAAAATACGACAAACGTATCCGAGTCCAGGTTTGCCGTTAATAGCGGCACGGATTCTTTAGTGTCCTTTAATGTCACGGGAGACCGCGGCCTGGACTTCGGGTTTGTGGATGCGAAATCCGTCAACGCCACTGTCTCAAAAAATTCCGTCACCTATGCGGGCATCATCCCAGGTTTCGATGCCAAGTATACGGTCACGGGCGGACAGGTGCTGGAGGAGCTAATCGCCAGGAATAAAGTGGAAGTGGAGCGCATTTCCCAGAAGTTGAATTTAAAAAACGTTTACTATAAGGCCCAGACGGACCGCTCGATAAAATTTTTCGACAAAAATACCCACAACCAGGTTTTCACGGTCCCGAAGCCAGTAATGTACGAGCAGAAAAAGCCAGAAAACAAGAATTATGGTATTTACTACGAAATAAAACAGGACGGGGACACCTATCTAATTGATAAAGTTTTGGATATGGACGGAGTGTATTGGCTGAAATCCGCCGAATACCCGGTAGTAATTGATCTAAGTGTCGGCATACCACCGCCGTCACTTACCATATGGCCATCTACGACATTAAGTTCTGGCAATCCGCAAATCACCACAATTTGGAATACTGTTGATGGCGCGACGAATTATTTCGTGCAATATTCGACTGACAATGCGACCTGGAGCGATGCATGCACCATACCAGCCGGGAATCACGTTCGGACAAACTGCAGCTCAGGTTTTGGTAGTCATATAGTTGCAGCTGGTTTAGTACAGTTTGACCATACAGCAGCTCTCCCTGGGCAGAGGGCTTACTATCGTCTTGCAGTGGCTGGTACGCTGAGTTTCGGAAATATTTCGAACGGGCAGTTGTCAATTCCTGGCATGACACCGTACGATTTCCATATAGACAATACGGAAAGTGGCTCATGCGCACCTTACGGGTGTATGTATATTTTCGGCGCGCTCGGTGGGAACTCAGTTATACAAAAAAGGTTATTGTCGGATGGGTCTTTAGTGACATCATTCGGTACGGGCGGGACAGCAGTCACCACTGGTGTAACCATGTGGAATGGGGATTATCCAAATGGTATGGATATCGATGCTAATAATATATATATTGCGGCAGGCCAACAAAGTCCTTGTAGTGGGGAAAACCAAAGGCCTCATGCAGCGGCATATAATAGGCTCACTGGCGTCACCGTATGGGATAGGTGTTATACAATAGCACAGATGACTGGCTTGAGCAATGCTGGGGAAATATATGACGTGAAGACAGACGGGACGGGATTATATTTTACAGGCTGGGGAGGGCATTTGAGTTCTCCATTGGCTTTTAGCGGACGATTGAACCCCACAAATGGAAATGTTGTTTGGAAAACAAACATCAGTTCTGGTTATACGCCAACTTCAACACGTGTCGCGATTGATAACAATCCGACTACCGGTAGAATGTATATATGGGGCAATAACAACTATTACTCTGATACGGTAATTTTTTCAGTATTAAAATCTAATGGCAGCGGGTTAACGACAGCTTCTTTTCCAAATGGGCATGTATTATCTACATATGGCCGAATTTTTTATGATCCAACTACGACATATCTGTACGTCGGCAATGTTTACCAGGCAACCGGTGGCCAAACATCGAACCCATCGGATGCCCAATATGCAATATATGATACCGTCCCGACTTTAAGTTTGCGCCAGGCGTGGAGGGACTCTTCAAATTATCCAGACAAAGAGGCTGGCGGAATTATGCCCCAGTGGGGCGCCGTAGCAAACCGGACAGTCACTTTATTTTCTAGCACGGGTTATGTTTCCCAGGGACAAGCCTCGGATTGGCATTACCGTCCGGCATTTGCTACTGATTTAAATGGAAGTTTGGGACTGATCTTTACTTCCACAACCGGAAAACGCGCGGTCGGGCTTATGATCGATACAAACAATGAGTATATGTATGGGTTTGGCACTAATGATTCAAATGAGGCATATATTGAGAAAAGAAAATATTTCGATAAATCTTTAGGTAATGCTCCATGTGATACTGGTCAATCAGAATACCCTGCCTGTCTGCAGTGGGGCGGTATAGCTTCGCCGGCGTATCGAAACGTTCGTACTACGGCTGTTGCGACGGCACCGACCGTCACTGCATTGTCATGGAACAGGTTAAGGGTTAATGTCGCGTCGACTTTTCTGCCAAGCTCTGGTACAACGCCACGTCCAAACCCAACTTCAGTAGAATTATGTCTTGGTATAAGTTACACTGATTGGCCTAATCAGGGCGTGCCGTCAGGTTCTGCTGGTACCCGGTATTTTGGGAACCTATATAGCATCAGTCCGACATATATGTTTTATTTAACTCCAAGGGATAGTTATGATTCATCAGCTACACCGCCAGCAGAAGTAATAGAAAATAATACCTCCTTTGATTATTACCGTCCAAAATGTATGGCTGCCGGAAATTGGAGTAGTAGTTTTCCCACCATGGAGACCAATCAATCAGGTAGTGGTGCAATGCCATATTTATTCCCCAACCGAGCCTATAGCGTCGGCTTGTATGCCAGACAGGCGGACGATGCGGTGGATTCCAGCGGTGGCCGCGTGACAGAGCCTAGTGCAACTACTACAGTTTATACTTATCCTCGTCAGGTAATTGCGCCGACGCTGGAAGCTGTTGCCGGCCAGTCCCAGCAAATAAAAATGACTATTCCAGACGGCACAATAAATACTTCTATTATTGATGATGCGACGATACCCGGCGATGACCGGAGCTATACAAACCCAGCCGCCACTGAATATTCCGTAAAAATTACAAATGGTATAAGTACGTATTATGGAACGCCCGGCTCGATGTCACCTTTGAATGGAGTTAGTGAGCAATGGGGAAATTATACTGCCTGGGGCGGGGCTGCTGGAGTAATAAACACTGCTTTACCTGCGGGAAGTTGCTGGACTGCTACAGTACGATCCCGGTCCACTGGGACACCTCGTGTAAACGCGGTTGATTCTGCCGCCTCTACGCAAGTGTGCACCCCATTGTCGCCGCCATCAATGTCTGGGGTAGCCTGTTATTACAGTACGGGTTCTGGATATTACTGCACGGTTAGTGTTTCTGACGGGCGCACAGGCCTCAACTATAAACTTGAGCGGCAGTCCTGCCATGGCGCGACTTGCACTGGCTGGTCAACCGTAACCTGCCGGTCGATGTTTTCCGGATATACCGATTCTGCACTTACATGCAGTGCTGTCGCAAATGCTACAACATATAATTATCGAGTGTCTGCCTTTGCAGGATCGGATACGACATGTACGCTTTCACAGCCCGCAACGTCAGGTACGGGAACTAGTACGTTGCCTCCGTGTCAGCCTGGGCAACCCAGCATGACGGCAAAGACCAACAACACAATTACCTGGGACTGGACCCCTTCGGATTACGGCGACAATTGTTTGACTGGTAGTACGCTTACTTTGCAGGCTCCCCAGTCCGGTTCCCAAAATTCCGCCACGCTAGATTACTGCGGCACTCCTCCTCCACCACAAATATATTCAAGCTTGACTCCAAATACCCAATACCAGGTACGGGCGAAAATGTGGGACGACTATACCACCAATAATATGTTGATGGTGCGTTCAGGCCAAGATTCCTTGGCCAGTGCTGCAGTTTATACTTATGCCGCCAATCCGACCATTACTGTGTCCTGTACTGATACGATTTGTACCATCACTCTGGCGAATCTTCGCTCAAACCCAGCAGGCACCCAATACCTCATTCAACGTTGTAGCGCAGGCGCTAGTTGTCCCACCAGTGCAACAGATGATACAAATTGGACGAATATTGATGGGGATTGGCAGAATTATTTACTTAATAAGGTCTGGACCGATAATGGGCGGACTTGCGGCACCGAGTACCGTTACCGGCTGAAAGCGCGTAATGTCCCTCTTGAGATAACGCCGTCTACACCTGTGGTTCTTAGGCAGACCGCTCCCTGTGTCCCTACTCTTGGTAATTCCGCACCATCATTCAATATCAGCAATGTGCCCTGTATCAATTGGGTTACGACTCCGGGTGCCGGTATCGCCCCGCTAACATATAATTATTACAATTCGGTAGACGGTACAGGCACGCCGCGCGTGACTGGCGGAGGAGCTACTAATCAGCATTGTGACGCGGGTTGGACTATCCCAAACCAGCGCGTCGCCCAATCTGTACGGGGTAGGAATGTAGACTTGGTTACGGGCCCATTCTCCTTGCACTATGCTTTTACCGCCGCCAATCTTATCAGCGTCAGCGGCGTGACTTGCGGACTTGGCGCTACCAATCAGTGCACAGTCAATTTAAACACCAACGGAAACCCGGCGGCCGCCCCGTCTGACACTAAATACCGTTTGGAACGGCGATATTGCAACAACTCGACATGTACTACTCCAGGCGCCTGGACGCCAGTCTTTGGGACAGGTGCTTCTGCATGGCGAGTTGTGGAGGGACAATACATAGACAATACTGTCGGATGTACAAACGCATATGTACAGTACCGGGTGCGGGTAAAGAACAATGACAATGAAATTGACCCGACTGATACGGAAAGTCTGGGCGGTTATTTCTTCACCAAAGACGCGGCTGATGGATATTCACAAGCCTTCCCGGCAACGGCCGTCGCCTTGCCACCTTGCCCACCGTCATGGGGAACTTATAGTCATAACAATCAGAGCACTACGTCGATTAACTGGATTTGGAATGCATCGTCAACTAGCGGGGTGACTAATTATAAGACTTATAATGCCAGTGGTTCACCTCTGGCCTGCGGTACTACTGCTTTAACAACACTTAATGCATCGTCTAGTTGTATTGGAGTAAATTGCAGTTGGAATGATGTCGGATTGGGGACGAACACGCAATTTTGTCGGTGCGTTTCAGCATTGGTGGGTACGGCGGAAAGCGCGAAGACTGCGCCTGCTTGCGCGTTCAGTGGCATTGAGCCAGTGGATGGCACGACTAGGAATATCAGTTTTCCTAGCGTAAATACCACCTCAATTGGGGTGACAGTCTCACCGGCACCGTCAAATTTATCCGGCGCCCTGTCGGGAAGTTCTGGCGTCCAATTCCGGGAAATTGGCACAAATTGGGGAGCCGGTACGTGGACAAAAACGATACCGGCAACACACAGTCCATTGCAGGTGAATACCCAGTACTGTTACAAAGCTCAGACGCGTAATGGCGACGCCTCAACAATTGACGGCACCGGTGATTACACTACAGAAGGTCCGGTTGCCGCGCAGTGTAAATATACGCTGGCCAATGTCCCCAGTCGGCCGATTGTGCAGTCATTGCCAGGAGGCGAAATAAACGTGAAGGTGCAGGAAAACGGAAATCCCGCAAACACCAATTTTGCGATTTGCATAACAAAATATAAAGCGGACGGGACTATTGATGATACGGGTTATTTAAATACTGATGACGACTTTAACGGACGAGTCACAGTCGACTGGGCGCTGAACTGCAACCTGACTCCGGATACTGTTGGGCATTGGGCGGTGAAAGGTACTACGGTCGGTACGGGATGGAGCGGGGATAATGGGATCACCGCTACAGGGCTTGATCCGTCTGTCCGTTACGAATTCAAGGTCAAGGCACAGAACCAGGAATCTGTCCCGACTACTTTCGGACCGGTCGCCACCTTATTCCTTATTAAAAATAATATTGTCGGTTGGGCGTGGACTACCAGTGCCGGCTGGATCTCGTTAAATTACCTGAATTTTTTCGCAAACCCGCCGGCAGATTACAGCGGCGATACGGCATTGAGCTGGGGGGTTAATAGCAATTTTGAAGCATCCCGGGAAATTAACCCGCTCGAGGGGTATGCCTGGAGCTCTTCCGGCCAGTCTGTCAGTCAAAGTAATGTTTCAGAAGATAAGACATTAAATGTTACCGGTGGGTCCGGACTACTTGCGTTTGAATATTCGTTCAAACAAATCGCATATGATGGTCAATATCTCTGGGCTGCGCCTCATCTAGTTAATAGCGCTCTAGGACAACGACCATCTTTGTTATATCGGATAAATCCTTCTACCTTTGTTACGGAAAAGTTTAATTATTCCGGAGCCTACCCTAACGAAGATTTTATGCGGTTGGTATATGACGGTACGGACTTGTGGGCGACAGGCCAAGCCGCCTGCCGATTATACCGTTTCGCCACAGTGAATGATCCGGCCAGATATGGCGGAATTACGGTTGGTCAACTGATTGAGACGGTAAATTATGGCGATGCATCATGTGCAACCCCGGACTCCGGGCAGTCGGGATTAGTCTGGGACGGTAAGGATTTTTGGATCGCCTCTCGTAACGGTGTAGTACGTATCAGGCGCAGCTTGAATCTCGGCGAAACCAAGGAGATAAATTGTAATGGCACATCTCCATCACCGACACCGGTGCGTTGTAGCGCGTATGGTATCAATACCCCTCAGCAGCCGTACTTTGACGGTCAGTCGATTTGGGTAAACAATTTTAATGGGGCGAGTGTATCCCGTCTCAACCGGACTGACGGTATAGATCCAGCCAACCAGGTAAAAACCTTCTCATTGCCTTCTGGCACTGACCGTTATCCGCGGGAAATAGTTTTTGATGGCAACTATTGGTGGGTCAGTCATGGCGATACTGGTACCAGAGGGCTTGTTTCTGTCTTAAAAATCAATAATGATGTCGGGACATGGGTCAAATCCGATTTTGAATTACAAGCAACTGGTGGGGTTATCATGGGACTTGAGTATGATACAAAAAATGTTTGGGCAGCCGGATATGATGGAGGGAAAGTATACCGGATCAGAGCCTCAACAATTTTAAACTCTGCTCCCGAGGTCCAGGCATTCCCGACCAGCAGCCAGCCATTCAAATTGACTTACGCCATTGGTTCAATCTGGACGGGCCTGCACTCCCTGTACAGCACAAATCTTTATATACCCAAATTTTCCGTTTCAACCACCACCCCAAAAACCGGACTGGGATGGATCAGCATGAATGCTAAAGTCTGTGCAGACGATTCCCAGCGAGGGTGTTACCGTAATGAGGATTGCGTTTCCAATAGCTGTATCGAGAGTGCCGGTACGCCGGTCGGCAGCCCGCTCTATGGATTTTGTTACAACGCCCAGGACGGCACTGGCAAAAAGTATGGCACCTGCTCCACGGATGTCTCCAAGATTTGCTGGGACAAGGATCTCAGCAACTGTCCGTCACCCAGCACTGCCACTTGCATATTTTATTCCTGCAAAACTGGAGATACCTGCCCGGTAGACGCTTCGACGCCGGCTACCGAAGAATGCCGGGCTACAGCCACTGCCAATTTCAACGGCACCACCCGCGGCATAGAGGGTTGGGCCAGGATCCTGACGCTCAAGAAAGCCGGAACTGACCAGGGCTATACTGACTGGGGCTGGATGAAATTAGCGGGCACATACAATGACGGCAGGGGCAATGCTGGTCCGTACCAATTGTCCGGGACTGAAATTGACTCCCAATCATTCCTGGCTGACCCGAACGTAAACCCAAATGACACTAAATTGTACAGCGTGTTCGGCTGGGGATGGAATGCACAGACTTCCGCCTTCACCAGCAAGTCGTCCTGGCTGAACCCTGAGAACGCCACTCAGGACGGCTGGGTAAAGGATTATTCCAAATGGCCGCAATCATCCATGGTTCTGGATGGCCATGGCAGCCCTCATCTTGCATGGTCTGCATTTAATAAAACCAATAATTCCTTCGATATTTATTATCTCCAACTCTTGGCCGGCAAATGGGCCACCGTCACAGGGGTTACGTACGACCCGGCTTGGACTGACGCAGAAAAAATTTCTAACCGGCTTAATGTCAGTAATAATTCCAATCCGGATACTGGCATCGACCCGAACGGCGACGGCTCAGTGTCACCTTCGTTAGCGCTGGATAGTGATGGAAATCCGCACATCGTCTGGCAGGAAGGCGGTTGGGCAAATGAATACGGAAAAATCGTATATTCACGCTGGGACGCGTCGGCCGGCACATGGACAGCCCAACAGGAAGTAAGCACAAATCCGGCCCAGACTCCTACTTTAAAGATAGATAGTACAGGCACATTGAATGTCGTATTCCGGCACGGACCTTGGTCAGGCGCCACTACTGGAATTTATTTCAAACAACTAGTCAGCGGTTCATGGCAGCCGATGAACAATGATGCAAATAATTTGGATGTCAGTAAAACGGTAAATAATTTTTCCAGTTTTCCGAGATTGGCCATGGACGGCACGACACCTATGGTCACTTGGCAACAGCAAGTACCCGCCGGAACGCCCGGATTGAATACTGGTAATCATATTTTTTACCGGTACTGGAACGGCACCAATTGGGTCACGGCTAGCAATGATGGGACAAGCGGTTTTGGCGGAGCTAACCTTTCGTTAAACAATGACGTGGGTTCAATTGCGGGTTTGGGCATACCCACACCTGATGGAGTTTATCCTGATGTGGCAGTTGATTCCAACCATGTGCCCGGTATAGTCTGGCGCGACCCGAACAAACTTTTATACCGCCGCTGGAACGGGAGCGCCTGGGTATCCGTGAGCGGGCAGGCGGACATTACGAATTTGCAGGTCAATAAGAATATTGACCATGCGTATGACTATTCCCAGTCGGTAGTTTTCGATACCAACAACATTCCGCACATTGCCTGGTCTGATTATAACGACGATGACGGGAGCGGAATATTACAGCCGGATATTTTAATGGCCCAATGGTCCGGCAGTGCCTGGGTAACTGCTGGGGGTAATACATTCAATGTCTCACAGACAATAAATACCCCCAACCTAAACCTGTCTAAAACTACAACCGGCAGGAGCAATAACCCATTAATCAAATTGGACCGGTTCGGTAATCCGCACGTAATATGGAACGAGAAATATTTCAGCGCCTTATACTGCGGCGCTTTTAATGACAATGGCATAGTGGATGGACCGCAGGGGATGGCGACACAGGTTGCAATTGACAGTACCAATCAATACTTGTATGCAATCGGTTCCTATGGCAACACCAAAGACGCTGATCCAGCAAATGACGGCTGGCGGATCGAGAAACGCCGGCTGGACAATGGCCAAGTTTGCACCGCCGCCAGATGTAGTACGACTTTCGGGACAAACGGCGTTATTACTGGCGGCAGTGCCACCAAAGACGCAACTGACATTGTAATTGATTCAAATGGAACCTATATGTACGTCGTTGGTACGCTAGATAATGTCAGTCAGTGGCGCATAGAGAAACGCCGGCTGGACACTGGTGCTCTCGTAAACAGTTTTGATGGTGACGGGGTAATCGAGCCGGCAAGATATGCTTACTATGGTTTGTATATCACCCAGGACGCGAAATATATTTATGTCGCTGCCAAAGGCGGCGTCTCGAACTGGCAAATCGCAAAGTATTTGAAAGCAAACGGCAATCTGTACACAACTAATACCACCGGCGGATGGCAGTCTGGCTTAATCGATGAAGTGCTGCCGGTATGCGGTATCCCGGGTTGCGACAATGCGATATTCAGCATAACTGCCGACGGTACATACATGTACATCGCCGGCTCGAATGCCAATACTTCTGGTTCGGGTCCGGACAAATGGCGCATCGAGAAACGCCGACTTGATAATGGCACCCTAGAGCCAGCCTTTGGTACCGGCGGGGCGGTGACCGGTCCGGCAAATTCTTATTTTGCCTCAGATATAATCCTGGATGGCCAGTCTTTGTATGTCGGAGGTAACATTTTCAGCGGGACATTAAATTTGCTTATCGGAAAATACGACAAAGTGACCGGCTCTCCAGACGCCGGGTTTGGCACGGGCGGATTTATCCAGTATTCATCCACTTCGTCAGACTCAGCAGTAGCCCTGTCAGTTGACGGAACATATCTGTACGCCGGTGGCGCCCCGCGCTGGCATTACCAAAAATGGGATAAAAATTCTGGAACGCCTTTTAGCACTGCAACTACAAATGGGTGGGGTTATTCCCAGCCAGGCAATGTCGTGCTAAGTAATGGGGCGATGGAATTGAATAATCCATCGGGAGATTATGGGATAAATGGTTTCGCTATTGATGGTACATATATGTATGCCGTTGGTAACATTCCGGAAATGAGCTTAACGAGCACAGCTAATTGGCATATTGAGAAACGACTCATGGATACCGGTGTACTTAAAAACTACCATTCATCAAACGAATGTACTGACACTGTTTACCCACAATGTTTGGATTACGGCTGGGATACGTTTGAGCTCTATTACTGCGGTAAAAATAATATTGATTATTCCTTGTGGTCGCCGGGCATTGCGCAGGGTGGGAATGGTTGGGTAGAATTTATGCCCGCCGGTGCATTATTGGGCATACCGTGGGTGAAGACAATGTTCGCCGACATCCATGCCAGCCAGAACATTTCCCTCGCACCTCCACCACGCGGTACAGGCGATTATACCTCGACATATTTGATTGAATCAGGCGGCGCCATCAGCGGCATCTCTGGTTATTATGGCGGCACTACTACCGGCTCACCCACATCTCAGTTGCCGGAACAGCCAGGTTTCAGCCCATTAGTCCAGAACCAGCCATCCATCCAGACGCTTGGCGCAGATCTGCTAGCGAAGCTGGATGTAAATGGCCTGGTCGGCCGCACCAATGGCAGTAAGAATAGGCACGGCACAACTGTTGTCGAAGGAGTGGGCACGGATATCAGCACTAGCGGTGCCTTCACCTGGACCGGCCTGCCGGCTCGCAATACGGTTCTGGGAAATAAGGTTTACTATTTCCACGGACAGCCGACATATACCATTAATAGCGACATGACATTCCTACAGGGTGATGATTCTACAAATCCGGCAACTTCCGGAGCAGGAGTAATTGTCGTTGACGGCAATCTGGAAATAAATGCAAACATCTATTACGACAAACGTTGCAGCGACAATTCAGTTTGCCGGGTGGATGCGGATTGTGGTAGTGGAACATGTGATGATCCTCATATAACGAATTTAGTCGAGTTGCCGTCTGCCGCCATCATCGTCAGAGGAAATGTCTATATCAATTCACTGATCAGTAAAGTATCCTCGGTGGTTGCAGCCATTGATAATCCTTCGACTGCTGATGATCCTACGACCACAACTGTGGTGGAGAATCTGGAGGGCATAATCAGCACAGGTAGAAAAGCGCCTTCATATTCATATACTGAATCGGTTGACGATACTTTCGTATCGTATGACGGTTCCACATATTTGAACGCTTATCAGGATGTAGCCAGTAGTTTCGGCAGACCTGGCGCCAGTACGACAAATCGTTCTTTCTTGAGGTTCCCGTTGGGTGTACCAGCCGGGGCAGAGATCAAGAGCGCCTATTTACGTTTGAGGAGTAACGGTTCAGGTATTGGTGATTTCAATGCCCGCCTGTATCTGATCGACGGGGAGAATGCGAGCACGCTAAATTTCACCAGTTCGCCGAATCCCACTTTATATAATATTGCGACTTCGAACAGCGTCAATTTCCTGATCAACAGCAACTGGGTATCCGGCACATGGTACCAGACTCCGGACCTGAAAGCCATCATTCAGCGTTTTGTCAGCAAGGATAATTATTCCGCCGGTAACTATCTGGGTTTAGTAATAAAAGAAGGGGATGCGGCGACGGGTGAATCCCGTGGATTCCAGACCTACGACTCTGCGGCAACCAACGCGCCACAGCTGGTAATCGAGTATTCACCTCGGCGGGCAACGTATCCGACCACGCCGCCACCAATAGGATCAACCGTAACAAGTACGACCACTGATTCGTCTACCCAAAACCTATTATTCGGCTGGAACGGTACGACAGCCCAACGCGCGTATCTGCAATTCCCGATTAGCATCCCTATAAATGCGGAAATATTGAAAGCCCAGGTACATACGACTATGTGTGCAGCCGGCACTACTGCGATGGAATTACGTCAGGGATTATTGCAAAATTATCCCACCGCAGCACAGATTACGGCAACTGCCGGAGCCCCGTGGGCATTGCCGCTTACTGCAGAGGTAAGCGAAGTGGCACAAAACGTGTCTTTGAATGCTTTTGGGAACAACCAACAGGTCGCGTTTTCTGATATTACTCGTCAGATCAATGCGTTTATTGCGCGTACGACATACCGTCCGGGTGTTGCTGGTATTTCAGAATTTGACCTGCGCATACGTCGGGGCAGTGATACGACCGAACTTATCGCCGCAGCGGGGGAAACACGATGTCTGCAGAAGAACTCTACAACACTAGCTATTGATTATCAGATTCCGTTATCTGTTTCCGGTTTGTTCGTGGCCGGTACCGGCTACAATTTTGACCGCAAGTACATGAAGAATCTTGATCCGGCCGAACAGATACTGTATGATGGGAGGGTAGTGGCGAACACTCCGCCCGGTCTCGTCGATTTCATTCAGGCTTTGCCGGTCTACCATCGCGTCACTCCATAAATAAAAAATATATGGCAAAAAATCTAAATTATCTCGGTATCGATCTCAGTGGTGCCAGCATCAAACTGGTCGAACTGCGTAACGCCGGAAATGGGCGACCACAGCTGGTTACTTATGGTTTTATCGACGAGACTTACAATATCATCAAGGATGACAATCCGGCTGCCAGAGCGGCAATCGCCAACCAGCTACAGGAGCTGATGAAACAGACCAGGGCTGGGGCTACTGCCGCAATTGCAGCCTTGCCGTCATTTTCAGTGTTCAGTTCCATCATCAACCTGCCGGCTATGAAGGATAAGGATTTGGTCTCTGCCATCCGCTGGGAAGCGAAAAAATTCGTACCGATCCCGCTTGAAGAAATGATTCTCGACTGGGAAGTTTTGAAAGAGCCTGGCGAGGCCGCTGCCCCGCAAGCCAACTCCGACGGGAAAAAAGATGTAAAAAATGACAAAAAAGAAATTGGCGCCACGCCAGCAAAAACAAATTTACGGATATTGATGACGGCTGCCCCGAAAAATTTGGTCAACCGGTATGTAGAGCTTTTCAAACTGGTCGGGCTGCAGCTGGTCGGGCTGGAAACGGAATCTTTTGCGCTCGAACGTTCGCTGGTCGGCAATGACATGAACCCGGTGATGGTGATAGATATCGGCAGTCAGACTTCCAGTATAATAATTTTTTCTAGCGGCGTTCCGATTTTAAACCGCAGTATTGACGTTGGTGGTAAGGGAATTACGCGCGCATTGCAGGAAACTATGGGACTGACCCAGGAGCAAGCCGAGCAATTCAAGCGTGACGTCGGGATGTCGGTGACGTCAGAATCAATCAGCAAACTTCCGAAACCGGTGAGCTACGTCATAAATTCCATAATTAATGAGATCCGTTATATCCTGAACATTTATCAGAATCAGAACAAGAAACCAATCACGAAAGTCATTTTGACCGGCGGTTCCTCATTTTTAGCGAATATGCCAAACACGATCGAGGGGATATTCAACATCAAGTCGTTTATCGGTGATCCGTGGGCACGAGTCATTCATCCGGTAGAAATCGACGCATTATTGAAGGAGCTGGGCCCTAGGATGGCGGTTTCGATCGGACTGGCAATGCGGGAAATAGTGTAATTTATTATAAAACATACTGAACAATGGGCGAAAAACCCATTGTTTTTTATTAAATAAAAATATGACAAAGAATTATTTATTAATTAAAATAGGATAAATTTTGAAGATAATTGTTTTCAGGTATTGACTAATTTTGCTAGATATGCTACAATATATATGTAAATAAATACCGCTATTTGCAAATAAAGAAGCAGCGGCGGAGTTCGGTAAATTGCCACAAAAATACCGGCTTTTACATTTGCTCCGAAAAAACAAAAATAAAACCCAGGTATGTCAATAAACCTCCTCCCATCGGAGGAAAAAATTAAAACGGGAAAAATAAAATACCAACCCACGCCCATCGTTGAGATGACTGGGCCTGTTAAGCTTGAAAAAAGTAAGCCAGCCATCAAGCGGGGCGGAGTTTTGGGTTTTTTCAAACAGGCTTTCGCCAAGCCGAAGCCTGTTGTGGCTGATGCAGAAAAACAGTGGCCCGAGAAAAAAGTGATGGTCGAGGAGAAATTGGTTTATGAGAAACCCAAACCGCAACCAGCACCACGGCCGATAATAAAGATGGTCGCGCCAGAACAGGAAAGAATGCAGGTCCGCAGCTCCAAACCGTTCGGAGTACGCATGAGTAATTTTTTCAGCTCCATGTTTGGCGGCAAACCGAAAGCGCTGGTGCCAGCGCCTAGTGTACCTCCGGTTACGGCCAAAGATGCATTCCCAAAGTACCAGCCCATCCGCGCAGAAAAAATTCCAGCCGTCGAACCTGTGCGTAAACCAAAACCGACCGAAGTCATCACCGTCACGACGAATGGCAGGAAGCCGGATAATGGCGTTACAATGCCCGAGGTCACTACTAACGGTCGTCGTTTTGATATTCCTCATGAAGGCTTCCCAAAAATTGATCCGGCATTCAAAGTGATAAAGCAAACTTCCATACCGGCCCTACAGCCGAAAGCGCCCAAAGTATCATTTTGGAAAAAAATAGCTAACTGGTTTAAGAAATTTTTTGTCCGCGCCCCCAAACAAAAAATTATTTCCATGACCCCCGTAGAGCCAGAGAAGCTCATCAAAACTCCAGAACCGCCGATCGTGGCGCGTGTTGAGCAAAAAGTTGCTGCGCCATCAGCGCCAACATTTATCCCGCAGCCAATGTTGCATCGTGATAGTGCAGTGCCTCACAAAATCATGCCGCCTTTCACCCGGCCAGAACCAAATATAAATAAAATTCTCGAGACACCGAAACAAACGGTCAAAGAATTTATTCCACCCATGCCTGTCAAACCAGTCCAGAGTCAGTCAGTAGTTACGCCAATAATTAGTACGCCTAAACCACCGCCACCCCCGTCGATCAAAACTGCCCCGCCAATCGTCCCACCGCCACCCCCGGCAGAAAAGGCAAGTGAAGTAAAGGTGGACCAGGTTTCGTGGTGGGAAAAACTTTGGAAGGCAATCAAAGATTTATTCAGCGGTAAAAAAATATCATCCAAAAAGTCATCATTGAAACAAATTGGTTCGGTGCAGAATATTCCCGGAGTCAAATTGACCGACGTAAAGGGCGCCGGCAAAATGTTAAGTCCGATCGAATGGGAAGTGAACCTGGTGCCCGAAGAGATCATTGAAAAAGCCCTGCCCATTTCAAAAATTCTTGTTGGCATATTGAGCATTATCATTGCTGTCGGAATAGTTTTTGGCGGATGGGTAGTGGCAAATTATTATTATTCAAATGTTTCCGCAAAAGTGAGCGGATTAAACGGCCAGATTGCCAGTAACCGCATTGAAATAAACAGTTACCAGCAATTGCAGGAAGAGGTGCGAAATTTAAATCAAGTAATGGGAAATATTGATACATTGATAAAGAAGCACGTCTATTGGTCCGGGATATTCAACAAGCTAGAAAATTATACAGTTTCCGGCGTTTATTTCACTTCGTTGACCGCGGATGTCAATGGCAGCGTTTCGCTGGCAGCCATCGGCCAGGATTATGAATCAGCCATAAAACAATTCGAAGTCTTCAAGCGCGCCACCGATTTCGTGACCAAGGTAACCGTGACCGGCATCTGTTTCACCGAGGATACGAATTGCCTGGGAGCCGGCAGCGGCAGCCTACTAATCGCGCAAACACAGGACACCGTAAAATTTTCCGTCAATCTCATGATTACGCCGACAATATTTTATTGGCCTCAATAACCACCTATGGAAAAGGGGAAAATATTAAAATCAGTCCTAGCCTTCATTAACCGCTATTATATCGGCATCGTCATTGCGTTGGTGCTGGTCATCTTAGCTGGCGGCTACTGGTTTTTTGTCAAACAAACAGTCGACAAAATCAGGGTGGTGGGCGTGGCGGACATTGAGAATAAACAACAAATTATCGACCAGCAGCAACGGGCGCTGGATAAACTAAAGAACCTGAAAAAACAATATGAGGCCTTGGACTACAGTCAATTGAAGCATATCCAATCAGTATTGCCGCATGAGGCTGATCTGCCCTATGTGATTATGAAGCTGAAGCAACTGATAACTGATAACGGCCTGGAACTCGTAACGATAGACAGTGGGGCATTCTCGAGCACGAATGCGAGTGCTGGGGCGGCGGTGCCGGTTATTCGGAAACTGAACATCACCGTCAGTTTTGACGGTTTGGAGAGTTATGCCGGTCTGAAGAATTTTCTGGACCAGCTGAGCAATTCGGTGCCTTTCTTTGAGCTCAACTCTCTATCATACTTGCCGGGGAGCAGCGCCTATACGCTCAACCTAACGACTTATTATCAATAAGCGTAGAATTATGTTAGTGCAAAAAACGGGGTTAAATAAAAGGACGAAAATATTATTGATAATTTTTTGCACCCTTTTGCTCCCGGGCGGATATTTCATTTATAGTACATATTTTGCCAAGCCTTCAGTTACGAATACTGTACCGGATACTACCCTGACCGCGTTGGAGCAGCCGGTCGTAGTAACACCGCTTAATGAAGGACTGCTTAATGATGCACAAATCGGGACGTTTATGGAAAAAAATGCCCCAGGGTTTGCCGAACAGCTTTCCGGAGTTTATTTAGATGCTGACGTACCGCTTGCGCCAGAAAAGATTGCCGTCACTGATCCTGGCACGGGTGGGCGCCTGCTCGTCAGCTGGCAGCTTCCTCTACAGAAAAATTTTACTACCGTGAAAGTGTACCGTTCTGAGCAGGTCGGCGTTCTGGGGGAGGAAGTTTACACCGCCACGGTGAAGGCTACTGACACATTGCAGAACTACACTGATCACGATCTAGCTAACCTCACAACTTATTATTATATCGTTCTAACGGTCAATGCCGAGGGCGCTGTTTCAAAAAATGGCCAGCAATTTCCCGGTACGCCCCATGACACGTTTCCGCCTAGCGCTCCATTGAATGTAACGGTGCAGAATGTGACGGACAGTCAGGTGAAAATCTCTTGGCTTGTGCCTCTGGACCCTGATTTCAGTACGGTCCATATCTACAAATCCAGTGAACGGGGACTCCTTGGCAATTTGGTAAGCGCCGACATTCAGAACGATTCGGAAAATATGCAATATATTCTAGATACGGTCATCCCGAACGTCCCATATTTCTACACAGTGACCGGAGTGGACGCGAGCGGCAATGAATCATCTACTGACGTAATGGCGGCCCCATACCGCGAAAATCCTTTTCAACCATAGGTAATTAAAATAAGTATGACTGACACAGATAATACACAACGAAAAACTGTTATTGATATCATAATTGAACAAGGCCTGATCCCGCCGGACAAGCTGGCTGATTTGCAGTCCCAAACACACAGTGAAGCTGAATTGATAGACCAGATCATGAAACGCGGCTATGTGGCAGAGGAAGATTTAGTGAAGGCCAAGAGCAAAGTACTGGGCGTACCGTATATGGACCTGTTTGGAAAGACGATCACGCAGGGGATATTGAATGTGATACCAAGAGAATTATCGGAAAACTACCATATCGTCGCTTTTGAGAAAAATTTAGGGGATGTAAGCGTAGCCATGGTTGACCCGACTGATTTCAAGGCAATCGAAGCGATCGAATATATCGCCAGGGAAAACAATTATAAAGTGAAATATTTCATCATTTCCTTGAGCGGTTTCCAGTACGCTTCAAAACAGTACGCTACACTGGGAGCAGAGGTGGAGGAGGCTTTGGCCAGCACCGAGGACAAGCATGGCGATGCCTTGGACGAGATGATGGGCCAGGAAAAGGGGATGGAGGAAGTGGTGAAATCTGCACCAGTTTCAAAAATGGTATCCGTGATATTGCGCCACGCGGTTGAGGGGAAAGCCTCTGATATTCATATTGAACCGGTAGAAAACGAGACTCGCGTCCGTTATCGTGTTGATGGAGTATTGCATACTTCGTTGGTCTTACCGCGATATGTTCATGGCGCGATTGTCGCCCGTATCAAAGTTTTGTCAAACCTTAAGTTAGACGAAACTAGGGTGCCGCAGGATGGACGGTTCAGGACGGAGTGGGAGGGGCGCGTGATCGATTACCGTGTTTCGACCTTGCCGTTGTTTTCGAACGAGAAGGTCGTGATGCGTATTCTCGATCGTGCGGCAGTCGTCCTAGACCTGGAAAAGCTCGGTTTCGAAGGTCGTGACCTGGAAGTCATGAAACGATCGGTAGAAAAGACCGTAGGCATGATCCTATTGACCGGGCCTACCGGATCGGGAAAATCAACCACTTTGTCTGCGTTATTGACGATTCTAAACGACGAGTCGATTAATATCATCACTCTAGAGGATCCGGTCGAGTATTATATAAATGGCGTGAATCAATCTCAGATAAATGCCGAGGTTGGCTTAACGTTCGCGGCCGGTCTACGCTCTATCCTGCGCCAAGATCCGGATATCATCATGGTCGGCGAAATCCGTGATAATGAAACGGCCGAGTTGGGTGTCCATGCTGCACTGACTGGCCATCTGGTATTGTCCACCTTGCATACCAATGATGCGTTCGGAGCCATTCCGCGTCTGATTGACATGAAAATTGAGCCGTTCCTAATCACCGCATCATTGACTACCGTGGTAGCCCAACGCTTAGTCCGCCGTTTATGCCCGTATTGCCAGAAGGTTAATGAGATTCCTGTGGAGTTGAGGAAAAAAGTTGAGCGGGAACTGTCTAATATTCCTCCTGAGATGCTGAAATCAAGGCTTGGCGACAACGCCGAAAAATTGCTGTTCCACGAAGGCCAGGGTTGCCTGAGATGTGAAAATACAGGATATAAGGGGCGCATTTTGATTGACGAAATAATTGAAATTGACGAAGAACTGAAAAATGTGATCGTTACTAATCCGACGATCGACGCCATCAAGGAAACGGCCAAACGCCAGAACATCCTGACCATGGCCCAGGACGGCATCCTGAAAGCGCTAGAAGGAAAAACGTCGCTTTCAGAAGTTTTACGAGCTACCCAAACTTAAATTCTAATACATTAGAAATAACCATATGGCTAACACCAAGGGATCCAAAATAAAAATCGTTTTAGTCGAAGATGACGCTTTTTTGGCCGGCATGTACGTGGCCAAGCTTAACCTGGAAAATTTCGAAGTCCATCTGGCACCGGATGGGGAAAAAGGCCTCAAGATGGCCCAGGCCGAGTTGCCGTCAATCATCTTGCTGGACATTGTGCTCCCAAAGATGAGCGGGTTTGACGTATTAAAGAGTCTGAAAGAGGATCCTTCGACGAAGAACATCCCGGTAATTTTACTGACTAACCTTGGTCAGCGAGACGATGTCCAGAAAGGCCTTGATTTAGGCGCGTCTGACTACCTCATCAAGGCACACTTCATGCCTTCAGAGGTGGTGGAGAAGATTAAAAAATACGTGAAATAAATTTAAATAAACCATGGCCGATTACGCATACAAAGCGCGGAGTCAATTGGGCGAGCTGGTGAGCGGTGTCGTCGTGGCCCCAACAGAGAATGTGGCCTATGGTATTTTGCGCGACAAAAATCTTTTTATCGTAGACCTGAAAGAGCAGAAAAAGATGAAGTTCTTGAGCGGCGGTATGACATTTGGGAAACCGGTGAAGCCGAAAGAAGTTGTCATGTTTTCACGCCAGCTTTCCGTGATGATCTCGTCAAACGTGCCGATCGTACGCGCCCTGAAGGTGCTGGTCAGGCAGACGGAGAATAACAAATTCAAGTCTATCATCTCAGATATTGCCGATGAGGTCGACGGTGGCGCCAAACTCTCGCAATCACTGGCGCGTTATCCAAAAGTATTTTCAAACTTTTTCATCCAGATGGTTAGGTCGGCAGAAACCACCGGCCGCCTGGATGAGATTTTGGTTTATCTGGCTGATCAAAATGAAAAAGATTATGATATGATGGCCAAGGCCCGCGGCGCCATGATTTACCCCGCCTTTATTCTGGTTGCTTTGGGCGGGGTTGCAGTGATGATGATGGTTTTCGTGCTGCCGCAAATCACCTCTATTTTTGAGTCATCAGCCACACAATTACCCCTCCCGACCAGGATTTTGATGGGGCTCAGCGGTTTTTTGACCTCGTATTGGTGGGTTTTGTTTATTCTGGTCATTGGCCTATTCATTGCCTATCGATATATATCGAAGACCGAAGAAGGCAGAAAACGGATAGACCTGTTAAAATTGAAATTACCGATTCTCAGTCCGATATTCAGTCGGTTGTATATCGCGAGGTTTTCACGTTCATTATCAACGCTTCTGGCTTCCGGTGTTACCCTGACGCAGTCATTGGACATAACCTCCGACGTGGTGGGCAATACGATTTATCGCACACTCATCCAAGAGACGATCAAGCAGGTCGAAGCTGGTGCTTCAATAACCAGCGTATTCGTGAAAAGCAAGGACGTCCCTATCATGTTGTCCCAAATGATGAGTGTCGGTGAACAGTCGGGCCAATTGGACAAGATATTGTTGAAGGTAGCTGATTTTTATACCCGTGAGTTGGAGAATTCTCTGGCCAACTTAACCACCCTGATAGAGCCCATTATCATGGTCATTATGGGCGTAGCGGTAGGGTTCCTGGTAGCCGCCATAATCATGCCGATTTACAATATGTCGAATGCCATCTAGCTTTGACAAGTTGCTGAAAATGTGCTATTATTAAGTCAGTATTATTGGACTTTTGCTCTTTCTTAGCAAATAAATCCTCCGCCATCTTCCGGCAGTTCCTTGCCACCATGACCAAGCACGGGTCAAACGGATCCGTGATCTGTGAACGCCATGGTAAGCATGGGATGTCAGCAGTTTGCGGACCATCGAAAGGGGGTGAAGAAATGAATAAAAAAGGTTTCACTTTAATTGAGTTATTGGTGGTTATCGCCATCATCGGTATTTTGGCAACCATCGGGTTAGTCGCTTTAAACGGTGCCCGTGAAAAGGCCCGCGACGCGACCCGCAAATCAGATATTTCTCAGGTCAAGACTGCCTTGACACTGTATGCGGATGACAATAACGGTGGTTATCCAAACGTAGCCTACACTGCACTCAATACTCCGCTAGTCCCGAATTATATTTCCAAATTGCCAGACGACCCGATTACTACAAGGCATTATGTTTATGAGCAATGCACGAGTGCGACACGTAATGTCTCTACCTACGTACTTTACGCGACACTTGAATCGCCTACAACTCCGACAAACTACTTCTATGTAGCAGGTGACGGTGCGTCAGGCGATAAGGTGACCAGCGTTGCTGGTTGCACTACTTTCTAGTAATTAGGATATTACATACAAAAAGCGTCTCCGATTAAGGGGGCGCTTTTTGTTTTGTTCGGTTTTATGTACAATGATAGGGTCGTGTAGTAATTATTATCAATTAAGTTTTGAATAGCACTTATAGTTTACAGTAAGATACCATGTCGACCGTCTCGATTATCATAGTCAATTGGAACGGCCGTGAGCATTTGGATGTATGCCTGCGTTCTGTCTTTGCGCAGACTTATGAGGATTTTAGCGTTATATTTGTCGATAACGGATCCAGCGATGATTCTGTGCCTTTCGTCGAAAAAAACTTTCCTAAAGTCAAAGTAATCTGTCTGCATAAGAATACAGGATTTGCCGAAGGGAATAATATCGGCATAACAGAGGCGATGCAAAATTCGGACAGCAAGTATCTCGTTACCTTGAATAACGATACCGAGGTTGAAAAGGATTGGCTCAGAGGATTAGTTAGTTTGGCTGAGCAGGACGAGTCCATCGGTGCCATTTCCAGCAAAATCAAGTTTTTCTATGAACGTAGTAAAATTGATTCTGCCGGAGATTTTCTCCAGCCAGGTACCATGAAAGTCATAACCCGCGGATATGGGCAGGAAGACGTTGGGCAATTTGAACACACTGAAGAATGTTTTTCTGCCAGGGCTGGGGCAGCGCTGTACAGGCGTGAAATGTTGGAGGATTGTAAAACATCAGGTGGTTATTTTGACCGCCATTTTTTTGCATATATCGAGGATACGGACCTGTCTATCAGAGCCAGGTTACGCGGGTGGAAGATAATGTATGAGCCACGTGCCGTGGTTTACCATAAAGTGGCGTCGACCACTAAAAAAATGTCATATATGTTCCGGCGGTACCACTCCGGGCGAAACAGGATTTTCTCAGCCATTAAGAATTACCCGCTCCGCTTTTGGTTACCAGCCGTGAAAGGCAGGGAGTCAGTCGATGCGGATTATCGATTGTCATTTACTGAAAATATCTGGGTGTATGCAAAAATAATTATTTCCTTGGTTTTGTCTTTGCCTAGACTCCTATACCAGCGGACGCAAATCCAGGCAAAAAGGAGAGTCAGTCCCCGCCAAATCAGAGACTGGTCAGGTAAATTCAGCCTGGCCAAGTTTTAGTCAAGCTGTGCCTGTCAGCATGGCGAAATTTTTGTTATACTTACGTTATGATGCTTGATGCAATTTCACGTGATATCAATTCGTTCAGACAAAAGATTGTTTTTGGTTTGTTTGTTTTCCTGATCGTTGTCCCGTCTTTCTTCGGCGGCGAATGGAGTAAATGGCTCCAAGCTGCTATCCTTGTCTCTACGTCACTATTGGCTTTTTATTTGATTATACTTATCGGGCAGCGGACTATAGTATCCCCGGTTTCGCTACGTTCGGTTATCTCGTCGCCAATTTCCTATTTGGTGGTATTTTTATTGGCGGTCGCGGTTTCGGTATTTTTTTCCTCAAACCATTATGACAGTATCAGCCTGCTTTTTTTGCTGGCTGGCTATGTTATTATTTTTTTCGGGGCTATTTTATTTTTTCGGGAGTGGCGGTGGGTCAGGTTAATTATTAACGTGGTTTTTTTTGTCGGAGCAATTGCAGCGTTGATTTCCCTGGTGATGTTTGCCTTCCAGGCAGAAAACCGCGGGTCGGGTTTCCTGTTTAACGCGAATGCGCTGGGTAGCTATTTGTTGTTTTCTCTGCCAATCGGCATCATGCTTACAGCCCAAAAAGCAGGCAAAAAAATACGTTTCTTTTTTTACGCTTGTCTCGGGATTATCATTGCTGCATTCGCACTGACATATTCCTATACCAGTTGGGTCAGTTTTATTATCCCAGGCATGATGTTGGTGATTTTTTTCCGTAAAACATTATTTACCCGGAAAAAAATATTTATTGGGGCCTTGTTGATTTTCGTTATGCTGGCAGTCGTTGTTGTTTTCCGTTACAGCCAGAGCCAAAACTGGTCGGAGGCGGTAAAAATACATTCGACAATCAATAAGCAGCATTTAATCACCAGTTTCAACCAGCGGCTAAATTTTGACAGGGCTGCCATCCGGATGGTTCAGGAGAGTCCGCTGATTGGTTTTGGTTATAACACCTTCCAACTGGTTTATGCCCGTTACGCAACCAGTTTATTGGAACAGCCCAGGTATACACATAATTACTATCTGCAAACTGCCGCTGAAACGGGCATCATTGGCGGGTTGGCGTTTATGGCATTTGTTGTCCTACTGGTCGCACGTACTTATAAGAAATCAATGACTCAAGTTGATCCTGAAAAGAAAATAATTTTTTTCGGGGTATGGATTAGCGTGGTCGGATCGGCCATACATTCGCTTTTTGATTTCGGCTGGCAGTTCCCCGCCGTGTTTATTTTGTTTTGGATGTGTATTGGAGCTATGTCTGCGAAAAATTCAGAACAACCTGAGCCCGCTGTCGGCGGAATTACAAAAGTTAATCGAGGGCTTATTATAACTGCCCAAGTAATGTTAGCATTAGTGGCGATCGCGTTTTTAGTACGTGGGTGCACATTATTCTTGGGCGTGAATAATTTCCAAAAAGGCGAACAAGCCGCAATCACTGGGGACTTCGAAATCAGTTACAATTATTATGATCAGGGCGGGCGATTTGATCCTGATCCTAGCTATCTGATCAATGAAGTTAGTGCCCTCGGAATCGGGTATCAAGTATTGTCGAAAGATCAGCAATCAAAGCTCAAGGAAAATCTGAAAACGGCATTAAAACGAAACCCCGAATATTACTCCGGACATTTCTATCTGGGCCAGCTGCATTATGCTGATCGCGAGGAGTCGGAGGCGTTGCAGGAATACGAACAAGCGATTTATTACAATCCTGTTTTCCGTCCGGATTTTTATTATTCGGCTGCTTTGGTTTATTTCAACAGGAAGGACTATGATAATTCCCAAAAAACCATCATCACGATTTTGGATAAATATGGAAGTTTGGAACAGACAAGTAACCCGAATTTGCCGACCCAGCTTGCTTTTCTCCATTTATTATTAGGGCAAAATTTTGAGGCAGTTGGCGACAATAACAATGCGCGAAGCCATTTTCAAGAAGCGGTCAGGCTGAGGCCTGGCTTCTCGCTGGCAGAACAGAAATTGAAGGAACTTCCATAGCCGAGTATAATGTAGGTATAACCTCTTTATTACAGATAAATTATGCGAATTGGGCAGGATGAAAAATTGGGAGGTTTTTCGATAATTGAGCTGATAATCGTAATAGCCATAATCGGGTTATTGTCAGTCATGGGCATGGCGGCTATCCAGGATGCCAGAGAATCCGCCCGTGACGCTAGGCGCATTTCAGATTTATCGCAATTACGGTTAGCGCTGTTCCTGTATTTCGACGACTACGACAGCTATCCGCCGACAATTTCTGGAGGCGGCACCACGGCCGATACGAGTAATAATCCGCCCGATGGTTCAATTTTTTCAGGGGTGGCCAACCCGCTCGTTCCCAAATATACCTCCCAAGTATTTGTAGACCCGATGAACGGGCCGAACTATTATTATCAGTACGATACCAATGAAGTAAATGGTAACAGGAATTATAAAATATGCCTTTTGAAAGAGAGCGTTAACTATACCTGGAGGGTCTTTTATTCTAGCGGTGTCTTCAGCGAAGCTAACGCCTGTACGCCATTACCATAACCGTATATAATTATTCGTATGAAAATTACAAACCAACGAGGGATCTCAGCAGTTTCGGTCATAATTATCATCATCGTATTTGGATTGGTCATTGGGGTTAGTTTCCTGCTATTGAATGAGGAAAAGGCCAAATCGCGCGATGCGAAGCGGATGGCAGATATGGCCAGAATTCAGGCTGCCTTTGAACTTACATTTGCTGAAACGTCCAGTTATGCTATGGCGGCCCAGTCAGGATGCGATAGGACTGGTATGGCTGTCAGCCAGTGCAATCTGGGGCAATATATACCGACAATCGGCCAGATGAAAGATCCGGGGAAATATCAGTATCAGGTAACTGGCGTACCGGGTGCGGAGAGTTACGCGATCACTTTTACACTGGAGAAATCATATGATAATTTTGCCGCTGGCAGGCATGTACTGTCGCAGGACGGTATAAAATAATCCATAATTTATTAAGTACGCCCGATTTTGTATTTTCGGTATTTTTTGGTATAATCAATACGATATGATTACATTTTTGGTGGCAATTCTTGGGTTGGTAGTAGGCAGTTTTTTGAATGCCGTTATTTACCGACTTCACGTCGGAGTATCTTTTATGAGGGGTCGGTCGTATTGCCCGCATTGCAAGCATAATCTTGTCGCCATGGACCTCATTCCTTTGGTGAGTTTTTTACTATTGAGAGGCCGTTGCCGTTATTGCCAAAAGCCGATTTCATGGCAATACCCTTTGGTTGAGGCCGCGATGTCAGTCTCGTTTATTCTATTATATTGGCAGTTCGGTTTGACGTCGGCATTTTTTGTCTACCTAGTTTATGCCTGCCTGCTGATGCTGATATTCGTTTTTGACCTGAAATATTATTTGATCCTGGATAAAGTAAGCATTCCGGCCATTGTATTGGCCTTTATCCTTTCGGCCCTGGTTTTGAAGATCAGCGTGGTTAGCCTCTTTTTTGGGGCGCTTTTGGGCGGGGGTTTTTTCTTATTACAATTCCTGGTGTCGCGGGGAAGATGGATTGGTGGAGGCGATATCCGTTTAGGTGTGTTGATGGGTATGATGCTCGGGTGGCCGCACGTGCTTGTAGCCTTGGTTTCCGCATATTTTCTAGGGTCCATAATCGGGGTCGGTCTGATACTGACACGCCGAAAAAAATGGCATAGCCAGGTACCATTTGGGACATTTCTTACCCTGGCGACCTATGCCGCGTTTTTCATCGGGCCGGCAGTGGTGGATTATTATCGTGATCTTTTTTCGCTATGAGGAGCGTCCATAAATTTCAAAAAGGTTTCACGATCGCAGAGCTTCTGGTTGTGATTGCCATAATCGGGGTCATGACCACTTTAGTGCTGGTAAATTTCCAGTCAGGGCGTCATTCAACAGAATTAAGGGGGGTGTCCACCAAATTACTTCAGGACATCCGACTCGCCCAGAGCTATACAATCGCTGGCAACAGTTACAGTTATTGTCAGCCGGTTTATTCATCCGCGAATGTTTATATGTCCTGCCGTCTGTATTCTGATTGCGGCAGTACGGCAGACCTCAAAGCGTGCAAAAATACCACACCTACCAACGGATATGGCATCTACATCGGTGACAGGTACGCTTATCAGATGTTTGGGGATACACAACCCGATGGCGTGCCGAATGCCGGCGTCGATTATGGGGTGATTAATCAGGATAATCAATCAAAGAATGTCAGCATAATCGGATATCGTGTCAGTCCATCCATAACACCAGTCCATGACCAGGTTGATACGCCCCTGTCTATTACCTTCAGCCCACCCGAGGGCGTGGCAAAAATTTATTTAGACGGTGCAATCGATACTACCATTACTAATGTTGAAATAGTTTTACGCAACTCCCATATTTCAGACTTTTGCCGGCGGGTATCCGTTAACCTGATTTCCGGACAAGTTTCTGAAAATCAGGGGAGTTGTGGAATATAATATGAGACTATCAAACAACAAAGGACAAACTTTGCTTGAGCTGCTGATCGCTTTCAGTATTTTGGCCATAACTGTTATAACGACCATTGCCCTGATTGTGGCAAGCATCAGGGCGGGACGGGAAAGCACCAACAAGCTGATCGGCGCCAGTCTGGCACGTGAGGCGGTTGAAATCGCGCGCAATATCCGAGACAGTAATTGGTCCTCCACGGCCACGCTTTATTGGGATAGCGGATTGTCAAACGGCACGGACGTGACTTTTTCCCCGCAGGTATGGCCGACAAGCGAAGTGACGCCGTTATATTTTGACCCTTCGCCTAGCCTGTTCACTGATAACCAGTACACTCTGGTCAAGCAATCCGATAATGAGTACGTCCAGGGTTCGGCAGTGGCTGGGACTAGTACCCAGTTTTTCCGAATGGTTTATCTGAACCCGATTTGCCAAAAAGATACGGGAGAAGAGCTGATTGCCAGCCAAACGGAACAGACTGACTGCGGACAAGCAGGATCCTCGGTTGTTGATTACCCGAATAAGGTTGGCATCAGAATTATCGCTGAGGTGCGTTGGCCCACCTCCAATTCATCTAAACATATAATCGTGGAAGATCGACTTTATAATTGGCAAGTGTTGTAATTTTTATGCCATATTCCAGGCAAAAAAAAGGATTTACTTTAATCGAGATGATCGTGACCCTCTCGATATTCGTTTTGATTTTGTTGATCGCCACCAACGCATACGTCATGATAAACCGTTCACAGAGGAAAGTAGCCGCCGCACAAAAGATACAGGATGACGTCAGGTACCTCATGGAAGTTATGTCCCAGGACATCAGGCTGAGCCAGATCAACTATAACTTTTATACGGCAGAAGGAATCGACCTCCATCCTTTAGCGTCCACTCAGCCCATAACAATTTTGGCATTGGTAAACCAGACCAGCGTAAATATTTTTTATCGGTGGATCCAGGCCAGTCAGCATGTAGAATACTGCCGGGAGTTGACGCCAGGAATTTGTGACCCTGATACTGGCACGGCCTGGAACGATTTGACCCCAAACGGCGTTACTATCGCTGGAATGCGTTTTGTTATAACCCCGACGGCAAATCCATTTGTCGCACCCACCATCGTTCCTCCGAATTGTTCGACAGCTGGCAAGCCACCAGCAGGGGCGTGTGAATTTATACTGGGGTATAGTTGTGCACCACCCCTGCCAACCTGCGTTTATTATTCAGACGGAGCCCATTACCAGCCAAAGGTCAGGATTGTTATACATTCTGTGGCAGAGGATCAAAGCCTGCCAGTGGAATCGAGGACATTGGATCTGCAGAGCGTGGTCTCGAGCCGGCTCATTCTTGGACAAGTAAAAAATACTTACCATGACTAGGCGTCACCACAACCAAGGCGTTGTCCTGATTTACGCATTATTGGTGATCGGGTTGCTGACGGCTATTGCCCTGACAGTTTCGATAGTTATAATCAACGAACTTCGCCTGACCAGTTCTTCTACAGACGGGACACTGGCATATTATGCCGCAGAATCCGGAATTGAAAAGGGGCTATACAGTATAAAAGTAAAAAGAGACCAGGGGGCAGAAACACTCACCAACACCGTGGATTTGATAAAAGGATATGGCGAATCTTTTGCATCAAATAATTCTCAATTTAATGACGAGCAGACAGAGGCGGGATCTTCGCAGATAATCAATCGGGCATTGGCTGAGAATGAGATAATTCAGGTGGATTATTACGATGTTGACGATCCGTTATGCTCCAATCCAACGACATGCCGCAAAGTGGATTCAGTATTTATTCAAAATTCTGGCGCAGATGATAATGCATGGGCTGAAGTTTCTTGGATCGGTTGGGATGCGAATGGGCTTTTGGGCACATCATATACATCAAAATCAATTATCGGACAAACTGACTTATTGAACGGTTGGACCGTACAATTGGCCAATGTATTTGCTGATCCTGCGTCCATTGTCGGTTATCGCCTTCGTTTGCGGGCACTTTCAGGCCCTTTGTCCAGTATCAGAATTACGCCTTACTATTCGCTAGGCGCGTCACCTACCACGCCTGTCGATCTGCCTTCCCAAGTCATTGTGAAATCAGTAGGCAAGCGCAATACATTCAAACAAGCCCTGACCGCTACAGTTCCATGGCGCCTGCCCTTGTCCGGTTTATATGATTATGTCCTATTCAGTGAAGGTGAATTGACTAAAAATATCATTCTCAGTCGGGCGGTATATTCTTCAGGAGTTATTCAGGTAGAGCAAACTGCCACAGGCTATCTATCATCGTCCTGTGCGAATTGCGGCGTTTGTACTGCAGCGGGCTGGTTGGCAACTTCCTGTACGGCAACCTCTAGCTGTACATCTGGCACGCCATTTTACTGTTCAGCGCCCGCTAGCAATGGTTATTATACTCTCCCAATACCGGCCAGCGTTTCTGCAACTGATGAGCTTTACGTCAGTCTGCGTTATCGAGGCACCAGCAACAGCGCGATGGTAACGATCACCGATCCGTCTAATGGTCAGGTCGGATTCTCTTTCAATCCCAGCTCTGCTGGATCGACATGGACAACGTGTTCGCTGCCAGAATCGTTTTCGCTGGGAAGCGTGACGAGTGGCCGCTCGATAATGTTCACTAACCAGGCAGGGGCAGGCAATTTTGATGTCGATTGGTACCAGATTAGCAGTTATAAAATATTTAACGACTGCCCGACGTCATGAACCCGTCTGACGCAAAAAAACGCATTGCCAGGCTGAAGGCGGAGATTAACCATCACCGCTATCTTTATCATGTTTTAGATCGGCAGGAAATTTCTGACGCGGCACAGGATTCGCTCAAACATGAATTGGCGCAATTGGAAGAACAATTTCCCCAGTTGGTTACGCCGGACTCGCCGACTCAGCGTGTCGGAGGGAAGCCGTTAGATGAATTCAAAAAAGTTCATCATCCGGTGCCGATGCTTTCGTTGGTAGACGCCTTTTCGGAAGAAGAACTTATTGAATGGGAAAAACGTAACAGCAAACTGGTGCCAACTTCCGTTGAGTTCGATTATTTTGCTGAAATAAAGATGGATGGCTTGGCCGTCGCTTTGAAGTATAAAAATTCCGTTTTAATTCAAGCCGCAACCCGCGGTGACGGCAAAGTCGGTGAGGACATCACTCAGAATGTCAGGACGATTGAGGCGATACCTCTCCGTTTAGAAACGGATAAAATTCCAACGTCGCTCCGCGAGTCTGCAGAAAGGGAGGTTGAGGTACGAGGCGAAGTTTATATGACCAGGAAAGTTTTGGATGAACTTAATAGAGAACAGGCGAAAAAAAATCTCCCGACCTTCGCCAACCCGCGAAACGCGGCGGCCGGTTCAGTCCGGCAGCTGGATCCGAAAATTACCGCTACCAGGAAGCTCAGTTTTATGGCGTACGATTTGGTAACAGATCTTGGCCAAAAGACGCACCAACAGGCACATGAATTGATGACTCTGATGGGGTTCCGATCAGGGGAATATAATGAATATTGCAAAAGCGCAGAAGATGTCGAAAGGTACCATGAAAAAATCGGAAAGATGAGGGCAAAATTCCCTTATTGGACTGACGGTATTGTTGTAAATGTTAATGACCTGAAGTTATTCAAGCAGCTTGGCGTGGTTGGAAAAGCGCCGCGCGGGGCGTTGGCCTATAAATATCCGGCCGAACAAGCGACGACAATCGTCGAGGATATTCAGGTCCAGGTCGGAAGGACGGGCGCCTTGACGCCGGTGGCTCATTTGAAACCGGTCAAGGTTGCGGGATCAACCGTCTCACGTGCGACCCTGCACAACATTGATGAAATTGAGCGGCTCGGAGTGAGGATCGGAGATACGGTCATTCTGCAGAAAGCCGGTGACGTTATTCCCGATATTGTCCAGGTATTGCCGAACCTACGGACCGGAAAGGAAAAAAATTTCAAAATGCCAGAAAAATGTCCGGTTTGTGGCTCAAAAGTTGTGAGACGCGCGGGGGAAGTCGCGTATTACTGCACGAATAAAAATTGCTACGCCAAACAGCAGGAAGGTTTGGCACATTTTGTTTCAAAAACAGCCTTTGACATCGACGGATTGGGCCCAAAAATTTTGGAACAGTTGGCGCGCGCGGATCTGGTGAAAAATCCCTCCGATCTGTTTGACCTGAAGGAAAGCGACCTTGAGACACTTGAACGATTTGCCGAGAAATCAGCTGAGAATTTAGTGGGTGCAATCCAGGCGTCAAAAAAGGTCACTTTAGCCAGGTTCATTTACGCCCTTGGCGTCAGGCATGTCGGCGAGGAAACGGCCATTGACCTGGCCCAGCAATTCGGCTCAATACAAAAAATCATGCAGGCATCACAGGAGGAATTCAACGCGATCAGGGATATCGGTAGCGTGGTAGCCAAAAGCTTGTTTGAGTATTTCAAAGATAAACAGAACGTAAAACTCGTACAGAAGTTATTAGAGAAAGGTATTGTCATTGCCCATGAAGTCCGTCAAACGAAAAAAACACCATTATCTGGGAAGAAGATTGTCGTGACAGGTACCTTGGATAACATGTCACGTGACGAGGCGAAAGCGAGGATCCGTGCAGCAGGTGGGGACTGGGTCTCATCAGTATCAAAAAATACCGATTTTGTCGTGGTTGGATCAGAGCCGGGGTCAAAGGCAGACAAGGCGAAAAAGCTTGGCGTGAAAATATTGGATGAGACGGAATTTTTGAAGCTATTGAAATAAAAAAGGCGGCGGGTGGTTCGCACCTGCCGCCCATGAGCGAGATCGGATTCTTGTTCGCTACCAGACGCGTTGTGGGATAGCCTTATTCCGTCTTCTCATTTTTCTTCTTGGCATCCGCTTCGGCTTCTACCAAGTCTTCGAGGACCATGGCCTTCGTCACATCCAGTGCATCAATGACAATCTTGGTGATTGCCCGATTGCTTTCGATGTTCCTCGGCTCAACACCTTGTTGTCGGAGGATGTCGACGATATCCCGTCTGAGGCCCTTGAAGCCTTTTTCACGGATTGCGACGACGACTGCTGCGACAGCGAAGGCATGGTCGATCTGCTCGGGTGTTTTCTGCTCTGACATGATTTCACCTCCTTTCAAAGAGCGATTGTATGGTTTTTGTATTAGTCCAGATTTTCTGGACTTAAAAAGACAGTAGAGTGTAGCATGGTAATCAATAACTGTCAATAGAGAATGTACAGTTTTGTTTTTTATATTACCGATGATATACTGGTATGTATGGAACTGACGGAAAAAGACGTAGAGAGGTTAGCCTCATTGGCTAGGATAGAATTATCGGCTGATGAGAAAAAGAGGTTTGCCGGCCAGCTTTCCTCTATTTTGGATTATATGAAGCAATTGAACGAGGTGGATACCAGCCATATCGATATTAGCTCACATAATTCACCGGCCAGTACTTTCCGTAAGGATGAAGTGGAGCCCTGGGGCGATAGTAAGCCAATCATAGACCAGTGGCCAAATCGGTCCGGTAATTTGAACAAGGTTAAACCGGTTTTGGAGTAGCCGTATGGAATTAAATAAACTGACAATTGAGCAGGCCCGAGTAGGTTTGGAAAAAAGGCAGTTCAGCTCACGCGAATTGACTGAAGCGTGTTTGGCGTCAATGAAAAAAAATGACGGACACATCAATGCTTTTATTACAAAAATGGAGGAAAGCGCCTTAATTCAGGCAGAGCAGGCTGACAAAAAAATATCCAATAAGGAAAAAGTAACTGGACTTACGGGCATCCCTTTAGCGATCAAGGATAATATTCTTATAAAAGGCGTGGAATGCACGAGCGGGTCAAAAATATTGGAAAAATATGTTGCCACCTATGATGCAACAGTAATTTCAAAATTGAAAAATGAAGGCGCGGTCGTACTCGGTAAAATGAATATGGACGAGTTCGCCATGGGTTCATCGACGGAGAATTCCGCTTTTTTCCAAACTCATAATCCATGGGACCTAGACATGGTTCCGGGAGGTTCGTCCGGTGGATCGGCAGCTGCCGTAGCTTCTGATATGTGTATTGCCGCTCTCGGTTCTGATACGGGCAGCTCAATCCGTCAGCCGGCAGCTTTCTGCGGAGTAGTCGGACTCAAACCTACATATGGGCGTGTGTCACGGTTTGGCTTGTCGGCGATGGGTTCTTCTTTGGACCAGATCGGTCCACTGACAAAAAACGTGGAGGATTGCGCCACGCTATTAAGTTCAATTGCCGGACCAGACGGTCGGGATGGGACGTTGGTAGACAGGACTTTAGATTTTTCATCGTTAAAATCTGGCGTGAAAGGATTGAAGGTAGGCGTTTCTGACGAGTATTTTGTCGAGGGCATGGACCCTGAAATCCGATCATCCGTTTTAGAAGCTATTAAGCAACTGGAACAACTTGGCGCAAAAGTTGTTCAATTAAGCCTGCCACATACGAAATATGCCTTGGCAGTTTATTTGATCACTGTTATGTCTGAGGTTTCGTCAAACCTGGCGCGGTTTGATGGAGTCAGGTATGGGCTTTCGGCGGATGATTCAGCAAAAAATCTTTTTGAGGTATACGCTCGTTCACGGGAAAAAGGTTTTGGCGACGAAGCCAAACGTAGAATCATTTTAGGCACGTTTGCGTTGTCAGCTGGATATTATGACCAATATTACGTCAAAGCCCAAAAAGTACGATCTGTCATTAGGCATGAACTTGCCGATGCATTCAATAAAATTGATTGCCTGATAACCCCAACGACTCCATCCGTGGCGTTCAAACTCGGCGAAAAATTTGCTGACCCACTCCTGATGTATTTATCGGACATTTATAATGTGCAAGCGAATATTGGCGGCCTGTGCGGAGTCTCTATCCCATGCGGTTTCACGAAGGGCCTGCCGATCGGCCTTCAAATTATGGGTAAGTCCTTTGACGAAGCGACCATTTTACGGGCGGCCTATGCTTATGAGCAATCTACTGATTGGCACACTAAACGCCCGCATATTCATTGACGATTAATGGGCGGAACTGTTATACTGTAATGACTAATAATGTTTAAATTTTTTATGTTATGGCGGATATAAAAAACGGTAAATTCAACACCAAAATATTGCTGGTTGAGGATGACAAGATGTTGGCTGACATGTACATCACGAAATTTTCCAAGGAAGGGTTGAAGGTAATAAGGGCAGAAGACGGAGCGCAGGGGTTGGAAATGGCCAAGAAAGAGAAGCCGGACCTGGTACTTTTAGATATTATTATGCCCAAACTTGACGGCTTTGCCGTCTTGAAAGAATTGAAAAGCGACCCAACAATGGGCACTACCCATGTTTTATTGCTCACTAACCTGGGACAGACTGAGGATGTCGAAAAGGGCAAACAGCTAGGGGCGGACGATTATTTCATAAAGGCAAACCATACCCCGGCGGAAATTGTCGAAAAAGTAAAATATTTATTAACCAAGAAGATCAAACAATAATATGAAAGCAAACGATCCCCGTTTGGAAAAGACCGTTGTTTTATTGAAACCAGACACGGTCAAACGCGCATTGGTAGGCGAAATCATTTCACGATTTGAAAAATCTGGATTCAAGATAATCGGTATGAAAATGGTCTGGGTAGACAAAGACATGGTTGCCAAGCATTATCCGGACGAGAAAGCTTATTTGACCAGTGTTGGCGAGAAAACTTTGAAAAGTTACGCTGAATACGGGCGTGACCCAAATGAGGATTTGGGGACGACTGATCCGTATGAGATAGGCAAGACCGTTCGGAAATGGAACATGGATTTTTTGAGTTCGGGACCGGTAGTTGCATTGTTATTGCAGGGTTTGCATGCCGTTGATTCCGTGCGGTTGATGGTCGGTCATACGTTGCCTAGATTTGCCCAGCCAGGCACCATCCGGGGGGATTATTCCATCGATTCACCCATTTTAGCCAACCAACAGAAGCGAACGGTAAAAAATATGATCCACGCCTCTGGTAATGTAGCAGAGGCGGAATTTGAGGCAAAATTATGGTTCAGAGAGAATGAAATCCATGATTACAAACGCGTCGACGAAGACATAATGTTCGAATAGAACCATGAATCTTGAGATGACTCAAAAAGTAAAAGCCGGTAATTGCGACAGTCAGCTGTTAGGTCTTATTATTAAGCTTATTACGTCCTAGCGGCTTTGTGGTTAGTGAGTAAGTGTTAGATAGCCAAGACTAGCCATGAAGCGGCTAGTTTTTTGTTATGGTTATTAAAAACGTTCTTTATAAGGAGGATGTAATGCAAGAACAATGGATCTTTGCTTCACAAATTGCGCAGTATGTCAGAACTGCGTGCCCAAAATGCGAAACTGGAGTAATGCATGAAGCGATTTCACATGATGGCCTTTTGGGGACGTGGACCGTGCTTCGTTGCACACAACTTGATTCTTGTGGTTTTACGATTGAAATCTACAGAGACCCCGGTACGACAGATGTGCATTTGCATTCCACGCCAGAAGGCATCCCTCGCACTTTATAGCAGTGGTGTGCGCTGCCAGACAAAAAGTCTGGCAGTTTTTTATTGCCATATGAAAGAGTTACTGATAAAATAGTTAAGTATTTAATCGGCTAAAACAATCAGTAGCAGCGTCGGGGTGTAGTATACCGGTAGTACGCGCCCATGGGGTGGGTTTAGAGGGAGTTCAATTCTCCCCACCCCGACAATGCTACTAAGTGTGCTTATGAACAAAGAAATTGCCTGGCGAAAAGCCAAACGAGCAGACTTACTCGAGGTCCATGAAATGCTCCATCATTATGTGCGTTTAGAGCACCTGAAATACGACCCGACAATGTTTGTTCACTGGGCCGTATCACGCGCTGGCCGGAATTATCTGACAAGCCGTTTGCGCGGGAATGATCATTTCTTCATTGTCGCTGAATTCAGAAAAAAGGTGCAAGGTTTTTTGATTGGGTCAGTAATGCACCGTACGGCTGTGCGTAGGCCCGCAAAATCTGGAGAATTGGAAGTGTTATACGTCCGTCGGTATTACCGGAGCCATGGCCTAGGAACGCTAATGGCCGAGGCATTTAATAGCTGGTGCCGGAAAAAAGGCATCGGCCATGTATCTATAATGGTTTCAGCAAAAAATAAGCGCGCCGCCAGATTGTACCGGCGCATGGGATATAGAGAATATAATATTATCTTGGAGAAAAAATTAGCTTAATAAACATATGAATTTAAATGATTACCAGTCCAAAGCCAGGCAGACAGCGCTTTATCCCGACCGTGATCATAATTATATATATCCCACTCTTGGCTTGGCCGGTGAGGCCGGTGAATTGGCAAATAAAGTAAAAAAGATTAGCCGTGATCATGGGGATGTGCTTGACGAAACGCAAAAACAGGCAATTGCCGAAGAGCTAGGGGATGCGTTATGGTATGTTTCAAATCTTGCATCCGAGCTTCAGCTTACGCTCGAGGAAGTGGCGCATCGAAATCTGGAAAAGCTCGCGTCCCGTAAAGAACGCGGAACTTTGCACGGTAGCGGCGACCATAGATAATGAATTTACAAAATTTGAATTTAATATTGGAGCAGCAACCTGCCTTTAGAAAAAAACAGGCCATGGTTGCCATTTTTAAGGAATTGAGATTTTCCTGGTCAGAGGTTACGACATTCCCGGCCGATTTGCGCGAACAGTTGAACAAACAATGCCCACTGGAAATCAATGCGCACATAGATTCAGCAGGGGACCGACATTCAACCAAAGCGCTAATCACACTGGCAGACGGCGAAAAAATCGAATCTGTCCTGATGCGTCATGCTGACGGACGTAATACTGTCTGTGTTTCCTCCCAGGTCGGCTGTCCGCTGGGCTGTGCTTTTTGTGCGACTGGGCAGCGCGGGTTCACGCGCAACTTATCGGCGGATGAGATTGTCGAGCAGGTCATTTTCTTTTCGCGGCTATTGAAGCAGGAAAACGAACGTGTCGGCAGCGTGGTATTTATGGGGATGGGCGAACCTTTCCTCAACTATGAAGAGGTGCTTGGCGCGGTCCGGCAGCTTAACGATCCAGATAGGCTTGGTATCGGAGCCAGGCATCTATCAATTTCAACATCCGGTATTGTCCCCGGGATCATGCGCCTGACGGAGGAGCCATTGCAAGTCAATTTGGCAATTTCTCTTCATGCGCCGACCGAGGACTTGAGAAGCAAAATCATGCCGATCAGCGAACGTTATGGAATAAAAGAAATTTTAGCTGCCACATCAAATTATGTTGAAAAAACCGGCCGGAAAGTGATGATAGAATACATCATGTTGGATGGCGTTAATGATACGCCGGAGATGGCAAAGCGCCTGGCCACTTTATTGCATGAAAGGTTGTCACCGCCTTTTTTTGTGAATTTAATCGTGTACAACCCAACCGGGATTTTTAAACCCTCGTCAAAGGATGCCGTGCGCCAATTTGCTTCCATTTTGGAAAAAAATGGCATCACTGCGGTCGAACGTTTCAGGTATGGCCGTGATGTGGACGGTGCCTGCGGGCAGTTGGCAGGGAAGAAAAAACGGTCCGTATAAATACAGACCGTCATTCGAAGAAAATTGAGATGATTGGATCAGGCAGCCAGTAATAGCTGTGCCCAATCGTTGTTGTTGGTATTGGCCAGTGATTCGGCTTCGCCTTCATTGAGGAAGCTGAGAGTTCGAGCCGCCAAGATCATCACGGCTTCATCGACCAGATCGGGAGCGAATCCAGAAAAGGAGAAGATGTAGTCGCCGACGATGATTGCGCCGCCCCATTTGTCGGCCTGTTCGTCGCGGCTCTGCCAGCTTGTCAGGTGGCCGAGTTTGTCATTGGTTTCCAGTAACCGGAGAGCCTTCTCTACCGACAATTGCCGGTACCTTTCCGCTTTCCGATGTTCCGGGTGGCCGACCTCGAATGTGGCGACCACTTCTTCCGACATGCGGTCGACAATCGTGCAATAGCCTCCTTTCCGGGTCGGATCGGTATTCTTGCGGTGAGTCAGGTATGTTCCGACTGCAGAAGAGACAGCATCGAATACCTCGTCAAATGATCTGGAGCCAATTCTTAAACGTTCCATTTTTCCTCCGTGAATGTGATTTCGTATTTTTTAATTTTCATAGAAATGTAACATGCCATATTTGGGTTGTCAAGGTGAGTACTTGAAAAAATAAATTAAATATGTTATACTTTCCAAGCAATGAAATTTAGCAATTTTATATATATATTACAACCGAATAAAAAGATACGAAAATTAGCCGGTTCGGCGCTAATTATCGGTTTTTTTGCATTCAGCATATTATTGCTGAGCGGCGGCATGATGGGCATGTCACAAGGCAGCATGACCCACTGTCCTTATATGCAGGATGGCCAAGCAATGTGTCCCATGACCCTGGCAGATCACATCAGGAGCTGGGTTCAGATATTTTCCGCCGTGGTCCCCGAAGGTCTCTCCATGTTTTTGTTAACGTTTTTCTTGGTTGTGATTGCCCGGAGTTTAATATATCACGGAGTTTTATGGGACGTGTGGAAGCTCAAACTGTTCCGTAATCAGTTCAATTCGCCCGAAGTGTCCGTTTTTGTGCATTTACGACGCATATTCCGTCAGGGCATACTTCACCCAAAAATCTATCCGGTTACTATATAGCACTTGCGCTTAGTAAGCCTGTTTCTGTTTCTCGTTGAACAGGGGTGGGGTTAGCCGCAAGGATTTTGTTTTGCAAACATTAAATTAACTATTTATGGAAAATAAATTAAATAAAATAACGGTACTAATTTCCGGCATGCATTGTGCCGCATGCGAGACCTTGATCGAGAGAAAGATGCGCAAAGTCCCTGGTGTCAGGCAGGTTTCGGCCAGCCTGGCCCGTGGCCAGGCAGAAGTGGAGTACGAAGGATCTGTTCCCGTTGAAGCGCTACATCAGGCAGTGGTTTCGGATGGTTATTCTGTTACTAGCATGATGGGGTTGGTCAGGCGGCCGCAAGATTGGCGTGATTATCTCCAATTAGGCTGGATTGTATTAGTAGTCCTGGGGCTATTTTTTGTCCTGAAGCAATTTCATCTATTGCCTAACGATTTTGGTGCAAAGGAATCCATGAGTCTTTGGTTGGTATTTTCTATAGGATTAGTGGCTGCCGTTTCGACATGTATGGCAGTCACTGGAGGGTTGCTCCTGGCGGTTGCTTCCAGGTACAACGAACAACACCAGGCCCAGAGCAGTCGCGAACGGTTCAGGCCACATTTGTATTTCAACATCGGCCGATTGGTTTCCTATACGGTTTTAGGAGGCGTGGTTGGCGCGATTGGGGCGTCGCTTTCCCTTTCGACCAGATGGAACGGTATTTTGACAGTGCTGGTCAGTATAGTCATGGTAATTTTAGGGTTGCAGTTGCTAAATATTTTCCCATGGTTATCCAGGTTTCAGCCGCGTATGCCAAAATCATTCGCGCACCGTATTTTCAATGCGGCCGAAGGGAAGCAAAAACGTATCGCTCCGTTCGTTTTCGGAGCACTGACTTTTTTTATGCCCTGCGGGTTCACGCAAGCATTACAATTGTACGTCCTGACAAAAGGGAGCTTTCTCACCGGCATGCTGACGATGGGTGTTTTTGCGCTGGGGACATTGCCAGCCCTGATGTCGCTCAGTGCAATTCTGAGTTTTGCCAAAGGTAAATTCCAGCAGTATTTCATGAAATTTGCCGCTGTGGTCGTAGTGCTTATTGGCATCTTCAATATTTCAAACGGTGTCGCGTTAGCCGGATTAGGTAAAACCGATGAATCCGACACTTCGTCTGGCAATATCCAGCAAGTTGCACAAGCCGGTACGCCGATCCGCGACCCGAATGTCCAGATCGTAAACGGAGTACAGATAGTAAAAATGAAAATAGTCGGGTATGAGTACGTCCCTGCTAATGTAACTGTCTATGCCAATATGCCGGTTGAATGGCAGATTGATGCCAGTAAAGCGGCCGGCTGTGCGCAGGCGATAACGGTGCCGAAGCTGAAAATCACCCAATTTCTCCCGAAAGACGGCATCAAAACGATAAAATTCACCCCGACTGATGCAGGAGATATTGGATTTAGTTGTACAATGGGTATGACCACGCCAGGCGCCGCATTTAAAGTCATTAATGGAACGCCTCCGGCAGATACTTGTGATCCGACAGTAATGAATTGCTTAAATAACTAAAAAATCATTATGCATAAAACATTTATTATTCAAGGTACGCATTGCGCGGGTTGCAAGGGTTTGCTTGAAGACGTTATTAATGATGTCCCCGGCGTTAAGTCTGTGACTGTGGATCCGCAAAACGGGAAAACAGAATTGGATTTTGATGAGACGCTAGACTTCGGTCAGCTAAAAAACGAAGTGACAGGAGCCGGTCATTACCGAATAGAGGAATAAATTTTATGGAAAAAAGCACTACATTATCATTATCAGGAATGCATTGTGCTAGTTGTGCCCAGTTGATAGAACGTCGTCTGAAAAAAACCCCAGGAGTCACAAAAGCGTCGGTTAACTACGGGACAGAACGCGCGCATGTAGTTTATGATAAGACCCGGGTAGAACTGCCGGGACTAATCAAGAGCGTCGAAGCAGCGGGGTACGGGGCTGTTGAATATCTTGATGACGCAGCCTCACAGGCTCAGGAGGAGCAGAAAAAGTTTGAAGAAATAAGGACTGTTAGGATAAAATTCTGGGCCAGTTTATTTTTAGCCTTGCCGGTATTGGCGCTCAGTATGGGCATGAGGCTGGTGCCCGCAATCGAGGATGTGCCTTTCCGTGAGTGGATGCAGTTTGTCTTTGCCTTGCCGATTCAGTTTTGGGCAGGTTGGCAGTTTTACCGAGGTTTTTGGAGTTCATTGAAAATCCGGACGGCTAATATGGACAGTCTGATCGCGATCGGAACAAGCGCTTCATTCCTGTATTCAGTCTTTGTGATGCTGGGAATTGTGCCTGGCGAAGTTTATTTCGAGGTAGGGAGCATTCTGATAGCATTCGTGTTATTGGGGAAATGGCTGGAGGCGCGCGCCAAAGGTAAAACCGGGGAAGCAATCAAGGCATTGATGGGGCTTGCTCCAAAAAATGCGATTGTTGTCCGCCATGGGCAGGAAACAGAAATACCGCTTGAGCAGGTTGTCGTCGGTGATTTGATCAGGGTCAAACCGGGCAATAAGGTGCCGGTAGACGGTCAGTTGATGGAGGGCAATTCTTCGATTGATGAATCAATGGTAACTGGCGAAAGCATGCCAGTAGAGAAGGCGCCAGGCGATACTGTCATAGGCGGCACGATCAATAAGCACGGTTCGTTTGTATTTAGGGCAACAAAAATTGGAGCCGAGACGCTTCTATCCGGAATAATACGTTTGGTAGGGCAAGCGCAGGCGTCAAAGGCACCGATCCAAAGATTTGCCGATCGCGTATCATCTATTTTTGTGCCCACGGTAATCGGGATTGCTCTCCTGACTTTTTTAGCGTGGTTCCTGATTGCCGGCCAGCCGTTCGTGCCGAGCTTGTTAGCGTTCGTTGCCGTATTGGTCATTGCTTGCCCTTGCGCACTCGGTTTGGCTACACCGACAGCCATCATCACTGGTACGGGTGTTGGCGCATCCCAGGGGATTTTGATCAAGGGCGGCGAAGCTCTCGAAGCTGCCCGGAAGATTGACGTAGTGGTTTTTGACAAAACCGGCACCCTGACGACCGGCAAGCCGGTAGTCACTGATGTCAGTTCGTCTGACGGTACCGAGGAAGTTGAAATTGTTAAGTATGCGGCGGCGCTCGAGAAACAGTCCGAGCATCCTTTGGCAGAGGCGATTATGTTAAGCGCTAAACAGAGCGGGGTGGCATTGCCAGAAATTACCGGCTTCGAAGCGGTTCCGGGGTTAGGGGTAAAGGGCGCTGCTGGTACGGAAAGGATTGTACTTGGGAACAGAAAATTGTTTGAAAAGGAGCGGATAGATTATTCCCATGCTTCAACGTCCATCGAAAAACTTGAGCAGGAGGGCAAAACGGTGATGATGGTTAGCCTTAACGGTAAGTTGTTTGGCTGGATTGCTGTCGCGGACACGGTCAAGACAAGTACTAGGGAGACGCTCAAACTGTTGGAGAGCAAGGGCATTGAAGTGATAATGTTGACTGGCGATAACCGTCGTACTGCCGATGCGATCGCCAGGCAATTGGGCATCAAACATGTCCTAGCTGAAGTTTTGCCACAGGATAAGGCCAGTGCGGTGAAACAGCTTCAATCAACGGGCAAAAGAGTTGCTTTTGTGGGTGACGGAGTCAATGACGCGCCTGCTTTGGCGCAGTCAGACCTTGGCATCGCCATCGGTTCTGGCACTGACGTGGCTATGGAAACAGGCCAGATTGTCTTGGTAAAAAATGACTTGACTGACGTCGTCCGGGCGATTGAATTGTCCCGCGCTACTTTCAGGAAGATTGTCCAGAATCTTTTTTGGGCCCTGGTGTACAATGTAGCCGGGATTCCGCTGGCTGCGGGTGTTTTTTACCCGCTGTTTGGGTGGCAATTGCGGCCGGAAATCGCTGGGGCGGCTATGGCCTTATCCAGCGTTTCTGTAGTGGCGAACTCGCTTTTATTACGGCGTTTCCGTACTAAAAAGTTGACCATTTAAGCAAGCGTCCTATAATAGATTTGCCGTTTAATCATAACGGCCTATTCGCAATCTGATTTCCAAAACTTAACAGTTTAGTTCAATGGAAGGAGGGGCGTGAGTTGAAATGGCAGGTCCAGGAAGGGCCTGCCAATTTTTTATTATTGTAAATCGGAGGGTAGCAGGTATAATGAGGTGTGTATATGGAAACTCCCAATCACATCGGAATCATTATGGATGGCAACCGCCGCTGGGCAAAGTTGCATGGTTTGCCGTTGCTTGAGGGACACCGTAGGGGATTGGATAATGTCCGGACAGCACTGAGATGGTGCATAAAAAAAGGGGTAAAAATATTGACGGTATACGCATTTTCTACTGAGAATTGGGATCGTCCTCCGGCAGAAGTGAAATATCTCATGAAACTTTTTTTGCAGGTTATCAGGCAGGAGGTAAAAAAACTCCATCAGGAGGGAATCAGATACAATGCGGTCGGTCGACTTGGCGGGCTTTCAAAAATTATCCAGCAGGAAATCAAGAAAGCCGTGGAACTGACCCGCAACAATTCAAAATGCATTTTTAACATGGCTCTGAACTATGGCGGTCGCGCGGAAATTGTTGATGCCATTAAGTCAATCGTTGGCATGAAAATGGCCCCTGCAAAAATCACCGAATCTTTAGTGAGCGAAAACTTGTACGCTTCGTCCATTCCCGATCCGGACATGATCATCAGAACGTCGGGTGAACAGCGCCTGTCCGGATTTTTATTGTGGGAATCGGCCTATTCGGAGCTGTATTTCACGCCTACGCTTTGGCCTGATTTTGGCGAAGCAGAACTGGACGCCGCTTTGGCTGAGTACCAAAATCGAGAACGCCGCTTCGGAAAATAGCGGTAATAAAAAATCCCACGGTTTTTACAGCGGGACTTTTTTTAATTTTACTACTTGGTTTTCTTAGCCAGGGTCTTGATGCAGCTGGCGCAGGCTTTGACTCGTTTGCCCCGGTAGAGGGTTTGCTGCAAATTGATTTGTTGACGCCTCTTGGTGGCGATGTTTGAATGGCTGCGTGACTGGCCGCTCAGGGCACCGCGTCCGCAGATATCACAGATTCTAGACATAGGTTGTACTGATTATAGTTTTTGATTATAATAAGCGTACTTTATTTTATCTTTGCTGTCAATGAATTTATGCTTAGTCTGCTTTCACAGCCACAACTTTTGATTGCCTGGCTAGTCGGGATCGTGTATGCCATCACGATCCACGAATTCAGTCATGCTTACGCTGCTTATAAGGAAGGAGACCACACGGCTGCCGACCAGGGCCGGCTGACTTTGAATCCGCTGAAGCATTTGGACCCAATCGGTTTTATCGTCCTGCTTTTGGCGGGATTCGGGTGGGGACGGCCTGTGCCGTTCAATCCGTACAATCTAAAGCACCAGAAATGGGGTCCGGTCCTGATTTCTATCGCTGGCCCTGCCTCAAATCTTATAAGTTTCATTGTCTTTGGCTTTTTACTGAAATTTTTAGTATCAAGCAATTTAATCGGTTCAGATAATTTATTGACCACGTTTCTGTTGATGATGATTGAAATTAATTTTGTTTTGGCGATTTTTAACCTACTACCGTTTCCACCACTGGACGGCTCAAAATTATTGTATGCGGTAGTGCCTTACCGTTTCCAGGATGCCGTCAGGAGGCTGGAACTGTATGGGCCCTGGATTTTACTCATATTTGTTGTCCTCGGCGGTTCACTTTTTTCCGCACTGATCGGCACCCTTTATAACCTGGCCGTAAAGATTTTCGGCTGATGGGTCGGGATGTTGACATTTTTTGGGGGTCTGTGTTATGCTGGGTCTGAACCCGAGTATCGTCTAAAGATACTTTTTTATTTGTAAAAAATAACCATTTATTTAAAGCCTGTTTTATGCCAACCGTAAATCAATTGATCCGACATTCACGCACCCTGAGTGCGTTTAAATCGAAGACACCCGCCCTTCAGCCGGTATTAAATACCATCCGCCGGAAAAGAAGCCAGCTTCAAAAAGGCAGCCCCTTCAAGCGCGGCGTTTGCGTCAAAGTCACCACTACCACGCCCAAAAAGCCAAACTCGGCACTGCGGAAAATCGCACGTGTCCGTCTGTCTAATGGCATGGAAGTGACCGCTTATATTCCCGGTGTCGGGCATAATTTACAGGAGCACTCAATAGTATTGATCCGGGGAGGCCGCGTCAAAGACTTGCCGGGCGTGCGATACCACATAGTTCGTGGCGTGTACGACACTCAGGGAGTCGCAGATCGGAAACAGGGACGCAGTCTGTACGGCGCCAAAAAAGCTTCATAACTTAATTATTTTTATTTTTTATGAGAGGAAAATCAGCACCAAAGCGAAATATTCCGGGCGATGCAAAATACAACAACATCGTATTGTCTAAATTTATTAATTCAATCATGCGGAAAGGGAAGAAAACTGTTGCTCAGCAGGTTGTTTACGGTGCTCTGGATATTGTTGGCAAGGAGACAAAGCAGGAGCCGATAAAAATATTTGACCAAGCGATCAATAACGTCGCGCCCATAATCGAAGTAAAATCGCGGCGAGTCGGCGGGGCGAATTACCAAATCCCTGTAGAAGTGAAAGGTAACCGCAAACTGGCCTTGGCTTTCCGATGGATTATCGGCGCGGCCAGTGCAAAAAAGGGGAAACCAATGAGCTTCAAATTAGCCAGAGAATTGATGGATGCTGCGCAGAAACAGGGCGATGCCATGAAGAAGCGCGAAGACGTCCACCGCATGGCCGAAGCCAACCGGGCTTTTGCGCATTTCGCTTAATAAATAATTATTGAACATACTCACATCCTATGCCACGCCAGTACACCCTAGAAAATACCCGTAATATCGGCATTATCGCCCATATAGATGCCGGGAAAACTACTGTTTCAGAGCGCATTCTTTTTTATACCGGGAAAAAGCACAAAATCGGAGAAGTGCATGAAGGCGAGGCAGAAATGGACTGGATGGAGCAGGAAAAAGAACGCGGCATCACCATCACTTCCGCCGCCACGACATGTTTTTGGAAAGATTCGCGCATCAACATCATTGATACGCCCGGCCATATCGATTTTACCGTCGAAGTCCAGCGCAGTTTGCGCGTTCTTGATGGCGGATTTATCGTTTTTGACGGAGTAGCCGGTGTGGAGCCACAGTCAGAAACAGTTTTCCATCAGGCGGAAAAATTTGGGGTGCCGCTGATGGGTTTTGTCAATAAAATGGACAGGATGGGAGCTGATTTTTATGCTGATTTAGCGGCTATCCATGAAAGACTTACGCCCCATGCAGTACCGATTCAGCTACCAATCGGCGCAGAAAGCAATTTTAAAGGCATCATCGACCTTTTTACCCGTAGGGCGACGATTTACAAGGATGATTTAGGCAAAGACTTCGAGGAAACGGATGTGCCTGAAGACATGAAGGAGAAGGTCGAAGAATACCGCCATTCCATGATCGAAAAGATTGCCGAGCAGGACGATGATTTATTGCAGAAATATCTGGATAACCAGGAAATTCCGCTGGAAGATTTAAAACGCGTCCTGCGCAAAGCGACGATTGGTAATAAATTAATGCCAATTTTGGTTGGCTCGGCTTTAAAAAACAAGGGTGTCCAGCCTTTGCTAGACGCTGTAGTGGAATATCTCCCTTCTCCGTTAGACGTGCCGGCCATAAAAGGCAAGTCAATCAAGGGCGATGAGGAGATAGAGTGCCCGATATCTGACGAAGCGCCATTTGCGGCCTTGGCTTTTAAGGTAGCTACTGATCCGTTTGTCGGCACGCTGACGTTTTTCCGGGTCTATTCGGGAGTTATGAAGTCAGGTTCATACGTGCTCAACGCCAGTAATGGCAACCAGGAGCGGGTTGGCCGAATCTTGAGAATGCACGCAAACCACCGTGAGGACGTAAGCGAAGTTTTTTCTGGTGAAATTGCAGCTGCCGTCGGATTGAAAAACACCACAACTGGTGATACACTCTGTGACCCAAATCATCCAGTCGTATTGGAGAAAATCGTATTCCCTGATCCTGTCATCTCAGTGGCTATCGAGCCAAAGACAAAGGGCGATCAGGAGAGGATGGGAATGGCCCTGGCTAAATTGGCCGCTGAAGACCCCACTTTCCGGATCAAGTCGGACGAGGAAACAAACCAGACCGTTATTTGGGGCATGGGTGAATTGCATCTGGAAATAATTGTTGACCGGATGAAGAGGGAATTCAAAGTCGAAGCAAATGTCGGCCGACCACAAGTGGCCTACAAAGAAACAATCAAAGCGATTGCGGAAGCGGAAGGCAAGTATATCCGCCAGTCGGGCGGCCGTGGTCAGTATGGCCATTGCATTATCCGCGTCGAACCGATGGAACGCGGTGCGGGATTTGAATTTGTGGATGAAGTGAAGGGTGGCAACATTCCTAAAGAATATATTGTACCGATCCAGAAGGGTATAAAGGAAGCCCTAGATCGCGGCGTGTTAGCCCATTATCCGATGGTTGATGTTAAGGCGACGGTTTTGGATGGCTCGTACCATGAAGTCGATTCTTCAGAAGGCGCCTTTAAAATCGCCGGTTCAATGGCCTTGCAGGCAGCTACAAAGAAAGCCACTCCGATATTATTGGAACCGATTATGAAGGTCGAAGTAGTAACCCCTGAAAAATCGATGGGTGACGTGATCGGCGATCTTAATTCAAAGCGCGCCACTATCAAGGAGATGAGGGACCGGGGGATGATGAAGGTAATTGATGCAGAAGTCCCATTAGCAGAAATGTTTGGATATGCCACTGCACTGCGTTCGATGTCTCAGGGCCGTGCCTCCTATTCCATGGAATTTTTGAATTATCAGGAGGTGCCGAAGAACGTCCTTATGCAGATTGTCGGCACGGAAGAGGATACGAAAAAGAAAAAATAACCTCAACTTTATGGAACGGGGGGTTAGTCGTCGGACAAGAAATTACTGGATATGGGTTTTTGGCATACTGGCCATCGGCGTGCTAGTTGCCGCATGGTATTATACTCGACCGGATCCTGCTACAAACGCCAATCAGAATTCCAACCAATCGGCGGCCATTAACTCAAACGTTAAGACTGAAGTGAATTCTCAGGAGAACGCCAATTCGTCAGACATTAATACCATCTCAAATCAGAATAGCGGGACTGTTTCCCAGAATTATAATAACAGCGAATATGGTTTTTCCTTAACATATTCGGCTGGGTGGAAAAGAGCATCATCGGTCACGGGCAGTGGGAAGGATAAAATATATTCACTGGTTTTAAGCGACCCTGCAAATCCAACCTCTACTGTAACTATCAGCGTAATGGACGACAGTTTGGAAGGCCAGGTGAAAAATTCGATATCTGTAACTTCAGAAAAAAATATCACAGTTAATGGCCTATCGGCTCAAAAACTGACGGGGGGGAGCGCCAAAGACGGGAGCCCAGTAACAATTGTCCTGCTCAATAAAGGGGCATCCCTATTCAGCCTGCGGGGCAATGGACAGGATTACGAAAATATAGTAAATTCATTTGAATTGAAATAGAGATAGGGCATTATCCACAGTATTGGGGATAAAAGTATGGTTTTACTCCGTTAAAGTGGTTAAAAATAGGCATTATCAGAAAAATAATACAAAAAAATAGCTAATATTAGTTTAAAAAGTGCATTTTTTCCAGAATTTATCTAAAATGAGCAGGTATTTCCTTGCTTATTATCCGCTCCACTGCTATAATCAAATCTGCAAATTCTTTTTTTTATTATCTAACAATCTTAATTAATAAGGAATATTAAGGTTTATGACAGGAAAATTTGAACGGACAAAGCCCCATGTCAACGTCGGAACTATCGGTCATGTTGACCATGGTAAGACAACTTTAACAGCTGCCATATTAAAAACATTGGCAGACAAGGGTTTTACGGCCCAAGCCAAGTCGGTCGACCAGATTGATAATGCCCCAGAAGAAAAGGAGCGCGGTATTACAATTGCAACCGCCCATGTGGAATACGAAACGGAAAAGAGGCATTATGCCCATATCGACTGCCCAGGCCACGCTGATTATATCAAGAACATGATTACTGGCGCCGCCCAGATGGATGGTGCAATTTTAGTCGTTTCCGCTGCTGATGGCCCAATGCCTCAGACGCGTGAACACATCCTCTTAGCCCACCAGGTCGGCGTGCCGTATATCGTAGTTTTTCTGAACAAAGTAGATATGGTTGATGACAAAGAGCTTATTGACCTCGTCGAAGTAGAAGTCCGTGATTTACTGAAAAAGTATGAATTTCCTGGTGATACCTGCCCGATCATCAAGGGATCAGCCTTGAAAGCTTTGGAAGGGGATGCCAAAAATCAGGAAGCAATCATGGAATTAATGAAAGCATTGGATGAGAACGTACCGGAACCGAAACGCGATACCGAAAAGCCATTTTTAATGCCGATCGAAGATATTTTCTCAATCGAAGGACGTGGCACTGTTGTTACTGGCCGTATTGAACGCGGCGTCGTTAAGCTGAATGATGATATTGAAATCGTGGGTATCAAGCCAACGGCAAAAACCGTAGTAACCGGCATTGAAATGTTTAATAAGTCATTGGATGAAGGCCGAGCCGGTGACAATGCTGGAATTTTACTGCGTGGCACGAAAAAGGAAGATGTAGAACGTGGACAGGTGATTTCCAAACCGGGCAGCGTTACGCCGCATACCGAATTTGAGGGAGAAATTTACATCCTGACCAAGGAAGAGGGCGGACGGCACACCCCGTTTTTCAAGGGTTATAAGCCGCAGTTTTACATAAAGACGACTGACATTACCGGAGAGGTGGAATTACCAGAGAAGACTGAGATGGTTATGCCCGGTGACACCGTTAAACTGAAAATCAAACTTATCGTGCCGGTCGCATTAGAAGAGCAGCAGCGTTTCGCCATTCGTGAAGGCGGCCATACGGTTGGTGCGGGAGTTGTCACTAAAATATTTAAATAAAATATCGCTATAGAAAATTCCAGACTGGTGTCTGGGATTTTCTCGCAATACAGTACTCGCCACATCGCTAATTACCAATCTAGATCCCATACATCATGGCAAAACTGCCACACAATACAGACGAAGAAGAAGTGCAGACGACCCCAGTTCCTGGAAATGGAGCTGAGGAAGTGCAACAGCGTATCCGCATCCGTATCCGGGCCTATGACCACAAGATCATAGACCAGTCCACGCGGACAATATTGGATACGGCTGTCCGGACTGGCGCCCAGACAAAGGGGCCGATTCCGCTGCCCACAGAAAAAAAACGATACACCGTAAACCGTTCAACATTTGTGCACAAGGATGCCCGTGAACAGTATGAGATGCGTGTCCATAAGCGATTGATTGACATCATCAATCCGACGCCGAAAACAATCGATGCCATGATGAGCCTCAATTTACCGGCCGGCGTAGACGTTGAGATCAAAATGTAGTTTACAGTTAAGATATCTATCACAATCAAGGTAGATAGGTTCTGGGGATGATAATTCATGAATTCATGATGATTTAATCCCCGGATAACGATTTGCCAGTTTTTAAGCCACGGAGTGGTCTATAGACCATCCACGCGGATATCTGGCAGGCGCGAATAGCGCAACTGGTTTTTAAGTTACCTTATCGAACATGAAATTTATTTTAGGGAAAAAAGTGAATATGACCCAGCGATTCGCCGAAGACGGTTCGGTGGTTCCGGTGACAGTAGTCACGGTAGGCCCTTCTCCGGTAGTTTCTCTCAGGACTAAAGAAAAAGACGGCTATTCGTCCGTTCAGATTGGATTTGGGCCAGCAAAAAAAATTAAGACCTCTCTGAAGGGGCAATATAAAGATCTTACTCCAGTTCGGACGTTGAAAGAGTTCAGGGTAGAGGGCGACAGTGGTTTGAAGAGGGGAGATATTATTACGGCGGGAGTATTTGCGGTTGGCGATAAGGTAAAAGTTGTGGGCAAGTCCAAAGGCAAGGGTTTCCAGGGCGTCGTCAAACGCCATCATTTTTCCGGATCACGCGCTACCCATGGGAATAAGGACCAATCCCGAATGCCTGGGTCTATCGGTGCGACCGCCCCACAACGGGTTATAAAAGGCATGCGCATGGCGGGTCATATGGGTGATGCACGCACTACCGTCCATAATTTGGAAATAATCGAAATTGATGCAGAGAAAAATTTACTTTATTTAAAAGGTGCAGTACCGGGACCAAAAGGCAACCTGTTGATGCTGACTGCCACGGGCGAAATGAAAATTGAACAGCCAAAAACGGGGGAAAAGTCTGCGGTTGAACCACCTACGTCTCCCGAAGCAGAGACTGAAGAAAAGAACTAAATAATATGACAAAAGTCGCCATATACAATTCAACAGGTGCAAAAATAGGCGAAGTAAACCTAGAGCCGAAAATATTTGCTGTACGTGTAAAGCCCCAGGTTGTTCAGCAGGCCATAAGGACACAACAGGCAAACTCCCGCGTTGCGATTGCCCACACCAAGGATCGTTCAGAAGTACGTGGCGGAGGAAAAAAACCATGGCGCCAAAAAGGCACCGGGCGCGCACGGCATGGCTCAATCCGGTCGCCGATATGGAAGGGCGGTGCGGTAGTTTTCGGACCAAGATCAGATAGGAATTATTCACTGAAGATGAACAAGAAGGCCAGACGCCAAGCGCTTTTCATGGCTCTTACTGATCGGGCGAGCGAAAAAAATATTGTCATTATAGATTCACTGGCACAAAAGACGGTCAAGACAAAAGATTTCCTCGCATCGATTTCTAAATTGCCGCTGAAAAAAACCATTTTATTGGCTTTGCCAAAATCCGACCAGACTATCATTAAATCCACCCGCAACATTCCATTTTTAAAGACCATAAATGCTGACAGTTTGAATATAGTCGACGTGTTGGACCACGAGACATTATTGATGCCAAAAGCAAGTCTGGAAGTCATTACCAAAACATACTTGAAATAATCCGTATGGGAATATTCGATAAATTAAAATCTAAAAAGTCCGTTGACGAAAAGACTGTTGTTGGCGCTGACAAAGTTGGCACGCCGAAATCTACCGCAAAAACACAGGCATCCAAAAAGTCGCAGGATAATGTAAAAACCGTGGTAGCTGCCGATGGGACCATGACCGCTGTACCTGATAAATCCGATGCAAAGGCAAAAAAATCCAAAATTACCAAGGAAGATACGGGTAATGCCTATCGGGTTCTGCTCAAACCTTTAGTAACTGAAAAAGGTTCTCTGCTCGGCATGTACAACCAATATGTTTTCCAGGTAGCGCCCAGGACAAACCGCAGCGAGGTTAGGAAAGCGATACGTAAACTTTACGGTGTTGACCCAATCAAGGTGAATATCATAAATGTTCGCGGAAAAAAAATACGGTATGGCCGCAGTGAAGGTCTGACAAAAGCTTGGAAAAAGGCAATTATCACCCTCGCGGCCGGGCAAAAAATTGAAATTCAAGAAGGATTATAAAATATGGCAATCAAGCTGCACAACCCAACCACTCCAGGACGCAGATTTTCGCGTAGTGTCGTCCGTACGGAACTGACCAAAAAGCGCCCAGAAAAGAAATTACTGGTTTCATTGAATCGGACTTCCGGACGAAATAACCAAGGCCGAATTACTGTACGGCATCGTGGGGGCGGTCATGCACGTTTTTATCGGATGATTGACAGCCGCCGGCTCAGATTTGACGAGACGGCAAAAATTATCGCCCTTGAATATGACCCGAACCGGACAGCCTGGCTGGCTCTACTGCAGTATCCTAATGGCGATAAAAGCTACATACTCGCTCCGCATGGAATGAAGGTCGGCGATACGGTGGTTTCATCAAAAGAGAAAGCGGAAATAAAAACCGGTAACCGCGTCCCATTGGGGAAATTGCCCGTCGGAATTACTGTTCATGACGTTGAATTGTTCCCTGGAACTGCCGGCACGATTGTCCGTTCGGCCGGGTCTGGCGCTATCGTCCAGGCAGTTGAAGGCGGGACTGCGCAGCTGAAATTACCATCTGGCGAAGTTAGAATTTTTAACGCTGAATGTTTAGCCACAATTGGCCAGGTTTCCAATACTGATCATGAAAATGTACGTCTCGGCAAGGCAGGAAAGAACCGCTGGCGAGGCATCAAGCCGACTGTTCGTGGTAAAGCCATGAATCCTGTTGACCACCCACATGGCGGTGGTGAAGGCCACAATCCGATAGGCTTGAAACATCCGAAAACGCCTTGGGGCAAGCCGGCGCTTGGCGTAAAAACGCGCAAAGCCGGTAAATATTCCGACGCCCTGATCGTCCATCGCAGAAAATAATTCATCACAATTATCATATATTATGACACGAAGTCTTAAAAAAGGGCCATTTACAGATCTGAATCTACTGAAAAAAGTAGCCAAACTGAAAGCTGGCGATCGGACAGTTATTAAAACATGGTCACGCGATTCAGTCATTTCACCGGAAATGGTCGGATATACCTTTGGGGTCCATAATGGCCGCGATCACGTGTCCGTATACATTGTTGAAAATATGGTCGGTCATCGGTTGGGTGAATTCGCTCAAACCAGGAAATTTGTAAAACATGGCGGTCGCATGCAACGCGAAGAGGAAGCGGCAGCAGCACTGGCCCAAAAAGCTGAATTGCAAAAGTCTCAAGCTGCCCCAGAAGCTGGCAAGGCGGCTCCCGCAGTTAAATAATACGTATTTAATTTGTTATGGAAGTCAGAGCAAAACTACGATTTCTAAGGATGTCTCCCCGCAAAGTGCGGCTGGTGATTGATGCCATCCGCGGACGTTCGGTCGATGAAGCTGAGCACCGCTTAATGTATATACAGAAGGATGCCGTATTGCCAGTGTTAAAGCTGCTCAAATCCGCTATTGCTAATGCTGAGAATAATTTTCAGATAAAAAAAGAAACGTTATTCATCAAAAAAGCGTTTGTGGATATGGGTCCAAGTTTGAAAAGATGGAAACCACGGGCGTTCGGTCGTGCGGCGCCAATATTAAAAAAATCTTCACACGTCACTATTATTCTTGACGAACTAGCAGCTGCAAAAGGTGTAAAAGTAAAAGGCAAGAAAGCAGTTAAAGCTATTAAGGCAGCTGCGGGAAAAGCTACAACTACTCAACCTGTCGTAGATTTCAAGGACATCAAACATGAAGCAAAGGGTAAGCCATCAGCCGAGGAGGCGGCAACGGGGGAGAAGAAGCCACTTATTAATTTAAAAGGCATAAAAGATAAATTTTCAAGACGATTAGGAGAACGATAAGACTATGGGACAAAAAGTACATCCAAAAGCATTTCGATTGGGAGTCAATATCGGCTGGAAATCCAAATGGTTTGCCAAAAAGGACTATACCAAATTTTTAGAGCAGGACATTAAGATCCGTAAATTCCTTTACCGCAAGTTGCGCGAAGCCGGACTGGCCAATGTAGAAGTTGAACGCTCTGGCGCTGAGCTTGTTGTCAATATATTTACCGCCAAACCCGGCGTGGTCATCGGTCGTGGAGGTCAGGGCGCCGAAGACCTGAAAAAGGAGATCAAGAAGAAATTCATGGAGAAGAAGAAAAACCTGACTCTGAATATACATGAAGTTGACAAGATTTATTTAAGCGCCCAGCTGGTTTGCCAGGGGATAATCGAACAGCTGGAGAAGCGCATACCGTTTAGGCGCGCCGCCAAGCGGGCGATTGAGCAAGTCATGCAGGCAGGTGCCAAGGGCGTGAAAATTATCATTGCTGGACGTTTGAATGGTGCGGAAATTGCCAGGACGGAGAAATTCGGGCAGGGTAGCGTGCCGTTACACACGTTGCGAGCCGATATTGATTATGCGCGTGGTGCTGCATTTACCACCTATGGCGCTGTTGGCGTGAAAGTATGGATCAACCGCGGTTTGGTTTTTAATAATACAGTCGAGAATCAGAAGGGTTAAATTATGTTAATACCAAAAAAAGTAAAACACCGGAAGTGGCATAAGGGCAGAATATACGGGAAGTCATATTCGAAGAATAATCTTGATTTCGGAAGTTATGGACTGAAAGCCCTGCAAAATGGGTGGGTATCATCCCGTCAGATTGAGGCTGCCCGTCGTGCCGTTACCCGTTTCCTTCATAAAGGTGGTAAAGTTTGGATCAGGATATTCCCCGATAAGCCAGTTACGCTGCATGGTAATGAGTCCCCGATGGGAGGAGGTAAAGGTAATGTTGATCATTATGTCGCGATTGTGAAACCAGGAATGGTGCTGTTTGAAATGGATGGGGTGGATCGTTCCGTCGCCCAGGAAGCCCTGCGGCTGGCGTCACACAAGCTTTCTGTAACGACAAAATTCATGAGCAAAGACGAATAATATTATGGATATAAAAGAATTGAGACAAAAAAGTGAAGATGAACTAAAGAAACTGATCAAATTGCAGCGTGAACAGTTGCGTGAATTACGTTTCCGCGTAAGCACAAAACAGCATAAGGATGTCAGGGAACTGCGCGAAGCGCGACATGTAATCGCCCGCATACTCACTGTTCTCAAGGAAAAATCCAAGCTGAAAGAATTTCAACACCAAGTAAAAAAATAATATATGCCAGCGAACAAGAAGCGACAACTCCAGGGAGTTATTACCAGTGATAAAATGGACAAGACCGTCGTGGTTAGGGTTGAACGTGTGAAAAAGCACCCAAAATATTTAAAACAGTTTACGGTACGAAACACATTCAAAGCCCATGACGAAAAGAATGAATATCATGTCGGTGATCAGGTTGCCATAGAAGAAACAAGGCCAATGAGCAAAGACAAACGCTGGCGCGTATTAAAGAAAGTCTCTTAATCGTTACGCATTAAAGTTATGATACAACCCCGTTCAACATTAACAATTGCCGACAATACAGGCGCCCGTCGCGTAATGGTAATTAAGGTCCTAGGCGGATACCAGAAACGCTATGCGCAGCTTGGTGATATTGTTACGGTAAGTGTCAAAGAGGCTATCCCACACGCTATGATAAAAAAAGGCGACGTGGCGCATATGGTAATCGTCCGCCAACGCAAAGAGTACCGGCGCTCTGATGGTTCGTATATCCGTTTTGACGACAATGCTGGCGTGGTAATTGACACCAAGTCCAAAGAGCCAAAAGGTACCAGAATTTTTGGGCCAGTGGCGAGAGAATTGCGCAATAAAGGCTTTACAAAAATAATTTCATTAGCACCAGAAGTGCTTTAATAAATATGTATCTCAAGAAAAACGACAGTGTACAAATAATCACCGGCAAGGACCGTGGCAAAAAAGGCAAGGTCCTGCAAACCTTTCCTGAATCCAATAAAGTTGTGGTTGAGGGGATGAACATGATGGCAAAAAATGTACGGCCGAAACGACAAGGGGAGAAGGGGCAAGTAGTCCGTTATAATGCCCCGGTTGACGCATCAAATGTGGCGCTGTATTGCAACAAATGCAGCAAACCTGTTAAAATCGGATTCACCAAAACGGCTGATGGCAAAAAGATCAGAATTTGCAGGAAATGTAAGCAGAATATTTAATTATATGACCCCAAGATTGAAAGAAAAATATTTTAAGCAGGTGGTGCCGGCCATGGAAAAACGTTTCGGCTACACGAATGTGATGGCTGTGCCACGCTTAATTAAAGTCGTATTGAACAGCGGAGTTGGCAAAGCACTTAAAGATGACAAATTTATTGATTCTGTCGTAAATACCATGACTCGTATCTCGGGACAAAAGCCGATGTTGGCTAAAGCCAAGAAATCAATCTCCGCGTTCAAAATCCGCAAAGGCATGACAGTAGGCGTAACGGTGACTTTGCGAGGAAATCGCATGTATGATTTTGTTGACAAGCTTGCTAATGTTGCCCTGGCCCGCGTGCGCGATTTCCAGGGAATAAACCCAAAGGCAATCGATGAGCATGGGAATCTGACCATCGGGTTTAAAGAGCATATAGTATTTCCGGAAATCAGGTCAGATGAGGTCGAGCGTATACATGGCTTGGAGGTCTGTTTGACCACGAACGCCAAATCAAAAGATGAGGGCTTGGAATTATTCACCTTATTAGGCATCCCATTCAAGAAGAACTAAAAATAACATATGGCCAAGGAATCGCAAATCGCTAAATCAAAGAAAAAACCGAAATATTCCACCCGGATCGTCCATCGTTGTTGGCGTTGTGGTCGACGTCGAGGGTATATGCGGGCTTTCAATTTGTGCCGTATTTGTTTCCGTGAACTGGCCAATAATGGCGAGATTCCCGGTATCCGCAAAGCAAGCTGGTAATATTATTAACTGACACATAATTTTTCGCATAACGTATGACAGATCCAATTTCCGACATGCTCACTAGGATTCGTAACGCGGTTACGCTAAAAAAGGCGGAGGTTTTTCTGCCGGCTTCCAAAGTGAAGTGGAACATTGCCCAGATATTGGAAAGAGAAGGCTTCGTCAAGAAGGCTGACCAGGCAAAAGATGCTCAAACAGACCGCCCGGTTATTAGGATTGTACTGAAATACCAAGATGGGATACCAGCTATTCAAGGTCTTGACCGTGTCAGTAAGCCAGGCCGGCGGGTTTATCAGGCGGCCAGAGACATTCCGCGAGTTTTGCCTAGCCTTGGCATCCAGATCGTCTCCACCTCCAGAGGATTGAAAACAAATGCAGAAGCAAAACGCGAGAAGCTTGGCGGTGAAGTAATGTGCGTTATATATTAAACTACACAGGAATTTTTTATGCCTCGTATCGGTAAAAAAACCATAATCATACCAGCCGAAGTGGACGTGCAGATAGCAGGGCAGGTAGTCACAATAAAAGGGCCGAAGGGCACCCTGTCGGTGACATTGCACCCCTGGGTCAAGGCTACAAAAAAAGACAGCGCCTTGGACGTCTTGGTGGAAAGAACTGACGAAAAACAGGGCCGGTCGCTCTGGGGGTTGTCGCGCGTATTGTTATACAATGCGGTGATCGGAGTGACTAAAGGATTTTCCAAACAATTGGAGATAACCGGCGTAGGTTTTCGGGCAGCTGTTGCTGGCCGCTCGCTGAACCTGAATGTCGGTTTTTCCCATCCCGTTGAATATAAAATCCCAACTGGCATAGAGATCAAGGTAGAAAAAAATACCATTACGGTATCCGGTATTGATAAGCAGTTGGTTGGGCACGTGTCAGCTCAGATTCGCGATATTAAAAAGCCCGAGCCATATAAAGGCAAGGGAATAAAGTATTCCGGTGAAGTCATCCGCAGGAAGGCCGGTAAAGTCGTCAAAACGGCAGGCGCAGGCTAATTTTGAAATGATATGAACAATAAACACCAGGTAAAAAGAAATAAAAGGATAATGCGGAGCCGTCGTGTCAGGTCGAAAATTTACGGTACAAAAGAACGGCCCCGTGCGGCGATTTTCCGCAGTTTACGTCATACTTCTGTTCAGCTAATAGATGATATGACTGGACGGACCCTGCTCTCGGTTGAGGATAAATTATTGAAGGGAACAAAAGGCCAGTCTAAAGTTGACCAGGGAAAAGAACTGGGTAAGTTGGTCGCTGAAAAGGCCTTGGCCAAAAAAATTGCGGCAGTGGTTTTCGACCGTCGCGGATACAGATACCATGGCCGCGTTGCGGCCGTAGCTGAGGGGATGCGGACAGGTGGATTGAAATTTTAATTATTAGACATTTATGTTGGAACAAAAACAGGGTAAATCAAAAGGCCGCCATCGCGGTGATCGTAAGGAAAGGGATGATGAGTTTGACCAGAAGATGATTGATGTGGCCAGGGTAACCAGGGTCATGGCCGGAGGTAAGCGCATGAATTTCCGCGCTTGTGTTGTGATCGGTGACCATAAGGGTCGGGTGGGCATGGGGTTGCGTAAGGGCGCTGATGTATCCCTCGCTATCAATAAGGCTGTAGCCGCAGCCAAGAAAAACCTGATATCCGTTACCACTGTCAATGATTCTGTGCCCTGTCGGGTTGTGCATAAATTCGGCGCCGCAGTAGTTATGCTGAAACCGGCCCCAGTCGGTTCTGGCGTGATCGCAGGTGGGGCAGTTCGGGCAGTATTGGAGCTCGCAGGAATTAAAAATGTGGTGTCTAAAATGCTTGGATCCAAAAATAAAGTAAATAATGTGCTGGCTACTCTGGGGGCGTTGTCGCAGCTGAATGAAATTGCGAAAATGAGGAAGATAAAATCAACCAAATAATTATGTCTCTCCATTTATCAAATTTAAAATCTTATCTGAGAAAAAAACGCAAAGTCGTCGGCCGTGGTGACGGATCTGGCCACGGGACAACTGCCGGCAAAGGATCAAAAGGCCAACGCGCGCGTTCAGGAGGACGTAAAAACCTTTATCGCCGCGGATTGAAGATGTTTTTACAGCAATTGCCGAAATCAAGAGGCTTCTCATCTTTTCACCCGCGCCATGTCGCGGTGAATGTGGGTGATCTGGAAAAAAAGTTTGATTCTGGCTCTGTGATAAACAAGTCAAGGCTCGTTGCAGTCGGATTATTGGCAGATACCCAGCAAACCGTGAAAATACTCGGCGGCGGTACGATAAAAAAGAAGCTGGTCGTAGCAGCCGATGCTTTTTCCCATTCAGCGAGAGAAGCGATTACCAAGGCTGGTGGCCAGGTCCAAGTACATGCCGTAAAACAGCCCAAAGTTAAACAAAAGGCTTAAATAAGGGTATACTAAAAGCCATGTGGGAGAAAATCAGCCAAATCTGGAAAGTTAAGGAACTCCGGAACAAGATATTGTTTGTTCTGGCCATGCTTTTCATATTCCGGATAGCTGCCCATATTCCCATCCCAGGCGTAAATGTGGAGAACCTGAGGAACCTTTTCCAGTCAAATCAAATTCTTGGATTGTTGAGCATTTTTTCCGGTGGCGGCATGGAAAATTTTTCCATAGTCATGATGGGCGTCGCCCCCTACATTACTGCCTCGATCATCTTCCAGCTATTGACAATGGTCATTCCGAAGCTTGAAGAAATGCAGAAAGAGGGCGAAGCCGGACGTGAAAAAATAAACCAATACCAGAGAATCCTGACGGTGCCATTGGCCATGATGCAGGCTTTTGCCATGATCAAATTTTTGGGCCAATCCGGACAGGGAATAGTAAGCGAAATGGGAATGATGCAATTGGTAACTACAATTATCGTTATTACAGCCGGCACCATGTTTTTAATGTGGATCGGTGAGCTCATCTCCGAAAAACATATTGGCAACGGCATTTCTTTGTTGATTTTTGCCGGTATAGTTGCCCGTGTACCTACGACTGTCCAACAGACTTTTGCTACTTTTGACATGACTAAAATCGGTGGCCTTTTGATTTTTGTAGTAATAGGCATTATTACAGTCGCGGGTATTGTCTACATCACCGAGGGGCAGAGGAATATTCCCGTTTCATATGCGAAAAGAATCCGTGGCAATCGGATGTATGGCGGCGTCAACACTTTTCTGCCGCTCAAGATAAACCAAGCAGGCGTGATTCCGATCATATTCGCCGTGTCGATCATATTATTCCCTCCGATGATTGCCCAGTTTTTTGTAAACTCATCTACCCCGATGATCGCCTCAATTTCTAGCTGGATTATTAGCTTTTTCCGAAATCAGTTGTGGTATGCCATCATGTATTTTGTTATGGTCGTGGCTTTTACTTATTTTTATACTGCCGTAATATTCCATCCCACACAGATTTCTGAAAATTTGCAGAAACAGGGCGGATTCATCCCCGGCATCAGACCTGGCACACCAACCTCTGATTTCTTGGGGTATGTTTCAAATCGGATAATTTTGGGTGGCGCTCTATTTCTTGGCATCATTGCGATTTTACCTAATATCGTACAGTCAGTTACTAACATGCAATCATTAGTCGTTGGTGGCACGAGCTTGCTGATCGTCGTCAGTGTTGTCATTGAAACTGTCAAACAAATCGAATCCCAACTGGTGATGCGCAATTACGAAGGTTTTTAATGCTACTAATCCATAGTAAGAATTGTGTGCAGGAGAATGATTTGCTCCTGTGTTTTTTATAATTTGAAAATCAGGTATAATATCAACATATGAACAAATTTAGCCAAAAAATTGTCGCTTTAGTTGGGATGTGCGGCGCCGGTAAGAGTGAAGTAGCCGACCGGTTTGTCGCCAGTGGGTTCGCCTATTTGCGTTTTGGACAGATAACATTGGATGAGGTGAAGCGCCGCGGCCTTGAGCCCAAAGAGGAGAATGAACGCCCGATCCGAGAGGAATTCAGGGCTAAACACGGCATGGCCGCATTTGCCATATTGAACATTCCTAAAATTGACGAATTGATTGCGCAAGGCAAAAATGTTCTGGCCGACGGCCTCTACAGTTGGTCTGAGTACAAGGTGCTCAAAGAGAAATATGGATCAAGCTTGGTTGTCGTGGCAGTGTACGCTCCGCCTGCGATGAGGTATGCCAGACTCGAAGACCGGCGTTCAAAGTACAAAGATGACCCAAAGATGAAATACCGGTCATTTTCCCGAGAGGAGGCGCACAGCCGTGATTATGCAGAAATTGAAAAAATCGAGAAAGCCGGGCCGATCGCCATGGCGGATTATACGGTAATGAACACCGGTTCATTGCAGGAATTGGACGAACAGGTCGGGGAGATTATAAAATTGTTGAACTCCTAATCAAATGACAAAGCCAGTGCAAAATATTCTCATTCTCGGTCCTCAAGGTTCTGGCAAGGGGACGCAGGCCTCGCTCTTGGCAGAAAAATTCAACCTGGCCCATATAGAAACTGGAAAAATATTTAGGCAAATGGCCAAAGCCAAGACGCCTCTCGGGAAGAGGATTAATTTTTTAATTTATGTGAAGGGATCTCTGATTCCTGATAATTTGACGGTGCGGGTTTTAGAACAGGCATTGCACAAGGTAAGCAAATCAAAAGGCGTGGTTTTTGACGGATTCCCGCGCACTTTCGCCCAGGCAAAAGCGCTTGATGTATTATTTAAAAAGCTTGGCCGTAGACTGACTTTGGTTATTGATATGCCAATATCTCGCAAAACTACAGTCAAGCGCCTATCATTGCGGCGCACCTGTATGAAGTGCGGCCGAATATTCATCGCCGGTAAAAACATACCATCCAATGCGAAAAAATGTCCTGTATGCGGCGGCCAAGTGTTCCAGCGGGAAGATGACAAGCCAAAAGCTATCGCCGAACGGCTGGCAAGCTATAATAAAATGACCAAACCCCTGATTAAGTATTATAAGACGCAGGGTATTTTGGTCAGGATTGACGGTGAGCCGCCAGTCAAGGCAGTGTTTAAGAATATTTTAAAAATTTTTCCGTCACATGATAAGGATTAAAAATTCTGACGATATCGCCAAATTGGCTGAAGGCGGCAAGATTTTGGCGCGAGTGGTGAGGCTGGTAGCGGCAGAGGTTAAACCCGGCATCAGCACGGCCAAGCTTGATGCGTTAGCAGAAAAACTGATCAAGGAATCAGGCGGCAAGCCATCCTTCAAAGGTTTCAGCGATTATCCGGCTTCAACGTGTATTTCGATAAACGAGGGTGTGGTGCATGGCATCCCTTCACCAAAAAGGAAAATCAAGCCCGGTGACGTGGTCGGAGTTGATATTGGATTAGAGTATAAAGGGTTATTTACTGACATGGCCGTAACTGTGCCGGTCGGCAAAATTTCAGCCGAAGCTGAAAAATTAATCCAGGTTACCCGACAGTCTCTGGACAAGGCAATAACCCTGGTCAAGCCCGGCGTGGCTCTTGGCGATATTGGTTTTGCTGTTCAGTCTTATGCCGAATCTTTTGGATTTTCTGTAGTTAAAAGTTTGGTCGGTCATGGTGTCGGATATGCGGTGCATGAGGAACCAAAGATACCAAATTTCGGAAAACCTGGCCAAGGCTTACGGCTAAGCGCCGGTATGGTTATCGCCCTGGAGCCGATGGTGAATATCGGCGGCGATGAAGTGGTCACTTTGTCTGATGGATGGACTATTGTCACCAGTGACGGCTCCTGCTCCGCCCATTTTGAGCACACGCTAGCAGTGGTCGATGGTGGCCACAAGATCCTGACAAAAGAATAAAATATTCGTATGGGGAAAGTTTTGGGTATTGATTATGGGGAAAAAAGAATCGGTCTGGCCATTTCCAGTGACGATGGCCGTTTCGTATTCCCTTTTCGGACTATCGAAAATGACGGTTCTGACGCTTGCTTCTTCCACCTTAACGCAATATGCCAGGAAGAGAAAGTAATGAGGGTTGTAGTCGGATTGCCGCTTGACCAGCACGGTTTGGTAGGCGAAAAAGCCAAAACCGTGAAAAAATGGGGTCAACTTTTGCATAATAAAGTCGGTTGTGAAGTTTTGTATGAGGATGAACGTTTTACTACGGTTTATGCCATTCGGGCAAAAAAACAGGCTGGCCGGTCCACAAAAGAAACGAGACAGACTATTGACCAAACCGCGGCGATGATTATTCTTCAAACATTTCTCGATAAACATCATGGATAATTCCCTCCAAGTACAGTCATATATATTACCTTTTTTTGTCAGCGTAATTTTTTCTGTATTTTGTACGATTTTGGTAAAATGGTGGGCGAAGAAAAAAGGCGTTTTTGACCGTCCTGAGGCTGCCCCAGACAGGAAGATTCAATCCAAACCTACCCCCTTGCTTGGCGGGATGGCAATTTTTATCGCCTCATGTCTTGTGACGACATTATATGTAATATTTTCGAATCGATTACTGGGCGGTTATATGCTCCCAAAATATTTGGTCGGCATAGGACTGGCAGGATTATTGCTCATGATCGGAGGGTATTTGGATGACCGCTTCCATTTGAAGCCATCGCGTCAGATTTTATGGCCCATATTGGCGTGTTTAGTTGTTGTCGGTGCTGGGATCGGGGTAACCTACATTACTAATCCTTTTGGTGGCGTTTGGCAACTGGACAGCATCAAGTGGAATATTTTTTCATTTGATGGCACCCCATATCATTTTACCTTGTGGGCGGATTTATTCGCTTTTTTATGGCTTATGGGTATGATGTACACGACGAAATTTTTGGATGGTCTGGACGGGTTGGTTTCCGGAATTGGCGTGATCGGATCCGTAATCCTTTTTTTCTTGAGCCTTGGCAAGGAAGTGGCCCAGCCGGAAACAGCATTATTGGCGTCGATATTTGCAGGGGCTTGTTTAGGTTTTTTGTTTTTCAATTTCCACCCGGCAAAAATATTCCTTGGGGAGGGGGGCAGTCTTTTTGTCGGGTTTATGCTTGGTGTGCTTTCTATCATTTCTGGAGCTAAAATCGCCACTGCCCTTCTGATTATGGGTATTCCAATTCTGGATGTTGCTTGGGTTATAATTAGGCGAGTTTTTTTTGAAAAAAAATCACCCTTTTCCACTGCAGACCGCAAACACCTTCATTTCCGATTACTGGATGTAGGCCTTTCTCACCGTGGGGCAGTACTACTACTATATACGATCAGCCTCTGTTTCGGGGCTGTCGCGTTATTTTCCGGGACAAAACAAAAAGTAATCGCTATGTTTATCTTATGCCTGGTTATGGTGGCGTTGGGGGTATTCGTCCTTCGTCATTATGGGAAAAAAGTCACTAATTAAAATATTATGATAAGCAAGAGTACGATAATAATTCTGTTCGTTGCCATAGTATTTGGCATTATTTTTTGGTTTTCAGGCGGGAGCCGCATCTCAGATGAAATGCCGTATTACCTCAAGTCAGTCGTCAAAGAGACTGCTACCGTGACCATTAAAGATACGACATTTAAAGTCGAATTGGCAAAAACAGAGTCTGCCCGTGCCAAGGGGCTTTCCCAGCGATCCTTTATCGATCCAGGCAAGGGGATGCTTTTTGTTTTTCCGTCCGTTGGACATTATGTTTTTACGATGCAGAATACGCTTGTCAGCCTTGATATTATTTGGATAAATGATGGCAAGGTTGTCTATATCGCTCCGTCAGCAAAACCTGGGGAACTGACGATAGACCCAAAGATGGACGCAAATTATGTCCTGGAAATCAATGGCGGTATTTCTGCTAACCGGGGATTTGCCGTGGGTAATCCTGTGGTAATTACCTTTGACAAGTAGCCGGCCGTCTGGTACACTACCAGCACGTACAATTAATTGGTATTTTTTTATTACTGAACCTATGAAATTCGCCATTATTAATACTGGGGGAAAACAATACAAAGCGGTCGAGGGTAAGACGATCCGAGTGGAAAAGCTGAACGCAAAAACGGACGGCAAAGTAACATTTGATAAGGTCATGTTGGTATCGGATGGAAACAGCAATAAGCTCGGCAACCCGTTCGTCAAGGGCGCTACCGTAACCGCAACTGTTGTCGGCCAGTCAAAAGCCAAAAAAGTTATGGTCGTGAAATTTCACAATAAAGTCCGTTATCGACGGACACGGGGCCACCGCCAGAATTATTCGACGGTCAAGATAGACAAAATTACCGTATAGATATTATAAAAATTCACGTACATGGTTTGTACGTGTTTTTTGTATTTATCCTTATACTGACTGTCTTCCTTTCAGGGCACTGGAAATGGTTATTTCGTCTGCATACTCAAGGTCAGAGCCCATGGGCAAGCCCTTGGCAAGGCGGGTAATTTTTATTGGAAGGTTTTTTAGCAGCCGTGCCAGATATAGGGAGGTAGATTCGCCCTCCAGGTCGGGATTGGTGGCCAGGATAACTTCTTTGATTTTTTGGGACGGATCAGCGATACGTTTTTGAAGCTGGTTGATTGTTAATTGGTCCGGTGTGATATTTTCCACAGGATTTAATACTCCGCCGAGCACGTGGTAAAGTCCATGGAACTCGCCGGTTTTTTCGATCGCCGAAACATCGGCCGGACCGGATACGACGCAAATAGTGGAATGGTCGCGTTTTTGGTCGGCGCAGATTGGGCAGGGGTTTGACGCGGATACGTTGAAACAGCGCTGGCAGGTGGTGACAGACTTTTTCAGTTCAGCGACTGATTTTGTGAGGTTGGCGCTAAATCCTCCAGAATCTTTCAGGAGATGGAATACTATCCTTTCGGCGGATTTCGGTCCGATGCCTGGGAGTCTGGTAAAGAGGTCGACGAGTTTTTTTATTGGGTCTGGGTAGGTGTTCATGGTTACATGCCTGGCAGGTTAAATCCCTGCATATTCTGCATTTTTTGGGCCATCACTCTCTGGACTTTTTTTATGGCATCATTAATTGCCTCCCGTAGGTAGTGTTCGAGAGCCTCTTTTGAATCGGTTTTGAGAAGGACGGAGTCGACGCTGGTAGACAATACCTCCTGGTTGCCGTTCATGACAATCGACACTTTACCGCCGCCACCTTCGCCGACAACTGATTCTTTTTCCAGCATTTCTTTCATCTGTTTAGCCTGGTCGCGGAGTTCTTTCAGTTGTTTTATTTTATCAAACATGTTGTTAAAATGATGGCTCAGAATCCATTTTGCGTTCCAGGTTCTTGAAACTGACTTTGTTTTCGTCGAAGTACAACTGGACCACGCCAGTTGGGCCGTTACGGTGTTTGGCAATATGGATTTCCGCGATATTCTTCCTGGCCGGATCCAGGTCTTTCTTGTAAATCGCTTCACGATAAATAAACATGACGACATCCGCATCCTGTTCGATGGAGCCGGATTCACGGAGATCGGCCAATTTCGGTATCGGCGGTTGGCGTGATTCAACGGCGCGTGACAGCTGGGACAGGGCAATTACCGGGACATTTAATTCGCGAGCAATCGCCTTAAGCGAACGGGTAATTTCGCTAATTTCCTGGACCCGGTTATCTGTCCCTGAAGTGCCCTGCATGAGCTGCAGATAGTCCAGGACAATAAGTCCCAGGTGGTGTTCGGATTGGAGTCGGCGGGCTTTGGTCCGAATTTCCATAGCATTGGCTGTGGCGGAATCATCAATAAAAATTGGCGCTTCTGACAGTACGCCCATAGCATGCCCGATGCTCGTGAAATCCTCATCTTCGGAAAGTCTGCCTGTTCGCATTTTCCAGAGTTCTACATTTGCCTGGGAGCAGAGCAAGCGGTCTACTAATTGTTCTTTTGACATTTCCAAACTGAAAATGCCGACAGGTATTTTTGAATTCACCGCTACCTGGCGGGCAATGTCCAATGCCAAGGTGGTCTTACCGACAGATGGCCGGGCGGCCAGGATCACGAGGTCGGATTTTTGCAAGCCGGCCAGGACGTGGTCGAGATCACCATATCCAGTCGGGATCCCACGCAGTTTGCCTGAATCACGATGCAGTTCATCGATCCGGTCAAATGCTTCGGTCAGGATTGATTTGATAGGGATGAAGTTTTGTTTCAGGAATTTCTGGGAGACGCCAAAAATCTGCTGTTCGGCCCGGTCTAATAATTCTTCAATCTTGTCCGTTTCCTGGTAGCCTAGGCTGGTGATTTCAGAAGCCGCATTTAAAAGCCGTCGGAGTGTGGATTTTTTCTGTACGATCTGGGCGTAGTTGACGATATGTGACGAGCTGGGGACTGAATTTGCCAGGCTGGCCAGGGCACTCCGGCCGCCGATTGCTTCGAGCTGGCCACGTTCCTGAAGTTTATTGGCAAGCGATACGACGTCGATGGGTTCGCGCTTGTCGTACAGGTCTACCATCGCATCAAAAATTGTGCCGTTTGAATCTTTATAAAAATCTTCCGGCCTGATAAGGTCGGCAATTTTTGTGATGGCGTCCTTGTCAATCAAAAGAGAGCCGAGTACGGATTGTTCGGCCTCAAGGTTTTGCGGTGGTACTTTGGCGATCGGGTCGCTGGGCATGGGATAGGTTTTTGCTAAAAATCAGTGAATACATTGTAACCTGTATGTCACCTAAATTCAAGGTATTTTTTACGCAGATTATTTGCACATTTTGTCCACCTGCTGGTTATGTATGATTAGTCCGTTGGCCTGAATTTAGCCAATGAATCTTGACATTCCGGATGAAATAGGGTAGGTTGAATTACTGCTTTTTTATGGTTTTCTTCTGTAATCAAGCATAAAAAACAGAAATTGTAAAAGAAATATATAACTAGGAGGTACTTTGACAAAGAGACGAAAACCGAAAGTTTGGTTCGTTGTACTGGGTGGCGGCAAGCGGACTCTTGATCCGAAGCATGCGCCCTGGCGGCCAAAACTTCTCGAACCATTAAACGGGCAAACGGTGATTTCCTACGTCATTGATGCCGCGAGCGGTGTAACTGCCGCACGTGTGGTCGGTGTCACGGCCATCATTAGTACCCGATATGAGGAGGTACTGCGTCAGGAACTCAAGAAGTTCCCCGATATCCAGATAGCCGTGCAGGATAACCATCGTGGTACTGCAGATGCAGTCTGGCAGGCGATCAAGCAGGGTGTGTTTCCCCAGGCAGACGAAGCCGATTTCGTCGTCGTGCTCATGGGTGACCAGCCGTTAGTCACCAGCCACGATTTGGACGAATTTATCATTAGTTTCCTGGAGCACCAGCCAATGCGGGCCGGCATCCTGACGTTCAACGAAAACCGTCGGAAGCCCGAATACCGCAAGTGTGGCGTGGTAATACGGCAGAAACGCCGTTTCTATGACCTGCAAGCAAGGATCGAATATTCGCGCCGGAGGCAGAAGGAGGAACTGCACGCCGGGCCGTATATTTATCAGGCCAGTTGGTTCCGAGGCTTTCTATATGGCCTGGGTTACCTGCTGGAGAAGTTTCCGCTTCACATGCCGGAGATCCATCTGTACACCGCCCTTCTCGCGGCAAGGGAAGATACTGCGGTGCATACGTACTGCAGCCATCACCCTAAGGATTTTCTGGGGGTGGATACTGTCGAGGCGCTTGAAGAAGTGCGTAGGCGGATGGCCCGAAGGCATCGTAATCGAAAAGTCAGATAATCCAAACTCTTAACAAGGAGGTATTGTGGCGAGCAAAGCAGAGATGCTCGTAGAAATCCAGCAACTCACGGGGGAAATTCGCCTGAAGGAAAAAATCGTGACAAAAGCGGATTTTTTTTCGCATATGTCCGAAGAAGCCCACGGCGAATCGAATGTTGGAGTCGCCGACCTACTCTTCGCCGATGACGGGACCGGTTTTCACAGGCAGCTTCCAGAAATGGACGAAAAATACCTGGCCGGCATTGTCAGAGCAATGAGGAAGAGGTTAGAGTAATGCACCCGGACACACCAGTGTCCGTATTCATGGGCGATAGCGTAATGCTGTCGCCTTTTTTTTGCTGTTTTTTTAAAAATAAATTATACTTTTAGAGTAGGATTATCAACTTAATATTAAACTATGGTAAAACAATGGAATAGCGCCACATTGCTATTGGGTGTTTTTATGTTGTTGGCAGGCGCCCTAATTATTTTCCCTGGGACTGCGAATGCCGCTTCGCCCACCTGGTCACAGATCAATACAGACGGGTTTGGCTCGGGACAAAACTATCGTTCTTATTCTATGATTAATTTTGGCGGGTCGCTGTATGCCTCGACGGCAAATACTACGACTGGGAGTGAAATTTGGAAATACGCGAGCTCAACATGGACCCAGGTGAATACTGACGGTTTCGGCAACGCTCTGAATGTTGATTCGACCAGTTTTGTTGTATTCAATAATAAACTTCTTGCCAGCGCCACCAACACTACAGTCGGCGCGGGCATCTGGGAATACAACGGCACGACCTGGACACAAATCAACACCGCCGGATTCGGCGATTTCCGTAATGGATATATCATGGCCATGCAGGTATACGGAACAAAACTTTATGCCTCAACGTATAACATGACGACTGGTACGGAAGTCTGGCAGTATGACGGAACGACCTGGACCCAGGTGAATACTGACGGTTTCGGCAGCGCTTTGAATTGGTATTCTGATGCCATGACCGTTTACAATAATAAATTACTTGTCGGTGCGGGCGGCAATAACACTGTCGGTAAAATATGGCAGTACGACGGCACGTCGTGGACATCTCTCGTGACTGACGGATTTGGAGATGCCAACAATCTTGAGCCGTTTTCGATGTATGTTGACGGCAGCGTTCTATATGCGGGCACATGGAATAATATTTCTGGGACAGAGTTATGGAAATATAACGGCACGTCCTGGACCCAGCTGAGTACTGACGGTTTGGGTGACGCTAACAATACAAATATCCTCCAATTCGCTAAATTCAACCATGAAATATACTTGACCACCAGGAATTTAATTACAGGAGGAGAAATCTGGCGGTATGACGGCACATCTTTTGTTCAGGCCAATACAGACGGTTTTGGGGACGCAAAAAACCTTTTACTCTATTCTCCGACAGAGCTGAGTCACGAACTGTATGTTTCCACATTTAACACGACAACCGGAGCTGAAGTATGGAAGGGAACAATCGCCGATTCGACAGCCCCGACAGTCAGCGGCCTTTCCCCGGTTAATGGTTCATCAGGGGTGGCTAAAAATACAAATCTGAGCTTTGTGCTTGATGACGACATTTGGGGGGTGGACAGTTCTACCCTAGACGTGACAATTGACGGCCATAGCGCTATCGTCGACGGAGTTTTCTTAAACGGTTATACCGGCACCATTACCTCTGACGGGCATTTAGGATATACAGTGACGATTAACCCGGATTCTGATTTTCTCTATGGCAAGAAAATTAATGTAAGCCTGACCTTCAGCGATGAAGTGTCAAACGTAACGTCGGTTGCGGCTTCGAATTGGTTTTTTACGATCGGTACGCCAGCATCACTCGGTATTGTGATGACCCCAAATTCATTGGGCGGACCCAATGTGAGGGTGGTAAATGCGCTTGGCCAGCAAATTTCTACTTTTTTTGCTTTTGACTCAAAATTAAGGATGGGCCTAGTAGTTGAACAGGCCGACGTTGACGGAGATGGCACGAATGAAATTGTAGTGGCACCAGGAAAGGGGACGGCGTCTACTTTGAAGGCTTTCGAATATAATGGCACTCTACTCGCTTCAACAACTTCATTTAATGCAGGATTTAACGGTGGAGTATCATTAACAATCGGTGATTTTAATGGCGATAACAAAGATGATATTGCCGTTACGCCTTTTTCTTCCGGCGGCCCAAATGTCAGAGTTTATACCCTGAATTCTACTGGTGACGGATTTTCATTGATGGATGGGTTTTTCGCGTACGGCACAAGTTTCCGTGGCGGGGTTAATCTGACTGCCGGCGACCTGAATGGTGATGGTATCGACGAACTGGTGACTGTACCGATTTCCGCCGCAGCCCCGCTGATGAAAATTTACAGTTATAATTCAACGACCGGACATTTTACAGCCTTGGATCAGGCATATGCTTACCAGACGACATTTTTGGGCGGTGTTCAACTGGCTACAGGAGACATCAATGGTGACAGTAAAGAAGAGGTGATCGTCTCGCCGTATTTGAATGGCGGTCCGAATATTCGGGTGTTTTCATTAAACGCCAGTAATAAAATTACTCTACTTACTTGGGTGATGGCTTATCCGACTACTTACCGCGGGACTCTGTCAATGCAGGTAGGCGATCTGGATGGGGACGGTTTGGGTGAAATTGTCTTGGCGCCAAAAACATTAGGAGACTCCAATGTTAAAATTTTCCGTTTGACCAGCGGTTCGCTGGCGGCCGTGACTTCATTCTATGCATATGACACAAATTTCATGGGTGGCGTGAATTTGTTCGTGAATGACGTGGACAGTGACGGGTACGCTGAGGTCATGACTTCGCCGGTCTCACGTGGCGGCCCAAATGTCAGAGTCTTTGATGTCAATACGGGTTCGGCAGTTTTGAAAGGCTGGTTTTGGGCTTTCCCTGTTAATTTCCGTGGCGGCGTAAATTTTGGCAAATAAAATAACCGCTATACGTTATTTAGGCGCCCCCCTGATTCGGGGGTGCCTTTGTATTTATTTAAAAAGCAAAAACACCTTACTTATTTAAGGCGTCTTTACTATGAGCCGTGCCCCGACGCTACGGTCGGGACAGGCAGGGATCTCTCTTTATAATCTCAAAAGCAAAAACGCCTTACTTATTTAAGGCGTCTTCACTATGAGCCGTGCAGGGATCGAACCTGCGACACCCTGCTTAAAAGGCAGGTGCTCTACCAACTGAGCTAACGGCCCGTAAATTGTGATTGGAAAAGTATTATCCGACTAGCCCGACCAACCCCGACGTGCTGTCGGGGCTCCGACTAGGGCGTCGGAGCTGAGCTAACGGCCCAAAAATATTTGGGATATTGAAATACTACCAAATGATGCTTGTTTTGGCAATAGAAATGAATTGAGTCTTGACAGATTATTGATTTTGGGCTATTATAGTGTGCTTGGTTCATTTAATGAAGATATATAGCAGATATTGCAGGAAATGCGCCTTTAGTATATAATTTAGACATATTATTCAATAAATAATATGAATCTAACAGGTGGAGCGTTTTTTGTCCTAGTACTGCTTATCGCGTTTGGAGCTTTTTTCTACTTTTATTCCAAAAAGAAATTTTAAATTAATAAAATCTTACATCGAAAGGGGGTGTAATATGAACAAAAAACTCATTATCGCAGTCGCGTCTTTAGCAGTTATGGCATTGCCATTTGTCGCATCAGCCGTAACAGTAGATTCGGCATTGGGAACCACGTTGGGTCTCGGCACAGCTGACCTAGAAGCGACAGTCATTAAGATCATCCAGTGGGTCCTCGGATTCCTCGGTTTGATCGCGGTGGTCATCATCCTATATGGTGGCTTCGTCTGGATGACTGCAGCTGGCAATGAAGACAAGGTTTCAACCGCCAAAAAGATCATTGGCGCAGCAGTTGTTGGTTTGATCGTCATCCTGTTGGCTTGGGCAATCGTCACCTTTGTCATCAACCAGTCAAATAAGGTTATTACATAAATTCCCAGATCGTTATCAGATTTTATCGCGATAACATCTGAAAGATATATAGGCAGAAGCGGCTCTTGATTGGGCCGTTTTTGCTTTTTACGGTTCTGGAATAAAGTTGGCGATTCATTATAAAAATGTTATAATATCGGCATATCATATGCCAAATGTCAGAATAGCGGAGGCAGGTAAATATGTCGGCCAATCGGTCACCATCCAAGGCTGGGTCGCGAATATTCGCTCCAGCGGCAAGATTGTGTTTTGGCAGGTCCGTGACGGTTCAGCCGGTCCTATTCAGTGCGTCATAACACCCCAGGGAGTAGCTGAGGCAGAATTTGAGTTAGCCAGGACCACAACAATTGAGTCATCCGTAACTGTCACGGGAAAGATCAAGTCAGAGCCTCGTTCACCTGGCGGTTTTGAACTTGAGGCAGGCAGCCTGACTGTCATCCAGAAGTCATTAGAATACCCGATTGGCAAGAAGGAACATGGCCCTGATTTTTTATTGGACAACCGGCATCTGTGGCTACGGTCACCACGCCAGGCAGCAATTTTACGTGTCCGCGATACTATCATCTGGGCTTTTCGGGAGTTTTTCCGCGCAGAAGGATTTGTCATGACCGACACGCCAATTTTGACACCTACCTCATGTGAAGGCACGACCACGCTTTTTAAGACAGACTATTTCGACGAGCCGGCATATCTGTCCCAGTCCGGGCAACTCTACCTGGAGGCACTCTGCATGTCATTGGGCAAAGTTTATGATTTCGGCCCAACTTTTCGTGCGGAAAAGTCGAAAACACGACGGCATCTGACTGAATTCTGGATGCTTGATGCGGAAATGGCGTTTATGGACCTGGATCAGAGTATGGCCATTCAGGAGAAAATGGTGACTTATGTCGTAAAGAAAGTACTTACTGAGCGCCATGCGGAATTAGCATTGCTCCAACGTGATACAGCGCCGCTGGAAAAGGTTGTCGGACCTTTTATACGCATGACTTATGACGAAGCACTGGTGAGATTGAAGGAGCTCGGCTCTGACATTGAATGGGGGACTGACTTAGGTAATGACGACGAAACAATTTTGACCAAGGCTTATGATAAGCCCATTTTCATCACCCGCTATCCGGTCGAGATAAAGGCTTTTTATATGAAACCGGATCCGGCAAATCCGAAGGTGGCGCTTTGCGCAGATTTATTGGCGCCGGAAGGTTACGGCGAAGTGATCGGCGGGTCGCAGCGCATTGATGACCTGAAATTATTAGAACAGCGTATCGAGGAGCATAAATTGAAAAAATCTGATTTTGAATGGTACCTTGATCTAAGGCGATACGGATCAGCGCCGCATTCCGGCTTCGGTATCGGATTGGAGCGTACTGTAGCCTGGGTGTGCGGCCTCGACCATGTTCGCGAGACCATTCCTTTCCCCCGGCTAATCAACCGTTTACGACCGTAGGACTATGCAGAGGGATCTTGACCAGAGTGGTGTCGGTATGCAGGCGATCATCCTCTTCGGCACTCTGGCATTGGCCGTCGTGCTGCTAAATGGCATCGCGATCAAGGTGAAGCAGAATGAGAAGGCCCAGAAAGGAGAGGAAGTGGCGATCGGCTATTGCGGTAAGGCGCATGAGAAGCTCCCCGCCGAATGTTCAGTGATCGAAGTCCATCGTTGTGGTGCTAATTATCTCTTGATTAATAATTGTTTGGGGACTGGGGATATTGTCCTGAATCATACTGGTGGGATGGAAGCATGGTGCGGTTATACTTCCCTGGACGGTACCACTGTCAGCTGCCAGCAATATTGGTTTGATAGTCAGGGCAATGATTGCAGGTTAACTAAAAACTTATGCAAAAAATAATGGGCATGAAAAACCAACAAGGGATCACGACTTTTTGGGGCATCTCCATCATCTTGATGGTGTGTGTGGTAGTTGTCTTTGTTTTTTATTTCCTTTATTTTTTCTGGATAGAGAATCCGACGCCGACGTCAGAAATCACTATCGTCCGGGCGGTGCGGCACCAGTCAGTATCCATACCATCCAGCGTGGATACGACCGGATGGTTGGTATACGAAAATTCGTCTTTCCCAATGTCGTTTAAATACCCAGCTACATATAAAGTCAATGAAGACGAGGTCATCTACGGGACGACATCTGGGACGATGATTAGTTTAATGGAAGGGACGGTTGAGCGGTTCAACCTGCGTATCTTCCCGGCAAAAACGGAAGAGGCTGTGCCGGCGGCTTTCCAGAGGATAACCGGCATCGACCCGTCATCCTATCAGTCGTTTATGGAAAAGATCGACGGCACTGAGGCGGTTATCTACCGCCAGAAAGCTGGCACACTCAATAATGACCGGATCTATTTCATTAATGGTAAATATTTTTACGAGGCGCCATATAATGCTTCGACCGTGAGTGTTCTATCCACTTTTAAATTTAGATGATCACCCAAAAAGGTTTCACACATATAGCTATTGCCATCCTGATTTCCGTCATGGCACTGGGGTTTGCCCTGGCCGCATGGTGGTACCATAGCGAACAAGTCTTGGAGCGTAATCGGATATGCTGCGGCGGTACGGCTGAGGTGAATGCGAATAACAACACGAACACTGCCATAGAGACAGTCGCCACGTGCCAGGCCGGGTGCCAGCAGTATGGTTATGAAATTGGCCAATGCAAGAGGGTAGGTAGCAGTTCTGATAGTTTACGTTTCCAGGAGGCGAACAAATTCAGCCTCCTGTCAACAATAGCCACTAAACAGGTAATTACCCAAGACTGCAAATTTAGCGCGGTGGGTGCATGGGACAGTTGTTATTGCTTGAACACAAATGGCGCCTTAGTCACGCCGACTAATACGAATTCAGGAGTTAATCTAAATCCCAATTCCGTAACGAATGGGAATATGAATTCCGCAGTTGATACTACCGGTTGGGAGACGTATACGAATAGTCAATACGGATTTAGCTTTAAATATCCTCCAACAATGTCAGTAACTGAAGCGACGACTCAGTATGGAACGTATGCACCGTTGGCGTTGAATTTTTCTGATACGCAGGCCGCAACTGATTTTTGGTTTGAAGTGGGGACAGCCGCAACTGGCAGCACAGATTTATTAGCAATATTTGCTAATACCTACAGATTTGGAGAGCTGACGCCTGTCATTACCCGGAAGACTCAAGTTAATGTTGGAAGCAAGATCGCGTTGGATTACTGCGGTGTCCCTGCGGAGTTAAGCTATTGTGCTGCTATGCTTCTTGATAATGGGCATTTGTTTACCTTCAATTATCGAGAGCCAGATACTTTGCCGACTTCAATTCTTTCGACATTTCAATTCACTCAATAACTTCACATGAAACGCATTTACGTCAAAGACACAATTCATCACATCGATAAAAAAGTCCGCCTCAATGGCTGGATCAATGTAACACGCCGGTTGGGTAAAATGGTTTTTGTTGAACTGCGTGACGTTACCGGAGTCGTTCAAGTTGTCTTTACTCCTGATAAAGTTGAAGTCCTTGAAACCGCTAAAAAATTACGACCGGAGTTTGTTGTTGAAATAATTGGTACTGTTGCCAAGCGACCGGAAAAGTTAGTGAACAAGGAACAGGCGACTGGAACTGTTGAGATTCAAGCCGAAGGGTTAAAAATATTAGCTGAAGCAAAAACGCCTCCGTTTGAAATTGTCGAGACAGAGAAAGAGGATGCCGGGGAGGAGTTGCGGTTCAAATACCGTTATCTGGACCTGCGTCGTGCCAAGAACCAGAGGACTATTATTATCAGGTCCCAGCTGGTGAAGTATATTCGCGATTTCCTGCATAAAGAGGGCTTTATTGAGGTAGAGACACCTATCCTGGCTAAATCCACGCCAGAGGGCGCCAGGGACTACCTGGTGCCATCCAGGGAGTATCCAGGCCGGTTCTATGCCTTGCCGCAGTCTCCGCAGCAGTACAAACAGATGCTGATGGTAGCCGGGTTCGACCGCTATTTCCAGATTGCTCCATGCTTCCGTGATGAGGATGCACGATCAGACCGGGCGCCGGACCAGTTTTTCCAGTTGGACCTGGAAATGTCGTTTGTTGAGCAGGAAGAGATCCTCGATCTGATAGAAAAACTGTACACCTCGATGATCAAAGTGCTGTTTCCGGAAAAGAAAATAACTTTTTCACCATGGCCGAGGATACCGTACACCGATGCGATGGAAAAATATGGCAACGACAAGCCAGACTTACGGAAAGATAAAAATAATCCTAATGAGTTAGCATTCGCTTTTATTGTTGACTGGCCTTTCTTTGAATCAGAACAGAAGGACGGGAAGTGGGTGGCAAACCATCACATCTTTACCGCGCCGCACACCGAAGACATTGGCTTGCTAGAAACAGATCCGGGCAAGGTTCGTTCGTGGCAGCATGACATCGCGTTAAATGGTTACGAAGTGGCTGGCGGCAGCATCCGTTCAACTGACCCGAAAGTATTGGAAAAAGTATTGGAACTGGTCGGAGTTTCAAAAGAGGAAGCGAAAGTTCAGTTCGGCCACATGATGGAAGCGTTTGAATACGGTGTCCCGCCGCACGGCGGCATTGCTTGCGGCATTGACCGGCTGATGACCATTTTAGTCAACGCACCGAACATCCGAGAAGTTGTGGCCTTTCCCAAGACAGGGGATAATAGGGAACCGATGACCGGCAGCCCGTCAGAAGTGGATGAAAAACAGCTAAAAGACCTGCACCTGCGAATCCAAAAATAAATTTAATAATATGAAACTCTCCCAACTCCAAAAATTCATCCTAAGGACAAGCGTAAATGGGAAGAGTAGGACAAAGAGGGCAGTATTATTGAAATACTATGATAAATTTGGCAAGGATGTGAAGACGATTGACCGCCCGGGGATCCTGACGAAAAGCATAGAGCGCCTGATTGATAAAGGTTTGATGATCGGATATGGTCGCCGGACACCGGAGAAATGGTTTATCGACGAAGTTGCTTTAACGGTAAAGGGAGTCAGAGAAGCAAAAAAACTATTCGGGCAGCAGCAAACGTTACCATTAGGTTTGCGAAGAAAAAAGTTTAAATAAACTAAAAATAATTCATATGGCCATCCCAGCAAAAGTGCAAAATTATTTACAGAAAAATAAAATAAAATACGAGGTATTGAAACATAAGACTGTTTTCACGGCATATGACATGGCACAGACCATGAAGAGGAAATTACAGGAAATAGCCAAAACGTTATTGGTTAAAGTAGATAAAAAATACTATATCGTGGTGGTGCCGGCGCATTTCAACCTGGATTTCAAGAAATTGAAGGGCATGTTGAAGGCTAAAAAGGTAGATATTGCACGTGAGTCCGATATGAAAAATAAATTTAATACGAAGCCCGGTGCCATGACGCCTTTCGGCACGCTGCATAAGGTGGAGGTTGTTGCCGACAAGGCACTCCTGAAGGCCAAGGACATGATTTTTTCTGCTGGCAGCTTCACCGAAAGTCTACGTTTGAAAGTAAAAGATTATTTGAAGGCGGAAAACGCCCAAACTGGGAATATCGGGAAGAAAAAATAGCATTACCTGACAGCTAAGGCGATGGCAGTTATTTTTAAGCAATAAGTTTTTTATGGATACGTTGTCTCATGGCACATGGGGGGCGATTATAGTGCGTAAAGCAGGCTTGGTTTGGTGGGCGCTACTCACTGGCGCGCTTCCTGACATTCTGCCCGCATTGTATGAACTGGCCAGGCATCCAGTGAAATTCATCCGTAACCTGATCAATAAAAGTTTGGCCGACAACCCAAGTGCCATGTATTTGCGGATATACCACTGGGCGCACAGTTTGCTGCCGATTTCAGGGGTTTCGCTCGTTTTGGTAATTTTTGCGCCGACCCGGTTGGTGCTGGTCATCCCTTATTACCTGCATATTTTTATGGACATATTTACCCATAGAGGGAAATGGGCTACTCGTATTTTTTATCCAATTTCGGATTTCCATTTTGAGGGCATGGACTGGTGGCGGCACCATTGGATTTCGTTCGCCAATTGGGCGGCTATTTGCATAGCAGTTCTGATATTAATCTCTTACCGTTAGGATATGGCTTATAAATTCAAATTACATCAGTTCGAAGGGCCGCTGGACCTGCTGCTGCAACTGATCGAGCAGGAGGAGATGGATATTAATCAGATCGCCCTGGCGCATGTGACTGACCAGTATCTGCGGTATTTGAATGAGTCAAAGGATATCCTTCCGGAAGAACTGGCGGATTTTCTCGTCGTCGCGGCCAAATTGCTGCTGATAAAATCCAAAACATTATTGCCAGGACTGCAGGTGGAAGATGACGAGGGGACAGACCTGGAGCGCCAGCTGAAGATGTACAAGGAATTTTATGACGCCTCAAAAATCCTGCATAAGATGATCCTGAAAAGGCATTTTTCTTTCACCCGGGAAAAGATGGTGGTGAAAATAGACAAAGTTTTCAACCCGCCCAAGCACCTGACCACGGAAAAGTTATATGAGCTTTTTTCCGATGTCATCGCCAGCCTCGAGGTGTGGGTCAGCATGGAGCATGACGTCATCGTCAGGACCATTTCCATCCGCGAACGCATCGGCAATATCCAGCAGATGATCAGCACGAAAGCGACCCTGAGGTTCAATGAGCTGATGAAAACGGCCAAGAACAAAACAGAGGTCATTGTCACTTTTTTGGCCATCCTGGAGCTGGTAAAACAGCGCTGGGTCGCCGTCGTGCAGGAAAAAGTTTTTGATGATATCGTCGTTAAGAAGATTGAGGGAGCTGAGGGCGAAGTCGTAAAAGATACTATTTAATATATTGACTATACATATTCCCATGACCACCAAGCAGTTAATCGAAAGCCTACTGTTCATTTCCGGACGTCCGATGTCCGAAGCTAAACTGACGGAAATACTCCAGAAAGACGTGAAAGAAATAAGGTCAGCGGCCGAGGAGCTGATGACCGAATGGAATGTGCCGGAGCGGGGCGTCCATATCATCAAAACGGGTTCGTCATACCAAATGGCGACAAATCCAGAGCTGGCCTATCTGGTCAAGGACTTCGTGAAAGCGGAACAGAGCGGGGAACTGTCCCGCCCCTCATTGGAAACGCTGACCATCATCGCTTACCGCGGTCCGATCACGAAAGCGGAGCTGGAACAGATCCGGGGCGTCAATTGCAGCCTTATCCTGCGCAACCTTTTGATCAAGGGGCTGGTAGAGGCGCATGAGGACCAGGAAAAGATGGCGACAGTTTACATCATCACTTTTGACTTGTTGAAATTTCTCGGCATTAACCGCGTGGAAGAATTACCAGATTATGCCAAGCTGAATTCAAACGAGAACCTGAAGAAACTGCTGGAACAAAAAATTGAACAGACAAACGACGAGCCTGTCCCGCCGGAAACCGAAAAGCCGGAAGAAGAAAAATAAAAAGTATTTATGCCAGTTTTATTGTTGGTGACCATTTTACAAATTTTTGGTCTGCCCTATCATGGCCCGATTACTAAGCAGCCGGAGGCAAGTCAGCTTGTTGCGGCAGAGACATTGATCAGCCAACCCAGGATTTCTGCCTCCAACCAAATAGGCCCGGTTTTAACCGCACCGTTTGCAAGGCCGAACATCAACCAGTCTGCCCGTGCAGGCATGCTCCTGGACATTGGCAGCGGTTTGGCTTTGTGGAAAAAAAATATTGACGAAACCAGGCCATTGGCCAGCCTGACCAAACTGATGACGGCTCTGGTTTTCTTGGACACCCAACCGGATTGGAACAGGGTGGTGGCATTTGAGACAAGTGATATTGAGACTACAGAAGGCAACACGCTCATCGTAAAGCCGGGCGAGCAGGCGACTGTCCGTGATTTGTTTATGGCTAGTCTGGTATCCTCCGCCAATAATGCCACCAAAGCACTGGCCAGATCGACCGGCCTGAGCGAAAGCGAGTTCGTCGGGCGCATGAATGACAAGGCGAAGTTTTTTAACCTTTGGTTCACTACATTTACTGACGTGACTGGACTCAGTGCCGGTAATGTGTCGACTGTCCGTGATTACAGCCGGCTGGCACAGATTGCTTTTGACCAGCCCCGGATCAAGGAGGCGGTAACGACCAAAGAATATTCTTTTACAACATCCGGCGTAAAGGCTTCACACCGGATTTACAATACCGACCAGCTTTTATCCGACAAAACCGTATCGGTCAAAGCGGCGAAGACCGGATTTATAAATGAGTCAGGCTATAATTTCGTGTCGTTGGCCGTAACCAATGGGCACGAGGTTATGCTGGTATTGTTCGGTAGCGCATCCAGCGAGAAGCGCTTTGCTGAAGCCAGGTCATTGTTATTATGGGCTCAGCAATATTGGCATTGGTGGTGAAGTTTCTGGCCATTAACTGGAAAAAATGATACAATTGAAGGCGATAAGACATTTGGGCCATTCGGATTATGCATAAAAAACCCTACATTATCGCGAACTGGAAAATGAACCTCGAAGGCCGCTCGATCGAGCGCTTTTTTGGTCATTTTCAGCCGACATCCGAGCAAATGGAATCCACGCAAATTATCATCTGCCCTTCGTTTGTTTTCATTGAAAAGGTGAAAAACTTGATCGGTGAACGTCCGATGGCGGTCTGCGGTCAGGACATTTCCGTCCAAACCAGAGGCGCTTTTACGGGAGAAGTTAGCGCAGAACAACTGCACAGCGTTGGGGCAACGCATGTCATTGTCGGACATTCCGAACGCCGTTTAAATTTCCTTGAAACTGACGAGATGATAAATCACAAAGTCCGTCTGGCCTTGCAGTTCGGATTGTCGCCCATCCTATGTATCGGCGAAAACAGCCGGGAAAAGGAGGATGGTCTGACAAAAAAAGTCATTGAGCGGCAGTTGCAGGCTTGTTTGGCCGAGGTGCGAAGTCATGAAATTCGGCGTGTCATCATCGCTTATGAACCTGTGTGGGCGATTAGTACAAGCCCTGACAATCCTGGCGGGGTTGCGGATAGTCCAGAATCAGCGCAAGTAGTCCATCGGTACATAAGGACTCTTGTTAAAGAAATGTATGATGACCATACTTCGGAGACTCAAAACATCATTTATGGCGGATCGGTCAATCCCGACAATGTCAGCGGGTTTGCGGGGATGGATGACATAGACGGCATGCTTGTTGGCGGAGCAAGCAAAGAAGTGATGAGTTTTCAGAAAATCATTAACCAAGTGGCTAAAAAATAAACTTATGTTAGTCCACCTCCAAGAATTATTGAAAGACGCCAGGGAAAAGGGCTATGCACTCGGCGCTTTTAATATCGAAAATCTCGAGACAACTCTTGGCGTGGTGCGAGCCGCTGTCCGACAACGCTCGCCTGTTATCCTGCAGGTGTCGGAGACCAGCATAGAATACGGTGGACTTAAAGCAATTACTTCGATAGTCCAGAATGTGGCAGCAGCTGAATCCGGTAATGTTCCTATCGCACTGCATCTGGACCATGGCCGCAGTTTCCGGTCAGTCGCCGAATGCGTACGGGCCGGTTTTTCCTCGATCATGATGGACGCTTCCGAGATGCCGCTGATGGAAAATATTATTTTGACGAAACAGGCGGTAGATTTCGCCCATCGGCGCAATGTCCTGGCACAAGGTGAACTAGGGGTGGTAAAAGGCCTGGAAGAGGTTGAGCCGGAGGAGCGGATGAAGCTCATGACCAAGCCTGAAGAAGCTCTAGATTTCGTGACAAAAACCGGCGTCGATACCCTCGCCGTAGCAGTCGGCAATGTCCATGGCATCGTAAAAATGCGCAAAGGGATGCCGGGACTTGACCTGGAGAGGCTCCAGAAGATTCATGACCTGATACCCCAAATTTCATTGGTACTTCATGGTGCCTCCGGGCTAGCTCCAGACCAAATCCAGCGGGGGATACAATACGGCATCACGATCATCAATATCGACACGGAAATGCGCATTGCCTTTACCCAAACTTTGCGTAAGACGCTGGATGAGGACCCTTCAATCTTTGACCCGCGGGAGCTTTTATCCCCGTCGATCCGAAGCATCCAATCCGTCGTTGAGGAAAAAATCCAGATTTTCGGGAGCGCGGGAACCGTTAAAAAATCACATATAGTTTAAAAAAATTAATTAGAAGATTATGCCTTTGAGACTCGCCATCAACGGTTTTGGCCGCATCGGCCGGGCCGCATTCAAAATCGCATTGACCAAGCCGGGCATTGAGGTAGTCGCCATCAATGACCTGACGGATACCGCTACGCTGGCTCACCTCCTGCAATATGACACCGTATACGGAAAATACGAAAAACTGGTGAAGTCAAATGATAAGTCTTTGTTAGTTGAAGGAAAAGAATATCCGGTGCTGGCAGAAAAAGAGCCCAATAAACTTCCCTGGAAAGAATATGGCGTGGATGTAGTCATCGAATCGACCGGCCGTTTCGTCAAACAGGAGCAAGCGGCACTCCACCTGGAAGCCGGGGCGAAACGTGTGGTCATTTCCGCGCCAGCCAAAGGTGGCGGAGTGGATACGTTTGTGATCGGCGTAAATGATGAGAAGCTGAAGGACCAGAAGGTAATCTCCAACGCGTCCTGTACGACCAATTGTATCGCGCCGGTAATTGAGGTGGTTAACCGGAAATTCGGCATCAAGAAGGCAATGATGACCACTATCCACTCATATACTGCAGACCAGAATTTAGTTGACGGTCCGCACAAGGATTTACGCCGGGCACGGGCGGCGGCGGCGAATATTGTCCCGACCTCGACCGGTGCGGCCAAGGCAACGGGCGAAACGGTGCCGGAGGTGAAGGGCAAATTTGACGGACTTTCGATCCGCGTCCCTACGCCGGTCGTGTCCATCTCAGACATCACTATGGTCGTTAATAAGCCGGTGACTGTCGAGGAGGTGAATGCCGCATTCGCATCTGCCGTAGCTGACCCCAGGTACCAGGGTGTATTGGATGCAACCGACGAGGAACTGGTTTCGTCTGACTTTATCGGCAACCCGCACGCATCTATAGTAGACCTGTCCCTGACTAATGTCGTGGACGGTGATTTGCTCAAAGTCGTGGCCTGGTATGACAACGAATGGGGTTATTCCAATACGCTGGTACGTATTTGCCAGTCCATCGGCGAAAAGATATAATATATCCAACGCTTTTGACTATCCGGATACGGATAGCATGAAGAAAGGGGGTGAAATCATGAAACACAAATTTATTCCGCTGGCGTTTGCCATTTTTGGCTTAATGTGCGGTATTTTTGGATTCTTTAATGAAGTGCGCGATACGGTAGTTTTGATCTCATCTTCGTTTTATCTCCAGATGGCCATGGTTTCCTTCCTTGCCGCAATATTCTTCGAGCATTATCGCAAGAGCTAATAATAAACTGCCAACCCCAGATTACCGGTAGCTGATTACAGCGCCCATTGGTGTTGGCTGTTTGTTTCTTGATTTTTTTTCGCGCTCATATACAATATGGGGGATATGACGGGGCGCCTTCGTCTAGCCCGGCCCAGGACGCATGGTTCTCATCCATGTAACACCGGTTCGAATCCGGTAGGCGCTATATAAAATAATTAATATGTTTATATTACTACGTTGGTTATTAAATGCGGCGGCGCTGATGGCCGTTGCCTATCTCGTGCCAGGATTTCACGTGAATTCCTTTTACACGGCACTGATTGTTGCACTCATTCTCGGCATCGTGAATGCCATTATCAAGCCGGTGATTGTCATCCTCACGCTCCCGATCAACATCCTCACACTTGGCTTGTTCACGTTCGTCATCAACGCCGGGCTGATTCTGCTGGTGTCCACTGTAGTGAAGGGATTTACTGTAGACAATTTTGTGGCTGCGCTGATCGGTGGCGTTATCATGTGGGTATTTTCCTGGTTTACAAACGCCATCACGAAGAAGTAAGATAATATTATATGAAACCGCTGTACAAAGCAGGTGCGTATCTGACCGCCCTTGTGCATTCGGTCTACGTGCCATACACCCTCGCTACGATTCTCCGCCAGGATCCCGATGTAGCGGCAATCGCTAATTTCGGCGTATGCGCGGTCGGGATGTCAGTCGGTTTCCTGGTAAATTACTGCCCACTGACTTTTGTCGAAAAATGGTTCCGCCGGCATTATAATCCGGATTGGGTATTTCCGGGCGGGTGGTTACAGTATTACTCCCGGTTGGCAATCATCCAGTTAAAAAAATTGTTTTCTGATCGGACTTTACATTCAGTAAGTAATAACTAATTTTTATATAATCATATGGTCACAGCCTGGTATACGCTCGTCGTTGGCATTATCCTCAGCCTCAATGGCATAATTTTCCTAATTTTCCCGATGGACAATTTTAATCTGCCGAACTGGTATCTGGGCATCCTGCTGATCATCGGCGTGCTCGGGATAATCCTGGGGTTGGTAGGCATAAAAAAACAAGCCCAGCCTAAGGATAAGGAGTCAGTCGAAACGCCCAAACAGAATCCATAAAAATATTGGAAAAAGTGGAAGTGGTCCAGGTTGACTATTTCCATTTTTTTTGTTATAATAGATAATGAACATAATATGTTCTTCAAAAATAAAAATAACAAAAACATACCCAAATCACATCGCGTCGCGTGGATAATCTGCAGTGGCGTTTTTTTAGTATTGGCGGTCGGGACGGTTTTATGGAGCTATGTGCCTCAACCGTCCATGAATGTGGCGTTGGAGGAAAACCGGATACCGTTGGATGCGGCCATCCAATTTGATTTCGACATACCTGTTTCACGGGGGTTGACCATCACGGTTACTCCGGAAATTTTTGGCGAAGTAAATTATTCCCGGTTCATAGTCCGTGATCATTTGGCCAGAACCGTAGTTTTCCAGCCGGAAGTCACCTGGTTGCCGGACACGACCTACCAAATTAAGATCAGCGGTATCCGCAGTGCGTGGCCTACTTACCGACAACCACGTACGGCGACTTTCAGTTTTACCACCGCTGCAGTCCCAACGTTGGTTACGATCTCGCCCAAAACAGCGGACGAATTATCACCGGACGCATCCTGGACATTGACATATGACCAGTCCAGGCAGCGTGGTATAGATTTTTCTTACAAATTTTCTCCAGAGATTGAATATATAGTACAAACCAGCGAAGACGGAAAAACGGATATCATCAAACCAACAAATAATTTGTCCCAAGGCACAGCGTATAAATTGTCAGTTTATCAAAAAACCGTGCAATATAATTTTGGTACTGACGCCGTAGCCTATCAAAGTGAACCATTGTTGGTGAGGGAAGATACCTGGAAAGTAAAAGAAGCACCTGGTGTCGCGAATTTTTCACCGGCCGGAACCACTGTCGGCCTCCAGGAAAAAATTGACATAACCTTCACTCAAGCGATGGATTTTTCATCATTCAAGGAAAACGTCAGCATTAGCCCGGCCGTTAACGGTACCTGGACAGCGGCTAGCGACACCAATTTCGTTTTCAAACCTACCCAGTATGCGTCTGATACAACCTATAATCTGACACTGGCCAAAGGTACGAAAAACACTTCAGGCGGTTATCTTGAAAATAACGTGTCATATGAGTTCAGGACCCTGGGTCCGGTGAAGGTCAGTCAGGTATCGCCCTCGAACAATAGCACCGGCATCGGAGTAGATAACACGATCCGAATTACCTTTGATCAGCCGGTGGACCATGATTCCGCCCAGGCGCATTTTTCTATCACCCCTGGATTGGCCGGTGATTTTTCGTGGGACGGCGATACGCTCCTGTTCAAGCCAAATTCCTCACTGTCTTTTAATGCTTCTTATTCAGTTACCCTTTCAAAAGGGGTGGCCGGTTCTGCCGGCATGGATATGGACACTGACTATACTTTTACCTTTTCAACCGAGCAGTCTATTACCAAATTGAACGTTGTTTTTGACAGACAGGACCATAATTTAAGCTGTGAGTTCGCATCGCTCTCCATGGCATTGAAATATAAAGGGGTAAATGTCGGCGAGGCACCACTGATTAATATTGTTGGTTTTGATCAAACCCCGAAAAGCAACGGCGTGTGGGGCAATCCAAACGTGGCGTTCGTCGGGGATATCGACGGCCACCAGCCCTCGACCGGGTATGGTGTGTACTGGGACCCCATCGCCATCGCGGCCAAAGAGTACCGGACGGCGCGTTCTTTTTCCGGTTGGACTGTTGCCCAGCTGACCGCGGAAATCAAGAAAGGCAATCCGGTGGTAATCTGGGGCACGGCCGGCAGCGGCAAACGCATTGACTGGAAAACGCCTCAGGGCGGAAACGTCGTGGCGGTCAGTGGCGAACACGCGCGCGTGGCCATCGGATATATCGGGCCGGCGGAGAATCCGACCAAGATCATCACTATGGATCCGTTGTACGGTGAAAAGTATTTCACGCGATCCAGTTTCGAATGGAACTGGGGGACGCTCGGAAACAGCGGAGTGGTGGTTGAATAGGTGGCGCGTAAGTGTTAACCTGATGGACTATGTCCGAGGTACAGACACAACAAAATTGCCCACATTGCGGCTACCCGGCGGAAATCGGGGAGCATGATTGGAGCTTGCATCCCGGGGGGAAGCCGGAAAGGAATATTCGTGAAGAGGTTCATGCAGTTACAGAAACAGAACTATCAGATAACGGGCAAAATGTTGAGGGTGAAAAATTTTTTCAGCGATTCGAAGACGCGAGGGCGCCGATTTCCCATACCATGGAGTCAATGGGTTTGTTGTTGAAAAAAATAATCATCAAAGGTGAACAGGATGAGACGATCAACCGGGAAGCTCTTGAGCTGTTCGGCGAATATGACGCGACTGAGGCTGGACAGAAATACGAGCAATTTGTAAAAAACAGATCGGCAGCACAACAGTCCATCGGTGACATGCGCAGCCGGTTTTTTGTGTTGGAACACTTGGACAGGGATATCCCAAGGTTACGTACTGACCGGGATGAGCTGAGGAAAGATCGCGAGACCGAGAGCGCGAAATGCAGTGAATTATCTGACCAAAAATACCAAGCAGATCATGAGCTTCGGATAGAGCAAGATCGGAATCCTTTTTCTAAAATATTTACTCGCGCAAAACGTCACGAGTTGAATGAACGGATACGAAAGTTGGATAATGAATGGCAAGCTCATTCAACAGCCGGCCACAAGATTGAAAAACAGGATCATGAGCTATGGAAAACACTTTGGCAGGCGGAAAAAGATCAAAACGAATTACGAAGCACATTTGAGCATGACCTGGTTTACGATGAGCGACGGAGGGTCAAAAAGGCATTCGTCGATGCGTTTGCAGGGCCGGATGTCGATGCATATTTATCCGCCAAATTGGCGTCTGGAACTTATGCAGACAGCGTGATTAATCGTGAAGCTGGCCCTTTATTCGCAGAATTGCAGGCTAAGGGCGAACTTAGCGCCGAGCAAATTGAGTTGTTTACCCGGACCGTCAAGGAATTCTTTGCCAATGGCATACGCGGCGAGACCAAATACGGTCAGGAGACGGAACAGCGGGCTCTCCGGTGGACATTCGAGTCTTCGCTCCGGAATATGGATCAGCGATTAGTGGATGTTTATAAAAGAATATTGGACGACAGCGCCCTGCTGAAACCCCCTCCGGAATACTATACTCCGCAACCAGGAGAGGCAAGCCAGAGAATGATCAATTGCGTGAGTGAATTAATGGTGCGTAACAAGCTTCTCGATACAGTTAGTGAACTGGAAAAAAGAATAGGATCGCCATCTAATGAACAATCTGCAAATTTGCGATACGCACTCACCCAGGGGTCATTTACTGAGAATAAAGAATTTGGCGGAGACGCTTTCAAGATGTTGGAACACAGCGGCGAGCAGTGGAAGGAAATGGGCAAACTGCTGGTGTCGGCAGGGGTAATCCCTAAGAGCGAACTGGCCAGGTTGAACGACGGACTGATCCAAGGAATTGATTCGTATTATTTGGATCGGCCGGCCCAAAGCAATGCCCGAGACGCAATAGAGCGTTTAAAATATTTCGGCGAAGCAGAAGCTATGCCGTACTTATCCAAATACCTCAAGCATGCGGCTGATCTGAACAGCGGTTATTATGAACGCGAGGTATCAGCGGAAGCGATCGATTATTTAGCCAGAACTATACGGCCAGGGGACGTGGAAAGAGTTTTGCCACTATTGCCTGATGGCGCAAAAAAGCTTGTCATGGAAGCTAGGGACCCGCAATCATTCCTCAATCGATTCCCGGTCGGGGAAAATAATGGGAGGAGTTGGATGTTGTCACAACATTACAGAATGGGCGATGCCTATGTTCCTCATTCTGAACTTGCAAAGCAATTATCCGAATCCGGGGCTACAGAGGAGCGAGTAAAGCGTTTCTATACGCGTGATTTCATGTACCCACCTGTAGAGGGCGTGAAGGTGCTTGAGCGAGTAGTTGCAGAAACAGGCGGAAAACCAGCTGATTATGCAAATTTATATCTGCCAATTTTCATTGATAATTTGGTAAACCGCGGATCATCGCTATTGATTTTCAGTCCAGACATACCTGAGTTTATCCAGGAGTTTTCCAAATTTTCCGGTGACCCGCCGGTCAAAATTTGGCAGGCGATCGAAGCGAAGCTGGGGCCGTCTGACCGGCAGGCAGAATATCCGGAAGATTTCATCACGGCCCTGCCGAAGGTGGCCGAGATTTGCGGATTAAGCAGGACGCAATTATTTAGGGATAATCTGCAGCGGTTTATCCGACCAGTGTACAATAAGATTTCCGAGTCTCCGGAGTCTGGCCTAGAACTGGTCAAACAACTTGCCGAAGCCGGAGGTTTATCGCAGAACGAGGTCGATTTGGCTTTTATTACAAAAGAGGCAGAGAATTCAAGCTATTCACTCAGTGAACGTGACCGCGTTTTAATCAATTCAATGGCGAATCAAGGCGAGCGGGGCCAGGATGGGGCGCTAATGCTTTTAGCGCGCGACCGTTTTGGCGCTGATGCCGAATCGCTTCGAACAATGGAGGCAATCGTGTCCAAGGGCAGCCTGGCAGATACGTCAGAGTTGCGGGCGGATTTGATAGAGGAAATGATTCAGCTCCAAAGAATTCCCAACGGAAAATTATTTTTCAATAGTGCTTTGCGTGCGTGCCGCGAACAGGCAGTAGACGGAAGGCAGCTGCTGGAGGTTATCAAATTGTACGATTATCTCCATGCATTAAGGACATCATTTGTCGATCAGGCAGAATCGGGCACCGGTGAAACGGGAACGCGAGTGGAAACAAAGACAATGTTTGATGATTTTCGTGGCAGTGTCTTTGAGCAGTTGCGGCAGGCCGGACAAAGAAGCCCGGCCGAATTTTTCCGGCAGGCTGACCGTCAGCTGATAGTCCGCCTTTTCGGAGAAAAGACTGTCGGATTGTTTCTGGACGCCCTGCCTAAGTCAACCGATGAGAAACGCAATGCCTTTACCCATAATGAATATGACCGTACATCGCAATTCCTGCAGAATATTGCCGGTTCAAAGGATTCTTCCTTTGCATTTGGTCAGGAAGAATGGCCCGTCCTGACGGCTTATGTAAAAAAATTCGGCCTATCCCAGACCGGAATTTTGTACAATTATTTCAAACAATTCAAAATCCACGAATCAACCGGCCAGCCCCTGCCGGAATACTTGGTTGCAAGTGGCATCACTTCTGAACAGGAAATGCTTGATCGTTACCGGATGATGCGGGAAAGGGTGTTCAGCCGAACCCCGATCGAGGATATCGGAGACCTGAGCCCTTTTGAAATAGAGCTGCTCAGCTCGGTCAGCGGGAAAAGCACCCACCGTTTTGACGCCGGCAGGCCGTCGATGGAGAATATCATCGCTGATTTCAAAGACGCGAGAGATGGTGGGCGGATCGCCCCATTGCCAGAGGGATATGAGCCTTTTATGCTGAATCTCCAGAATGTGGAGGTCCAGATGGAGGAGGAAAAAATAAAAGGCGATTTTGACGTTTTACGGGCGGAAATCCTGGGGGTATTGGATCGGCCGGGCAATCTCGAAGGTTTACGTGAACAGGCGAAGGCTGGCATTGAAAAGGAACTGGCTTCACTAGAACAGGCCATTCAACAGAAGGGGGATAACCAGTTCGTCAGGCAGCGGATGTCTCAGCTGCAGGATATTGGCGTCAGGCTTGGGTCCAGCCAAAACTTGGATTCGTTACTTGGTACTTTATTGGATGTTGAGCTGAATTCCGCAAAAAAGATGGAGCTCCTGCCGGTCATGCGACAGGCGCTGCTCCAGCGTCTATTGGAAAAGAACTATTCAGTGGTCCAGGCTGACCAGCTGTCCGCCACACTGCGCAACGGGATGTCCGTGGACGGCGTATTGCGGATACTTACCCTGCATGACGATTTCATAAAAGACCACTTGCTCAACGTGAACCGAAAAAACGAGGAGCATTACTGGTCGGATGAGACGTGGGAAAAGATAAACCGAGGACGTAAGAGCAGCAAGCATGTAAATCTGGCAAAAGTTTTTGAGCCGAATATAAGCGCGCTGCGTGAAGCGTCGGCTAATTTCAAGGTTATCGAACAGGGTAGTGCCCAAAAGATAGAAGTCATCCCTGATCGTGGCTTAGTGGGAGAATTGTCGGGGTACCTGGCCGACGTTTGCTATACGGCAGAGAAAAACATGCTAGAACGTTTTCCAAACGTAGTTCCTTTCAAATTCGTCGCCCGTGATGCAGTGACTGGCGAGGCGGAGTTCATCGGTTCGGTACTGATGTTTGAGGTGAAGGATGCGCAGGGGGAAAATGCGCTGCTGGTCCGCGGTTTCGATGTGCCGAATGAAAGCAAATATGACATGCCGAAATTTATCGAAAAATTTATCGATCAGATGCAGGTTGTGGCTCAACGGCGGGGCATCAAAAAAATTATTTTACCGGGGACTGCCGGGGCGATGAGTAACTATGCCATGACCAATCGCCATATCGAGTCGCGTTATAAACAGGACAGGGCACCGACCAGCCTGTCCGAACGGTTTGCTTTTAATAGTTACGACATCACTAACAATGTGTACGTCGCCAGACAGATGGAATAATAATTTCAATAGCGCTATACTATATCAATATGGCCAATAAAATTTTGACGGTAGACAAGACGGGCACCAAAGAAACCAGCCTGAACGATTTGAAGGCCGGGAAATTCAGCTGGGCGGATTTTACTGCGCCCACCAATGCGGAGTTGGCTATCCTGACGGACATGGTCGGTCTCAGCGGAAACGAGATTACCGAATTAATACGCCCGTCACAGAGACCCATGCTTTACCGTTTGGGCAAGTTTGTGATCGTGGCATTCACCACGGTTTTGGCAAAGGACGACATATTCGAAACCCAGCCGCTCATCATTCTCTTGCCGGAATCGCGAAAATCCTTGATCACAATACACCGTGGCCCATGCAGTGCCGTAACCAAGGTGGCGGCATACGAGCCGGACGAACTCAAAAGAATAATGCGTGCCGGAATGACGGAATTGCTGGTGTATTTATGCGCCGAAGCGACGGACGAATTTTTTACCGCCGCGGACACGCTCAGCGACAAGATCGAGAATGTTGAAAAAAGGATGTTTGATTACAAGCATAGCAATCTGGTTATGCGTGACACTATGGCAGTGAAGAAGAGCCTGATCTATGCCCATAAGGGCCTGGTGGCCAACAGGGAACTCACTTTTTCGCTCCAAAAGGAGTTTGGGAACCATCTGAGCGTCTCGGCGATGGACCAGCTGAGGGACATGTCGATGGATACGACCCAGCTTTCGGAAATGATCACGACCTACCGGGATATCCTGACTTCGGCCATCGAAATACACCTGACCGCCATTTCCAACAATCTAAACGTGATCATGAAAAAAGTAACATCCTGGGGCGCCCTGATATTGGTCCCCAGTTTGATCGCCGGGATTTTCGGCCAGAATTTCCGCCACATACCGGCACTTGATTCCCCGTCGGGATTTTATTTATCGCTGGTCCTGATGGTGGTATCCATGAGTTTATTGGCGGCGTATTTCAAGAAAAAAGATTGGCTGTAATTTATACTGGGTACCATAAAAAAGTACGGAGCAGGTTTATCATACGTTGTCAGCGCCTTGACGGAAAGTTTCTGATGGGGTATGATGTTTCGCTAATGATATGAAGACAAAATTATTATTACTGAATATTTCCCTGATCATCCTGATCGTGGCCGGACTCGGATTTTTGGGACGGCACCGGATAGAGACGATTTGGCATGACTGGATCACGGAGCCGGCGCCAGAGCCGATGACCTACGACCAGATCATCAACAAACGCATTACCGCCAATGCGAATCTGGTGGTGAACCAAAACGTCAATACGGTCCCACCCGTTGTCATACCGCCTGAACTGAATTTGGCCGTGCCATTCACTACCCAGGCGCCTCTCACCAATTGGGACGAACAGCACGAGGAATCCTGCGAGGAGGCGGCCGCCCTGATCGTGCATTATTACTGGCAGAAAAAAACTTTTACGCCGGAAACTGCAAATGAGGAGTTGCAGACCATCGTTGATTATGAAAACGCCAACCTGGGGTTTTATAAGGATACGACCGCTGCCGAGACGGCCGATTTCATTCGCGGGCTTTGGGGCTACAAAAAAGTTGAGGTGAAATATGACATCACTCTGGAAGACATAAAAAAAGAAATTACCCAAGGCCGGCCGGTCATCGTGCCGACGGCCGGACGGATGCTGGGAAATCCCAATTTCAAGTCACCGGGTCCCCTGTACCACATGATCGTAATCCGCGGCTGGACAAAGGATATGATCATCACCAATGACCCCGGGACCAGGAAAGGCGAGGGGTATCAATATTCCCCAGAAGTCATAATGGGTGCAATTCACGACTGGAACGGCGGAGACGTCAATAACGGCCAAAAAGCCATGATCGTGGTCTGGCCGAATGATTGAAAAAAAACAGCGATTTGAGTATACTAGAGGGGCAGGATACCTCTTTTTTGTTAGGTTTCTTTTAATAAGGCGCCATGAAGAAAATAATTTTTTTCGTCGTTTCGGCCTTTGTCGGTATTATCCTCTTTATCGGGGTAGTGCTGAAAGTTGGCTTGCCGAGCATCTGGCGGACAATTGTGGATTTTTCTATAGCCAAATGGTTTGTCATCTTCATTTTATATGCCTTGTCTTTTTTCGTTACCCAGTACCGCTGGTATCTGATATTACGTAGCCAAGGCCATGCCGTTACATTGGCCCAGATTTTTTCAGCCAAAATTGTGGGATTTTCGGTGGATTATATCACCCCGTCGCCAAACGTTGGAGGCGAGGCGATCAGGGCGATGGTCCTGAAAAAAGATACCCGCGTGCCTTTTTCCGAGGGTCTAGCCTCGGTCATAATTGATAAGATGATGGATTTCAGCTACGCATTGCCGTTTCTCCTTTTCTCGATTTTTTACGTGCTGATAAAATTCAGCCTGTCCTGGCGTCTGATCGCCGGTCTGCTATTTATCAGCTTGCTTTTCATATTTTTAATCGTATTTTTTTATTACCGCACGCTGAGATCGCGTGATTTTTTCGGCAGCATCATCAGGTTCCTCCAGCTGCATCGTTTGTCATTCATCGCGAAAGTGATGGACAAAATAGGGGAGTTCGAACTTATTGTTATCAGGTTTTTCCGGCATGACCATCGCACGTTGTACAAAGGTCTCGGCCTGTCTGTGCTTGGCGGCCTAATCACTCTGACGGCCATGTGGATGATTATGATTTTTCTCGGGTTGCCGGCCACTTTATTGGACGTCATTCTGGTTTCTACCCTGACGGTCGTGACGTTTCTCCTACCGATCCCCGGTTCGCTAGGTAGCACCGAAACCGGCGAAGCGTTGATTTTTTCCATGATCGGCTATTCGCCCGAGAGCGGCGTGGCGTTCAGTTTAATTTTCAGATCCATAGATTTTTTAAAAGTGATGATTGGCCTCCTTTTTCTGTCACATTTTGGCATTAAAATCGGGCAAACGTTGTTCAGTAAAGGTCCTGCTCAAACAAACGGAGATGCCGTGGCTTCGGAGCCGCATGTAACATAAAAGTAAATAATTTTTACGTAAGGAGGATATATGGCCGAACAAAAAAAGCCGGTTGAAACAAAAAAAGACATCCCAAACCAGCCTAATGACATGCTGGCCGCCATCAGGAAGGTCAAGATGCAATTTTGGATTGGATTGGGCAGTATCATCATTATCGGTCTCGGGATAGCCGTTTATTTCATTTTTCTGAAATCTCCCGCTACCATTGAGCCAAAAGGTCTGGATGACCCGAGGTGCCAGAATTGGAAACCGGGTGTGTGCGCCAATTACAGTTTTGGCGGTTTCTATTTCGATACTGTTTCGAAATCATGCCAGGAGTTTTCCGGCGGGGCAGTCTGCACACAGCCGCCTTTTGTTTCACTGGCAGACTGCGAGGCAGTGTGTATCAGGGGGGAAAAAGACGGGGCGCAATTGGTGGACGTGAATGCCAGCGCCACCCGCGATGATTTTGTCCTGGATTGCACGTTGGCTTCCGGCACGTTCAAAGTCGGTGATGGCACCGGAGCTGCGCCTGGTTCTGACGGTTCGAAGATGGGCTTGGGGCGCTGCCATATTGCGAACACGAACTCCAGTACCCGGCATATCATGCTCCTGTGGCAGGTGTTCATCAATGGCAAAGCCTGGTACACCACTGACATGAGGTTCCCTGATCCAGTAACTTCGTCTTTTGCCAAGGAAGTGGCCATCGCTTCCGGTTATGACAATGGCGTTTTTTCATATGAACCCAAGTTCTCTATCGAGGGCGAATATAAAGTTGTTTTCTCCTTATATGACTGCGCTGACGTGGAGAAGGAAATCAAGGGCTCCTGCGCCAACAGCGACGAGACCAAGAATGCCGACATACTTTCAAAAGTTTCAGCCCTACAAACCGTGGAAAAAACCTTTACCGTAAACAAATAATATGGTCACTCCACAAAAAAATCCCCACGATGACCTGTCAATAATGAAACAGCGCGTATTCATGTGGTCTGTCGTGTTTGTCATCCTCGTGGCCGCCAGCGCGGCGCTGGTCTATTTTGTTTTCATAAAAGACGAAGGCATGTTTAACCGCGCACAGGAAGCCGCACAGGTCACCTGCGGCGAGATCAAGACGTTCACGACCTGCTACGGCCGACGTGATTGCGTCCCGGTCGATAAATGTACCTGCGTGAGCGACTATGAACATGAGTTGCGCTGCGGCAAGACGCCAGCGCTTCAGTGTGATTGCACCAAAGCGGGATTTGACCACTGCGAGAAACTTCTGTGCCAGGCTACAAACGTCAACCAATGAAAAAAAGCAATTTCAGCTGGGCGGCATTTGACCGCGACATCAGACTGCTGGCGAAAAAAATACGTAAGCCTATCGGCAGTATTGTCGCTATCAGCCGCGGCGGCGTGGTAGCTGGCTGTTTGCTGTCACATATTTTAAAAAAACCATTAGCCGTCATATCAGCAAAGAGTTATAAAGGAAAAAAGCGCGGCAAACTAACGGTTGGCGCGTTCACCTCGACAGCGCCCATTGCCGGCACCGTTTTATTAGTTGATGATCTGGTTGATTCCGGTGCGACCATGATGGAGGTCAAGAGGAGACTTTTAAAAATAAAAAAAGTTCGTACGGTCAAGACTGCCGTTGTCTATGAAAAACCCGACAGTGAATTAAAGCCGGATTATTCCGTCAGGATATTGAAACAGTGGGTGGTATTCCCGTATGAAAAGTAATTTTTTGCATTTGGCCGCGGAGTAGTGTATCTTTTAAACACTAACCATTTACATTAAATAAATGAACATATATTTACATGGCGGTCCGGATTGCCCCTGCGGCGGTAACTGCGGCTGCGGCGAGTAGCAGGGGATAACTTTAATCGAATTATATAATTAGCACTCTTGACCTGAGAGTGCTAATTGATTTATAATGGATATTGTATGAAACTGGAACAGCGAAAAAGCGCTTTACTTAGCGCCATAATCAAGGAGCATGTCCAAACCGCGGATTCTGTGGGATCCAAGGCTATTGTGGATAAGTACCAATTTAAGGTCTCCCCGGCCACTATTCGCAATGAAATGGTGGACCTGGAAAAGGAAGGGTTTATATACCAGCCGCATACTTCAGCCGGTCGCATCCCCACGGAAAAAGGCTGGAGGTTCTATATAGACAATTACATGAAGGATATCAGCCTGACACCTCAGCAGCAGGGAGTGTTAGACAAGGCTTTGCAGGCGCATGGCATGACATACGAGGGCGCGGTAAAAAACGTAGCCAAGAACCTGGCGGATTTGTCCCGCGACGCGGTGTTTGTCGGCTTCACCAAGGATAATTTCTACTACACCGGCTTGTCTCAATTGTTCCGTCATCCGGAATTCGAGAAAGTTGATTTAGTCAGGCATATATCAGAAGTGGTGGACCATCTCGATGAAGTGATCAACAAACTGTTTGACGAGGATTTCCAGGGTACGCAGGTTCTGATCGGCAAGGACAACCCGTTCGGCATCGAATGCAGCACTATCATCAGCCGTTACAAGAACGGCGATGGCGAAGGGATGTTCGGTATCCTCGGGCCGATGCGCATGGACTATGAGAATAATATCGCCTTAGTGAAATACGTTAACAACATAATCAGTAAAAAAACGGGAACAGCATAATATGACTGACGAACAAAAGGACGTGAACGTGAAATCCGATGATATTGTGCAGTCCAGCAAACCCATGGATGAGCTGGAATTGATGAAGAAGAAGGCGGACGAATACCTGAACGGCTGGAAGCGGGCAAAGGCGGATTACATCAATTTGAAAAAGGACCACGAGAAGGAGGCGCAACAGATGGTGCAGTACGCGAATGCCGCATTGATCCTGGAGATGCTGCCGATCTACGACAATTTCAAACTGGCCTGGCAGCATATCCCCGAGGAGCACCGGAAAAACGACGAGTGGCTGAAAGGCATCGAGCATATCAAAAACCAGTTCAAGGGACTTTTAAAAAGCATGAACATCGAGGAGATATCGACCGTGGGTGAAAAATTCGATCCTGAATTACATGAGGCTGTGGCAAAGGAAAAAGCCGAGGGTAAGGAGAGCGGTACGGTCATCGCTGAAATAAAAGGTGGCTACAAACTGTATGACAAAGTGCTGGAGCATGCGAAGGTGAAGGTGGCGGAGTAACTTAATAATAAAACCATTGTCGCCTCGACCGGAGTGGAGAGACCCTCATGACGCTCGGTATTGACCCCCAATCGTCATAAGGATTTCTCCGCTCCCGCGTCTACTGACGCGGTCGGTCGAAATGACAATAAAATAATAATTAACGAAGGAGACAACAATATGGCAATAATCAGATGGCGGCCGATGTGGGACCCTTTTGACACCGACAAGTTCCTGGAGGACATGCCTGGTGTCCCGGCCCAGATGGCCAATTTCACCCCCGCGGTGGACGTTTACCAGGACAAGGATAACGTCATCGTGGAAACTCCGTTGGCTGGCGTGGACCCAGAAAAGGTCAACGTCTCGGTGGAGAACGACGTCCTCAAGATCGAGGGCAAATCAGAGCACCGGTCCGAAGTGGACGAGCAGAACTACTACCGCAAAGAGGTCCGTTACGGAAGCTTTTACCGGGCAGTAGCCCTGCCGACCCACGTGAAGTCGGACAAGGCCAATGCCTCATTCGAAAACGGCATGCTGAAAGTCATCATCCCGAAAGCGGAAGAGGTGAAACCGAAGACCATCAAGGTCGCAGTGAAAAAAGGCAAGAAATAACTTACATATTGGTTCGGCTAGGTAACTAGCCGGCCAAGGCTAGGCCACGACACGTTTCGCATCCTGGCCTTGGTAACCAACTATCAACATTTATACATATGAACGCAATCCCAAGTTTTCCAGGAAAATTCGGCAAGCCAGAACGCATCAAGATCGAGGCCAAATGCCCGGTCTGCGGCAGCCTGTACGATTTCGGCAAGCTGGAAGTGATCCAGGAGGAAGAAGGCGCTTCGCTCATGTACATCAAATGCTCAGTATGCGACTCGGCCGCCCTGTCCATCATCGCCCTTGGTTCGTTCGGGGTGAAGGTGGCCAGTACGCTCACCGACCTGGAACAGGACGAAGTGATGCGTTTCCAGGACGCACCGACTGTCAAAGCGGAGGAAGTACTCCAGTTGCATGAAGATATGGAAAAGACTGACAATTTCTTAGGGACGATTCAATAATTGTAAGCGTTGGCGGTATAGCTGCCCGTATAGGTAAAGTTAGCGGTAGTGTTAAAGTCGCAAACCATACCGTAAACGATACGGGCCGCGATAACCCCAACACCACCCATTAACAATAATCAATAATTTAAAAGGAATAAAAAGTATGTCAAAGATTCTCGGTATCGATCTCGGTACAACCAATTCATGCATGGCCATCATCGAAGGTGGCGAACCTAAAGTTTTGGAAAACAAGGAAGGCAACCGGACCACGCCGTCCGTCGTGGCCATTTCCAAAACAGGCGAGCGCCTGGTCGGGCAGATCGCCAAACGCCAATCCGTCACCAATCCGGAAAACACCATTTTCTCGGTGAAGCGCCTGATCGGCCGGCACTGGGATGACCAGGAAGTCCAGCGCGACCACGACACCATGCCGTACAAAATCGTGCAGGCCGGCACAGGCGTGAAAGTCGTCATGTCCGGAAAAGAATATTCACCTCAGGAAGTGTCAGCCATGATCCTGCAGAAAATGAAGGCTGACGCCGAATCCCGCTTAGGCGAAAAGATTGAAGAGGCTGTCATCACTGTTCCTGCCTATTTCGATGACTCACAGCGCCAGGCCACCAAAGATGCCGGTGAAATTGCCGGATTGAAGGTGAAGCGCATCATCAATGAACCGACCGCGGCCGCGTTAGCCTACGGTTTTGAAAAGAAAAAGGACCAGCAGATCGCCGTCTACGACCTTGGCGGCGGTACGTTTGATATTTCCATTCTCGATGTCGCATCCGACACTGTTGAAGTTAAATCCACCAACGGCGATACGCATCTCGGCGGTGACGATTTCGACAAGCGCATCATCGACTGGTTAGTTGATGAATTCAAGAAAGACCAGGGCATTGACCTGTCCAAAGACGTGATGGCATTACAGCGGCTGAAAGAGGCCGGCGAAAAGGCCAAGATAGAATTATCGACCGCCATGGAAACGGAAATCAACCTGCCGTTCATCACCACGGATTCTTCCGGCCCGAAACACATGAACCTGAAACTGACCCGCGCCAAGCTGGAAGATTTGGTCGGCGATTTGATCGAGAAAACTATTGAACCTGTTAAAAAAGCTTTAGAGGACGCCAAAGTGAAAACCTCGGATATAGACGAAGTGGTCATGGTCGGCGGCATGACTCGTATGCCGAAGGTTCTTGAAACCGTTGAAAAGTTTTTCGGCAAGAAACCGAACATCTCCGTCAATCCTGATGAAGTGGTGGCTATCGGCGCTGGTGTGCAAGGCGGCGTGTTACAAGGCGAAGTGAAAGATGTGTTACTGCTCGACGTGACGCCGTTAACATTAGGCATTGAAACATTGGGCAGCGTCTCGACGCCATTGATCGAACGCAACACCACCATCCCGACTTCCAAATCGCAGGTGTTCTCTACAGCAGCGGATAATCAGACCTCAGTAGAAATCCACGTCCTCCAGGGCGAACGGCCAATGGCTGGCGACAACAAGACGCTCGGCCGGTTCATCCTGTCCGGCATCCCGCCGTCACCGCGTGGCGTTCCGCAAGTCGAAGTCACTTTCGACATTGATGCCAACGGCATACTGAACGTAAAAGCCAAAGAGAAAGCGACTGGCAAGGAGCAGTCTATCACCATCACCGCCTCGTCCGGATTGTCCAAGGATGAAGTGGAGAAAATGAAACAGGACGCAGCCAAGCACGCTGACGAGGACAAGAAAAAGAAGGAGCTGATCGACATCCGCAACCAGGCTGAGACGTTATCCTATACTGCCGAAAAAGCGGTTAAGGACGCGGGCGACAAGCTGGATGCCAAGGTGAAGAAAGAGGTTGAGGAAAAGATCGAAGCCTTGAAAAAGGTGAAGGACGGCGATGACTCGGCGGCCATCAAGAAGGCGACCGAGGAACTGTCCATCACCATCCAGAAGATCGGATCGGCCATGTACAAAGATCAGAAACCGCCAGAAGGCCAGCCGAATGCGCAAGCAGGCGGTGCCAAACAAGAGGCTCCGAAGGATGACAAAGGGCCTGTCGACGCTAAGTACGAAGAGGTCAAGAAATAAGATGTCATTTAAAGACACATTTAAATAACAACATTGAGCGGGTTTCTAGTAGGGACCCGCTCTTTGTGAAAGATTATGACAGAAACAAAACATGTACCATTGGCGATTTATTTAGGAATAATCTGTATAATTTTCTCTTTCGTATTGGGATATGTTAGCGATGTGTATTTCTGGGGAATGATGGGCGTAGGAAGTATTACGTATGACATTATTTTCGTGTATGCTATTTATTTTATCCCAGCAATGATTGGATTAGCTGTATTTAATAATTTTGCCTGGAATTTACTGACAAAACCACAGCCGAAGATAGAGGCCATGCCCCCGCGGCAGGTTATTTGGACTTCTATGTGGTCTTTACTTGCATTGATAATAGTATCGTTCATTCTCTTTCTTGCCATCAGATATTTTAGGAATATTGCCGGCGAGCATCAGTTATTTTCACCAATTATTACCTATATAGTCATAATGGCGATGTCAGTAATTGCTACATGGATTTACCGATGGATCAGGAAATTAAAACAAGATCAAGAAAAAACAGATAGGAGTTAATTTGGTGTAAATCATTAATATTAAGAATAAAAAATGGACACCAACACATTTAATCAATTATTTTGGCACCTCGTTAAACGTGCAATGGAACTGAAAAACACCCACACCAAAGAGTGGAAAGCGGTGGTGAATTATTCCTGCATTTTTACGCATTCGGATGAGGAATACCAGCTGATGGACAAGGAAGTGGCGACACACGGCTCGGTGGCCAAAGAGACAAAGATGGGCAATGTGTACCTGTTGCACGAGGCGATAGAGACAGTGGCCGGGCCATTACGGATCGTGAAGGTGCGGAAACCGGACGCTGACCACCCGGAGCAAGGGGACGTGGATTTCACAGCGGCGGATTATCTGGCGCTGAAGAAGGAGTGCATGGGCAAGCCGGGATTCAAGCTGATCACCCGGCCGGACATGGAGATGATTGAACTGATGGATGATAAGTTTGACGTACGAGCTTATTTCTCACATCCGACGCTGGGGGAAGTGCTGGGGATAAATAATTTATAATTTAAAAATATATGAAAAAAGCTAATGCAATCATCATCGGGTACTGTGTGCTCATTTATTTTATTCCAGGTATCTTTGTCTTCATCCATCCGGTTGCTTCGACATTATCCGTAGCGGAGTCTGTGTATAAATGGTTAATCGTTTTGAATTTCATTGCACTGATAATTATTGGAGTGATGATGTTAGTTGCTTCACGGAGATGTAAGACTTTGGGCATAGACCAGCAGAGTATGACGGTTTATCAGGGTAAATATAGATTTTGGAAACATGTAATGTTAATATTTCTAATTCCAACACTATTAACACTCCTGGCATTTAGTATCTTGTGGGTAGCGCCCACTCCGGCTACGAAGGTAATAACTTAATGAAATTTGTATATTTCTCGCATCCGATATTGGCGGAAGTGATAGGGGATACAAACCTGTAAAATTATAAACATTTACAATAAAAAAATGAGTATCGCTGATGGTTTATTAGCTTTGACGGTGAGTTCGACACTTGGTGAGACGTTATGTGAAACGTGGGGAATTGAACAATTAAAGAAAAACGGGGAGTGGTATATTGTTGTGTTATGTGTTATTTCAGCATTGTTTTTGGCAGCTGCCATCACCTATTTCGTGTTACGAATGAAAGCGCATGTTTTGCAGAAGACGGATAAACAACAAATGACTCCGGGGATGACCGTGCGGTTCGTGAAACTGCAGAAATGGGAGAAGATAATGAAGTGGGCGACTATCGCCGGGGCGGTTCTGGTGATCGCCGCTTATGTGGTCATGATGATGGGCATGCAGGAATATTTCTCCTACGTCAGGCAGCTGCATAACCAAGGCTGCTCGGGATATTAGTATGCGGATGTGATAGAGTGGATCTGATGTAGATACGTAATTTTGCAGAACTATTTATCAATTTAATACTGTTAGGTATGTTATCAAATCAGGACAAAAAAACTTTTGATTTTTTTAATAAGCGTCCAATCTTTACGACAATTGTTAGCTTTGTCTTGATTGTTGGAATTTGTCTAAGTTTTCAGTTGCTCCAGCATGATGTTGCTTTTACATTTAGCATGATCACGCTGTTCATATGCATGATTGTCCTGATGTGGTTGATTTGGGTACTAATAGCCGTAAATCTGAGCACTACACTGGATTACATTAACGCACATCCAGTTTTACACGCCATATTCAGCGGGTTGGCCATCATTTCAATTTATCTCACGCCATCTTTGTCGTTTATTCGTAGATATATCAGCCAGCATACCTTGCTGTTTGTTATACTGGCTGTTGCGTATTTAGGCATTCTTGTTGGGTATCTCCACCAGATCAAAACTGGAAAAAACGCGTTTGAGGCAATTGCCTCAAAAGCGGAAAAGTACAATACCTTCCTCTATGTTTTATTGATTTTAGGCACTTTTACCTGGGCTGGATTATATATCGCCGGTTTGACTTTTATAATCGCTGTTGATTTGATAGGTTTTGTCCAATTTATTTACTCTGGCATTGGGAATTTTTTTTAAAAATATAAAAGGACCCGGGTGGGTCCAAGGATGAAGCGGGTAGGTTCAGTTGGGTAATTCGACGGGAATTATATCTGGTAGCTGGGGGTAATTATTAGGGAAAGTTGACCCGTAGCTGAATACAGCCATGATGCCAGATAACCTTTTACCTCCGGGGCCGGTGTACTGCGCGATGCGGAAATTGTTCGCATTGGCGTCAGGGAAATCTTTTTCCACTACTCCGAACAGTTCGATGTAGTCGGCTAATGACAGGAACCGGGTGTTTGCCAGCACGACCAGTTCTGGCCTGGAATTGCGGGGCCGGTAATGGCCCTTGATGATTTGCGAAGGATCGATCGGCATAATGCATATCCTTTCTCTGTGTGTTGCCGCGTATTTTCCCATAGCTTAACTCGATTACGATAATTGTCAAGGCTGCGTGCCTGAAAAGATATATGGATACACGAACGAAAAAACCAAACATGTTCAAACGGTGGATCGTCAGCCTAATGATCGGACTTGGCAACGGGATGGGTATGCTGGGCAAGGACCCGAAAAAGCAGGACGGCAACACCACGCCAGTGAGCGATGATATCGATCCAGACAGGGGCCGCGGACTTGTCGGAAAGTGAAAAATAGCGTAAACTATACCACTAACACCAGTCAATAATAAATACACCTCTATGATCAAAAAGCACGGGACGAAGATCAGTGAAAGCGAGCTAAGGGAGAGAGTGATGAACGCCGGGACCAGCTGGCACCACCATTGTTTGTCGCCGGAGTGTTACGTGAATGACACGGGGGACGAAATCATCCTGCTGGAACACGGGGATGATATGTTTTATTGTCCGAGCACCAAGGAATTGCGCGAGGACCTGGAGAAGCACGCGTACCAGCTGACCAATCCGCGCAAGGGCAAAAAGAAACAGATCAAGCATGAGGCGCTGGAACTGGCGAAACAGTATTCGAAAAAAAAGACGCGGTGGCATTTCCATATAGCCACGCCGAATTGTTTCCTGGCCATGTCAGACCATTATACCCTGATCATGGAGAATGACGAGAGCCGCGGCAAGCACGAGTGGCCTTTTGACGAGAAGCCGGTGGAGCTGGTGCGGGCGATTGACGATTATTACCTGGGCAGGAAATAAAATTTTGAATGACAGGCTGACGTGTCGGACCGAAAGGCCATTGACATGCTGGCGGTTTTTTGATAAGTTAGGGTGAAAATAAAGATACAAGCGCAAAAGGAGGTTGCGTGCGCTCATTCATTTTTCTAGCTGACAATTCCGGCAAAGGGGAAATCATCCACGCGCTTTTGAAGGAACCGCAGTTTCAGCGGATACTCGGTCCGTTCGAAGTCGTGCGGGTCTTGCCGGGCGAAGACCTGTGCCTTGCCCTAAGTAACGGCCACCGGCCGCGTGCGGTGATCGCCAGCGCCCTTATTCTCAATGCCCGGGATGTGGCGGAACTGGTTTCCCAAATCCGTCAGATCAGAGGATGCGAGACCATCCCGATCGTGCAGACCAGGAATTTTGCCGACCGCATTACGCATATGGAGGCGTATCGCGCTGGCGTGACATCTATCGTTGCCTTTCCCAACCAGATGGGCCTTATCCGCCAGCGACTCCTCAAATCGCTCACCCAAATATCTCTCGTGATGTGAGGGGAGTCAGCAGCTCACCCCCCGCCTGTTGCAGAAACAGTGCGGGGATTTTATTTATTATATAATTTTTTTTGGAAAAAGAAATAAAAAAGGCGGTTACTCCGGGAGGAAGCAGGGTGGAGTAACCGCTTTGCTGACACGCAGTCGTGTCAGACCGGGAGGAGATTGAACCCGCGTTTCTTGATCGCGGGAATGTGCTTGTCGGTGCCGCCTTCGATGGTGATATCGACGTATGGCACGCAGTTCAGGTCAACTTCGGCTGAGCGGCTGACGGTATTGTCCGCCGTCTCTACCAGTACACTCATGACATTTGTGCGGTCGCACCCTTCGGGCAGGCGCTCCATGTCTATACGGATGAAATCATCCTTTTTCATCAGGTACCCTCGCATGTTTCTGGTGGTCTGAGTTTCGGTTCATGTTATCCAAAGAATGCCAGCCTGTCAAGACGGATAAAAAAATAGGCTACCAGGGAGAACTGATACTCGCCTGGCAGCCGGATCAATATGAAGAAAATGATAACGGTCAGGGAGCTTCTCTAGCCGGGCGCAAGAGAAACGTCCTAACACAACGTGAATAATAACACCCGGATTTAAAAAAGTCAAAAAAACCGACGCGGTATGCGTCGGGTTTTGGTCAGCAAATCAGGGAAATATCATTTAGGCGGCCGGTTGTTCTTTTCTACAGACCGAGTAAATGCCGAAGATGAAAAGGAATGCCGCCATCAATCCGACCAATATTGGCCAGATCCATGCGATGTGGGGGAAGAACTGGGTAAGACAGAAAAGCGCGAGGAGCGCAGCCAGGGAGTAGAGCATACGCTTCCAGTTGCGCCAGAGGACTCGCCTGGTAGTCGAACCGATTCCTCTTTCCTTCACCAGTTTGCGCATCTGAAAATGCACCCGCAGGATGACGAGCCCAAAAGCCGCCAGACAGCACGCTCCTACAGTAGTTGGATCCATCAGAAACCTCCAAGAAAAAGAACCAGACAAATACATGATTAACCCTAAAGTATCCGTACGGTTAAGTCAATAAGTGCATTTCCTAAAAAAAACCGACGCAGGATGCGTCGGCATATGTAGAAAGATGTAACATTCGTTACACTTGGGGGCAGGCAATTCCTTTTGCCCAGGCGGTCAGCCAGGCGTGGTCCTTTGGCGTGACATCGATGGTCGTCCGGTCTTCGCCGACTGTCAGGTAATGCGTTGTGCCCGTTTCGGTGTTTAATACTGCCTTGCCGGAGATGATGTCTGCGGCGCTGACGAAATGGGTGGCAACTCCGTTTGAATGCTTGATGCAAAGATTGAAATGGCTGGTATCGAGTCGGTCGATCGGGTGACGTCGTTCCATGAAAATGCCTCCTTGAAAGGTTGGTGATGAAGGTACTATCCGTGGTACTGGAGTAGACAGTCTATAGCATTTAACATTTTGAGTCAATACTGTACATGGAATTTTGCTGAGGTTCGGATAAAAAAACCGACGCTGAGTGCGTCGGTCGCATCGTGAACAGGTTGGGGAGTTGTCGTCAGGCCGCCTTGACGTTTCTTTTTTCGACGACCTTGAAAAACTGGCTGAATTCACTCGTTGAAAAGGTGAATCCGGTGTACTCATTGCCCTCAATGACGAGTGCGACGATCCATCCGTCGCCGAAGGTGTGCAGTTTCTGCGCATTGTAACGTTGGCCGGCAATGTACGTCCTTTTCCCGTCGTCAGTGTAGTCGGCTGCAGACGGGGCCTCAACGCATTCAACAATGGCAATATCGCCAAAGTTGTTGCTCGCGCTATCCCAGTGCAAAAGGTACATGGTTATAAACCTCCTATCATGACCAATTCAAGAATTGATTGATTTTATTATATACTAGTCGTTTAGTCAATGACAATTTGGCCATTTCGGGGTGGATAAAAAAACCGGCACCGCTGTGAGCGCCGGTCACATCTGGGAGGAGGCGTGTCGGTTCAAGCTTTGAAAGCCGTAAATCCTGATGCCAGTATAGCGGCCAGGTCTGAATCGTCGCCGCCGATTATGTCGAAAGTCAGGCTGTATTCGCCTTCTGCCATCGGCTGGGGTTCGATCGGGCGCTGTGTGAGAACGGCCAGGTTATGCGCCAAATCCTCGTTTTTGTCCCCCAGGGTGCGGGTGTCAATCCGTATTTTCAATTTATACCTCCAGTAAAAATGGAATGTGCCATTTGATTTTCATAGCATGTTAACACCTGATAAATGTCGTGTCAAGCGCAGGATAAAAAAACGGCCCGTCTCTCGGAAAGAGACAGGCCCAGGATAATGAAATACTTAGTTGGCCAGGACGCTTGGTAAGCACGCCCCGACCATGGTAGAGCACATCTCGGTACGCCCGATGAAGTGAGCTGTGGGCGACCTGGTCCTGACACGAGGATCGTGCGAGGTGCATTCTGGACACTGCTTGGGATTACAGCTGGAATGCGGGGAAGGAACGTGAGATAATGATAAAGGAATAGTATCTCATCGTCAAATATGGATTATCGAAGGATAAACAACGCATTCGAATACGCCGCCATCATGCACCACAATCAGCGGTACAAATATAATGACGAGCACCATCAGATAGCCCATGTCAGTTTTGTCGGGGCAGTGCTAATGCGTTATGGGTTCCCGGAGGATGTGGTGATTGCCGGTATCCTTCATGACATTGTCGAAGATACACAGGCAGAACTGGCTGACGTGGAAAAACGTTTTGGCTCTCATGTGGCCGAATTGGTCAAAGCCGAAACAGTCGACCAGTCCATCCCATGGCCGGAGCGTCAGAAAATCATGCAGGACAATGCCGCGCAAGCTTCACCGGAAATCAAGGCCATCAAACTTGCCGATGTCATCCACCAGTTGACCCTGTTTGCCGATGATGAGCATCGCCAAAGCCAAATAAATTATTTCCAATCGCATGAGCCGCAAAGAGCTTTTTGGAAATATGAGCAACTCGTGAAATCCTGCGCCACCGGCTGGGACCATCCGATGGTGGCCGAGGCGCGCGAATTACTGAGGCAAATGAAGACAAAACACCTGGATAAATAAAAATCTCGCCTGGTGGGGCGAGATGGATCGCATGAAAATATACGATCGGTTAATCAGTCGGCAGGCCGAGCCCGAAACGCATGCCCGATAGGTCGCCGAGATGGCTGACGACCGTGGCGCCTTTCGCGTCGACGACGACAGACCGTTCCTGGTCGCTCGGCATCAGCAATACCGCGCTGGTTTCGACCTGTTCCCTGGTGATGGTGATCGGTTCGGCGTCGGTGACGATTGTGACCACGCGGTTTTCGGCGGTCCAGCTGACCAGTTTGTAGGTTCTTGATTCCATGACTTCCCTCCAGTTGGAATGTGCGGATAGTTTTTTGGCTTTTTTTCAGCCTAAACCCTGCCACCGTGTTTGTCAATAATAAAAGACCCGTGTGTGTCCGGGTCAATGTGGGTTTGCCGCTGCCGGCTATTGTTTGGGTTTGGCATGGTCTGTATTGTCCATGCCTTTGATCATCCGCATGAACCATGTCAGTCCACCGGCAAAAGCCAAGAGCAAGAGCAGAAGCAGCCAGGCGTTATCGGGAATTTGGATTTCCATGTGATTCCTCCTGTTTTGAAGGGCGGTAATAGGGTTAGTTTACTCTTTGGTCCGTGCCAGTCAAGCGCATTCACAAATAGCCTAAAAAAAGATATCATTATAGTATTAATTAATAACAAATATATATGACTGAACAACAACAGCAGATCAACATCAAGATAGACGACGCCACCCTGAAGGGCGTCTATGCGAACGCGATGGGAGTATCCCATACTAAGGAGGAATTCACCATTGATTTCATGAACGTGTACCCTTTCCAGCGAACCGGCGTGGTCACTAGTCGCGTCATTACCAGCCCCGGACACATGAAACGCATCTACCTCGCCCTGCAGGACAATATCAAGAAATACGAGACGCAGTTCGGCACGATAAAGGAGGCCGACGCGCCCTCGACCGGTGAAATTGGATTCAAAACGGCATAAAAAAAGAGCCGTCCCATATTTCAGGAACGGCATGTGTTGCGACGGAGTCGACGGCTCAGGCAGCGGAATTCTTGGCATAACGCCGGATGAGTTCCCGTTCGATAGCCGGATCAATGGTGGTAGTACGGGGCGAGAAGTCTTCTTCCCGCACTTGTTCCAGCGGGATCCAGAGGTTGAACGGACTTACGGTTACGATTACGCCGACAGAAACCTGTCCATCAAGCGTGCTAGTGCACATTATCGGCAAAGTTTTCCAGCGCGCCTGCTCATGAAGCTTCGCCATCACGAATTCTTGACTGACCATTTGTATCCTCCTACAAAAAAGATCTTTCAATTAAACTCCGTATACATTAGCAAAATATGTTAAATAAGTCAAGCCTATTATGCGGGTCGAACAAAAAGTAGAAGAAAAAAAACCAGAACCATTCGTACCGCCCCAGCCGATGGGGAAGATAGCCGGCCTCGTGGTTTTCGCGGCAATCGGTTCGGCGCTTTTTTGGTGGATGTGGCGGGCGACATTAGACAAGGGCTTGGATTTCGATTCGCTCCCCAAGGCTATCCTGTCGGTCATTGTGCCTGTAGTTTTTTTCTGCCTGATGTTCTGTGTCATGAGCATGGTCATGGTGGCTGTCCGCCGCTTTTGGCTGGCGGCGCTGGCCGGAGTGATAGTCAGTCTACCTATTTTGGTTTTTTTCCCGTTCAGCTTCTGGAGCCTGCTGGCTTATGCTTTGTCAGTATTTGCATGGGCATTTTGGCACCGCCAAGTTTCGACCGAGGTAGAAAACCAGCTGAAGTTTTCTGCCGGCCGCATCATCAAAGTCGGCCTGACCTCTACCATAACCCTGATGCTGCTGTCAGTATCGGTGTGCTATTTCTGTTTCACGGTCGGCCAGCCTGGCGGCACTACAGCTTTTTCCGACCGGCTGGTTGACAACAGCGCCAAAATCATGGAAAATATCCTGCACACCTACTACAAGGACAAGTTTGACCCCCAGATGACCTTAGACGAGTTTATTTACAATATTGGCGTTGCCCCGTCGAGCGAAAAGGTGAAATCGGTCATCGGCCAGGAGAAGCTCAATGACGTGATCCAGCAGGGCATTACGGCCGCAGAAGAGGTGGCTGTGGACGAAGCCCGTGACAGTTTTCTGAATACGTTCAAAATTGAGGCCAGTGGAGATGAAAAGATGGACGCCGTCGTCCAGAAAATTGTGAGACGCAATGCCGACCGTTATCTGGGCAATTTTTATAAGTTTATACCGGCATTGCTAGCCATCTCGATTTTTTTCCTGCTGAACGTGTTTGACATCATTTACCGGGAAGTTATCGCGATACTTAGCTACCTCCTGTTCAAGATGATGATCGCCGTCGGATTTTTCCAGCTGAAAAAAGTGCAGGTGGAGGCAGAAAAGTTCTCATTATAAAATATGTCTAAAGATTACTATAATATATTAGGAATATCCAAAGGCGCTTCTGCAGACGAAATAAAGAAAGCGTACCGCACGCTGGCGCACCAGCATCACCCGGACAAGTCCGGCGGTGATGAGGCGAAGTTCAAGGAAATTAACGAAGCGTACCAGGTCCTTAGCAATCCCCAGAAACGCCAGCAATACGACCAGTACGGCCAGACCTTCGAACAGGCACAGCGGCAGGGCGGTTTTGGCGGCGGGGCAGGCGGATTCTCGTGGGACGATTTCGCGCGGGCAGGCAGCACAGGAGGATTCCAGGGGCAGAATGTAAATTTTGATTTTGGAGACCTGGGCGACGTATTCGGCGACCTGTTCGGTTTTGGCGGCGGATCCCGTTCCAAACGGGCCCAGCGCGCCAGGCAGGGCGGGGACATCCAGACTGAGATGAACATAGAATTCCGTGAAGCGGTTTTCGGCGTGGAGAAGATTGTTGATCTGTACAAATTGTCTACCTGTTCGCATTGCCACGGCAACGGGGCGGAGCCGGGGACAAAGATCGAAACCTGTCCGACTTGCGGTGGTTCTGGCCAGGTTCGTCAGGTCCAGCAAACTATCCTGGGAGCATTCCAGTCCGTCGGAGTTTGCCCGACCTGCCAGGGCGAGGGCAAGAAGGCATCCAAGAAATGCAAGGAGTGCGGCGGCAGCGGCCGCGTGAAGGCCACTGAAAAAATTAAGGTGGAGATCCCGGCCGGAATTTCTGACGGTGAAACCATCCGGCTGTCAGGCAAGGGCGAAGCAGGCACGCACGGTTCCCATGCCGGCGACCTGTACATCACCATGCGGGTGAAGGCTGACCGTGATTTCAAGCGCGAAGGCGACAACATTATTTCCGAAATTTCCATCACTTTTTCCCAGGCCGCGCTCGGCACCAAAGTTCCGGTGCTGACATTGGACGGAGAGGTGATGCTGCATATACCTTCCGGTACGCAGTCCGGCAAGGTTTTCAAGCTTGGCGGTAAAGGCGTGCCCCACCTGCGGTCACGCGGCCGCGGTGACCATCTGGTTACCGTCACGGTCGTGACGCCGCCGCATTTGTCCCGTGAGCAGAAGAAAATACTAGAGGAATTGCAGCAAACCGGGCTGTAAATGATTAATTGACAAGATCCATTCACTGGCGTAATATTGGCGCTAGTCCTTTTTATTTTTCCTGAAGGAGGGTCTATTGGAAAATATCGAAAGGCTGATCATAGACAAAGTTTCTGCAGAATATCCCGATGATTGCCACGTCTCCTGCCTGTCTGGAGGGAAGTACCGGGGCATTATACTGGTTACCAAGGCCGGGTTCCACCACGGCCATACGTTGTATGTGATTGCTGAGAACGAGACGGGCGCCCTGCATATTGGCTGCCAGCCGATCAATACCGAGTTGACCGAAGATCAGGTGGTCGAGCAGGTCAATTTGCTGGCTACCCATGACATTTTCGGCAAACATTTCAACCTGACGTTCAGTCGTGTACCGATCCTAGGCATCATCAAAGCCGGCAAGATACTGGTCGGCCTGCTGAAGAAAGGCGAGTCCATCCTTTGCCAGACTGAGAGAGGCCAGATGTACACCAGGGAAATTGGCAGAATCATTGTCCTGCACAAAAAGACACCGAGTGGCTAGGCCGCTCGGTTTTTATTTGACCTTGAAAAAATGGAAGATTTATGATATACTAATAGTGGAGGGAATAAAAACACCAACAAAAGCATATGATACCAGTCGCCTGGGCGGCAGAGGTAACCAACACCGCGGCCCAATCAACCAATTTCATGCAGAATGTCGATTGGACCCGGCCAACCTGGGATTTGTTCATCATCCTGTTCTTCGTCGTGGCGGCGTTCCTGTACGGCCTGTCGCTTGGCCGTGACCGGATCATCACCATCCTGGTCAGCATTTACATGTCATTGGCCATTGTCGAACATACGCCGTTTCTAAAGTCAGAATCTTTCCAACACTCTATCAATAATGTCACGAGCCAATTTTTCGTTTTCCAGATTTCGGCTTTTGTCTTCCTGTTCATCGTGCTTTTCCTGATCATCAGCCGGTCGGCTTTAATGAAGACGATAGCCTCTTCAGACAAAGCCGGTCCGTGGTGGCAGGTGTTTATTTTTAGCATTTTACACGTCGGTTTGCTGGTTAGTATCATACTTTCTTACCTCCCGAGGGAGGCAGTAAATAATGTATTAGCCCCGCTGACCCGCCAAGTGTTCACCACTGATTTTGCCCAATCACTATGGATAGTCGGCCCGGTCCTGGCCATGCTGGTGTTCAAAGGCAGTGCGCAGGAAAAGAAGAAGCGGCAGTATACGGAAGAGGTGGAATAAAATCATATTTTTTACCATTAATATAAGAAGTATGGCAAAATTTCAACCAGACACCCAAGTTGAAACAAAACAAAAGGTGGGTCTTAAGCTCGTTGTCGGGATTCTATTTTTTGCTGGACTTGGTGCGACAATCGCTGCCGCAGCATTTACGCCTGCCCCAACAAAAATTATTGCAGCGCCAGAACCCGTCGAGCCGGTATTTGCCGAAATGGCCGGTTGGCCAAAGCCGATCGATTGGTATTCCCAGTATGCACCGTTGGCAGTGAATTTGGACAGTGATGCCAAACTGGAAATCGTTGCAGGGGCTCGGTATAAACTCTATGTCTATGATGATAACGGCAGGACGATGCCCGGATGGCCTTATACGTTTGGTGATGACAGTTTTATTTGGAGCGCTAGTGCTGCAACCGATTTGGATCAGGACGCTCAGGCGGAAATTGTTGTCGCAACTGGACGCTGGTGGGGAACTGGCAAAGATCGCATCTATGTTTTTAATCATGACGGAACAGTTGTGAATGGCTGGCCGAAAGACATCGGAACAATGGTCGGTGGAGATTCACTGGCTGTTGGTGATGTCAATAAAGACAATAAATCAGAAATAGTCGCTGTTTCCTGGCAAAACCATAAAATATATGTATTTGACGGCCTAGGTAATATACTCACCGGCTGGCCACAAGCTTCAGAATGGCCGTCTCATCAGGCAGTCATCGCGGATCTGGACAATAATGGCGCGAATGAGATCGTATATGGCTCACATAGCGTGATTAGTGTTTATAATAGCGACGGAAGTAAGTTTGGATGTTGGCCTCATTCAATTGGGGATTACAGCGGCCAGGGTGTGTCACAGGTCTCTGTCGATGACATTGACAAAGATGGTAAAAAAGAACTCGTGTTTAGTGTTACGAGTATCGAGGGAGTCGATGATGGGCTATATGCCTTTAACGACGATTGCACACCGGTAAGTGGTTGGCCTGTATTGACTGAAACCACTGACGCTTCTAAACCAATTATTGGGGATCTTGATGGAGACGGTTACAAAGAAATTGTATACAAGTTTTCTAATTCGCTTGATTCGGGACATAATTTATTGATAATATCTCATGATGGCAAGATTACGCGTACAATACCCATGTACGATGAAACATATTTTACCTCAGATTTTTATCGGCCATCTTTGGCTGACATTAATGCTGATGGCAAGCTAGAAATTTTGGCACAAAGCAACCGGGTGATTGCGTGGGATTATTTAGGTCATAATGTGGAAAATTTTCCAATTAATTACCAATCAAGCAGCTATAGCGAGGTGCTGGCCGCTGACGTGAATGCGGATAAAAGCCTGGAATTAATTTTTTTCCAATATGACAGCCCGTCAAAAATCCATATATATACGACAGGGTATCTTAGTAGAACTGCTCAGCAACCCTGGTTCAAGTCGTTTGCCAATTATTTCAATACCAGCTCAATAAATTAGTTAGTAAATAAAAATCAGAGGTATCTTACCTCTGATTTTTTTTAAACTATTTTTTTACTACCGGTCCGGCTGCAGTGTCCTCAACTTTATAACCAAGCTTGGTGATTTGATCCCGTAATTCATCCGACTTGGCCCAGTTCTTTTCTTTGCGCGCCAGTTCTCGCTCGGCTACCAGCGATTTGATTTCATCCGGGACGACGATTGGTTTTGCATCGGCAAGCTTCAAACCTAGGACTTCGTCAAATTTCAGCAAGGAGGCTTTTTTCTCGGCAGGAGGGTTGTCTGATCGTAACATGTCCCAGACCACAGAAAGGGCTTTGGCAGAATTAAAATCGTCAGTCAGGGCATCATTAAAAGCCTGTTCAAATTTTTCACAACCTTTCTGGGCAGGTTCGCCCAGGTTGGCGGTTATGGCCAATAAGTTTTCGTAGGCGTTTTGCGCTCCCTTCAGTGCGTCCCAGGTGAAATTAATTTTCGACCTGTATTGTGCACCCAGGCAAAAATACCGGAATGCCAGTGGGGCAAAGCCTTTTTCTGAAATATCTTGCAGGGTATAGGAAGTGCCTTCTGATTTCGCCATCTTTCCGCCGTCAACGGTCAGGTGTTCATTATGCAGCCAGTACCTGACGAATGGTTTGCCAGTAGCCGCTTCAGATTGTGCGATCTCGTTCGTATGGTGCACAGGGATGTGTTCTACGCCGCCCATGTGGAGATCGAGAGTATCGCCCAAATATTTTTGAGACATTACCGAACACTCGATATGCCAGCCGGGGAAACCTTCGCCGTCATGCACTAATACAGAGTGGAAAGGCGAGGGCCAGGTCTGCAGGGCGTTTTTATGGGTTCCGGCCTTGAAAAACCACAGGGCAAAATCTGCCGGGTGGCGTTTGGACGGGTCATGGACAGTGCCCTTGCCCGCTTCGTTAATGTTGGCGTCAGATTTTTGTCGCGAAAGCTGGTGGTAATTTTTTGCCTTGGTCACGTCGAAATACACGGCCAGGTCTGTTTCATATGCATAACCTTTTTTCAGCAGGTCAGTTACCATTGCCTGGATTTCGTCGATCTGTTCACTGGCACGGGGACGTACATCAGGCAGGCGGACGTTCAGCAGGTCCAGGTCGTGGTTGAATATGTCGATGTATTTCTGGGCAATGGCCTGGGGCGTGGTATGTTCCCGGCGGGCGCCCTTTTCCAGTTTGTCCTCGCCCTCATCCTGATCGCTGGTCAGGTGTCCGACGTCAGTGTAATTTCGTACAAGTTTTACTTTATAGCCCAGATACTCAAGAGTCCGCACGACGACATCAGCCGCGATATTGGCGCGCATATTGCCTAGATGTTGGGTCCAGTAAACCGTCGGTCCGCAATGGTAAAAAGTCACCCGGCGGTCATGCAGGGGCTTGAAGTCCTCCTTTTTTCTGGAAATGGTATTGAATATCCTGAGCATAGGTGATTACAGTGTACCGTTTCCCGCGGGTTTTTTCAAATAAAAAAAGCCCGGCGTGGGCGTGACTGGCCTGACAAACTACCCGTTAATGTTTTCTGATTTTTTTATATCCAGCCCGATTTCTTTCCATTCGGACATGACCGACTGGATATCCTGCGGTTCGACAACAAGTTGCTGGCGGATGGTCGGCTTCTGGTTAATGCTGGCCAGTTTTACTTTAGCCGCGGCCTCATCCATCAGGTCGATCGCCTTGTCGGGAAATACCCGGTCATGGATAAACTGGCCTGACAGGCTGACACAGGCCTCCAGGGCTTCGTCGGTAATTTTGACCTGGTGATGTGCTTCGTATTTCGGGCGGATTCCTTTGAGGATTAATAGGGTGTTTTCCATGGTCGGCTCGTCAATCATGACTGGCTGAAAACGCCTTTCCAGTGTCGGGTCCCGTTCGACGTATTTTTTGTAGTCATCCATCGTGGTAGCTCCGACAACCTGTAGTTCGCCGCGTGCCAGCGCCGGTTTCAATATGTCCGCAGCGTCTATGGCGCCCGTCGCCTCGCCGGCCTCTGCCAGCGTGTGCATCTCGTCGATAAAAAGGATTATTTTACGTTCAGCGGCGATTATCTCGTCTACCAAAGATTTAAGCCTTTTTTCAAATTCACCGCGGTACTTCGTGCCGGCAACCAGGCCGGACAGGTCCAGGGCCAGGACTCGTTTGCCGATCAATGACGGAGTCACTTTCTTTTTTGCGATTTCGTCCGCCAGGCCTTCGACAATGGCGGTTTTGCCGACGCCTGATTGTCCGATCAGGACTGGATTATTCTTTGTCCGGCGCGAAAGTATCTGGATGACGCGGTCAATTTCCTGTTCACGGCCGATGACCGGATCAAGTTTGCCCTGCACGCACAGGGCGGTCAGGTCTTTTGAATACAAATCCAGGACACGGAAATTTGTCCGCGCCTTGATGTTCTCTCTGTAAAGCCAGAAAATTACAAAGCCGACAACGACTAGGATTAGCACCAGTAGGGAAGAAGAGGTAGTGGAAAATTCCATGGTTAATTGGCGACGTTAAATGAAATAATTTCGGTAGCAGAAGTGTTGCCCTCAGTATCAGTGGCCGAGAAAGAAACAGTGTGCCGGCCACCAGACATCCTGGTAGTGTCCAGTAAGAGGAACCATTGTTTATCTGGACTGTATTCAGTGTACCTTGTTTTTCCGTCGATTGAGAATGTGGCCAGGGTGATATCGGAATGGTCGATGATATTCATGGAAAGCCATTTCATTCCCGATACATTTGTGCCTATGGGCGTTTGCAGATGGATGAACGGGGGATCGGTGTCTGCTGGCTTAATATCCTTTGCAATTGGTCCGGCCAGGAAGGCATTTGCAAATAGAGACAATCCGACGAAACCGGCAGTAATCATGCCGATGACCAGGGTAATTTTTGTTGCGACTTTTACCTGTTGGCCGGTTTGGACTTGGGTATCGACGTAAATCATGATGTTTTTCTTATTCCATCCAGCGACGTTTCTTGAAGATGAATATGGCGATGGAGGCCACGACAATTTCGATAATAATCAGCCACCAGAATCCGCCGTTTGTCTGCATTAATGGCGTATGTTTCAGGTTTGTGGAGAAAAGCGTCGCGACTAAAGTCAGGATAAAGATTACCACCGAAATGCTGGTGAACATCTTCATGATCTGGTTCAGGTTGAACGAGATCAGCGACTCGTTGGTGTCATATAGGGCGTCGATGGATTCTTTGAAACTGTCCAGCGAATCCCAGATTTCTTTGCTGCGGTCGATCAGGCTGTTGAAATATACGTCCGCCTTGTTCGGTTCGTACAGGTTCAGGTCGCGGTTGGCATGTTCCAGTTTCTTCAGGATGTTTTTATGCGCTTGCATGAATTTCCTGAAATTGACGATATTACGCCGGGTAGCCAAAATGGCGCCGACCATCTCCTTTTCCTTGCCGCGGAAAATTCTCTTCTCCGTCTGGTGGATGTCCAGACTGATGTGGTCCAGCATGGGGAACGTGTGCATGAGCAGCATGTTCAGGAGGTCGTGCAGGATCAATATAATATTTCGGTTCAGGAATTCGTCGCGCTCCTTTTCACGCCCGTTTTTTTTCAGATGGTTGAATAGCCTGACTACCGGCTCGAGTTTGCCGTCATGTACCATGACCAGGTAGTCCTTGCCGACAAAGAAATCTATTTCAGCTGAAATGATTTCACCGGTCGGCCGGTTATAAAGAGGGAACAGCATGACCAAAAACAGATAGTCGTCATAAATGTCGATTTTCGGCCTCTGGCCGTTGATGATGCAATCCTTGAGGTTGATGGGATGGCATTTGAAATTTTTCTTGATGAAGGAAATTTCCGGATCAGAAATCTGCCTCACGTTGGTGAGGCTGACCCATCGCATTTGTTTTGCCTTTAGCTCTTGGATGGCCATATATTTAATTTTGCTTTTTGATTTTCAATTTTTTCTTTTACCCTTATATTGTAGCACATATTTACATTTTTGGCAAGATGCTTGAGTAAAGAAAAAAGACGCCCGAGTAATTAGCTCAAAGCGCCTTTTTATCTTACTGATATCGCTTCGGATGATTTTTCATCCTGGCGATAATCTGCGGCGCTGTCCGATCAACGGTAGGAGAGGCAGATCGACTGGGTCTTGGAGAAGTACTGAATCTTTTCGCGGTCTGGGACTACCTTTCCGCGAACTGCATCATTACTGTTCGTAACCCAGACCACCCTGACCCTGAAACAACTGCTTTTCAGCTCGTTGCACTTGCCGTTGCACTTGTTTTCGAACGCGCGGGAGTCCGATTTGCAGAAGACGTGCCACTTGCCGTCGTCTTCCAACCGATACCATTCAATCAGATAGACCCTTTCGTTGCCTTGAACGCTAGCGTCAATCTTGATTTTTTTCGACGGCTCCCACATGTCGAAACAGTCACCATCCTGGTAAGCTACGCCGTCGATGTTGAAGCTGAACTGTAAGTGATAATCGAGATAAGAGCCCGGTTGGATCTCTGTGACCTGGGGACCCTTATTCTTTTTATCACCATGATTCCGCTTATGACCGGCAGAAGCGACCTGGGCAGTGCAGAGCACCGCAATTACAAAGAGCATCACAATGCGTCTCATGACTGGATTCCTCCATTTATATGTTTAACTACAACTTCCTCAATTAAGTAACAGGACATCATATCACCGCGTGAACATTATGTCAAGGGTAGTTATGCACCAGGTTATACTTGCGTTTTTGCCAAAAAAATGATATAATTTGGTCAATATTAAATATGTATCCGCGTTATGGCCAACCAGGTCAATCCTACAAGTCCGGAAATTGAACCAAAGCAAGTTGAGGATATTTTCGCCGAAACCACGCCGGAAACCAGGCCGCTGCCGGAACAGCGCGAAGTTCGCGTTGAAGTAACCCGGGAGCAAGCGCCGGAAAAACGGGTTGAACAGGCGCCGGAAATGGCGCCAGAAGACGAGCAGTCGCGCCGCCAGTATGCTCCGCCTCCCGCGGCAATCGTTGAGGAGACGGTAGTTGAAGCGAAAAGTGAAGAAGAAAAACGCGTTGAGGCGATATTATCTGACCATTTGGAGGAAATATTCATACAGATGAATCCGGCCGAACAGGCGGCATTCCAAAAAAAAGGCGAGGAGACGGCTACTGCCATCGCCAAGCTGCTCCAGGAAACAAAAGTCAGGGTGAAATCCATCCTTGACTTGATTCGTGACTGGCTGAAAATGATCCCTGGAGTCAATAAATTTTTCCTCGAACAGGAAGCCAAGATTAAGGCTGACCGGATCATCGCCCTGCACGAGCAAAAACACAAAAACATGTAACTTAAGTTTCATGCTTATTGCACTTGCGACAACCGTAGCGACATCCGGCGGTTCCGGTGGGATTTGGGCATCAGCCATCGGGAAGCCTAGCTTCCCGGTAGTTTTAGTGATTGTTTCGGCCAGTATTCTGGTTTTCAGTGCGCTAACACTCCTTTTCATGAGAATGCGAAAAGGCAAGCAGGAGCCGACAGCATTGCAAAAGGTTATTTTGCTGGTGACTGTTCCGAAAGAATCATCAATCAAAGAAAATGAAAAAGAAGGCGTTCGCCCGATTGCCGAGCTTTTGGCTTCGGCTGAAGCCTGGTTTTCTGTCCTTGGCGGCATGCGGGCCCAGCGCGGACTAGGTACGGTAGTCGGCGGCCGATCGGACCATTTCGGGCTGGAGATAGTCGCTGACCGCGGGCTCATTTCCTTTTATGTGGTCGTGCCAAGGTATTTCCAGAATTACATGGAACAGCACATCCACGCCCAGTACCCGCAGGCACAGATTGAGGAGGCGGAGGATTACAACCTGTTCCGACCGCAGAGCGCGATTTTGGCAACCTCTTTAGTTTTCCGGAAACCTTACCTTTTCCCGATAAGGACTTTCCGCCAATTGGACATTGACCCCCTCAATTCACTGACCAACGTCCTGTCAAAAGTGGAACCGGACGAGGGGATTGCCATCCAATATATTGTCAGGTCCGCAAAAGCCAACTGGCACCATTGGGGAGTGCGTGTCGCCCGCGACATGCATCAGGGAAAGACGCTGAGGGAGTCGGTCGGCCGGCATGGGGTCTATGGGCTTTTGATCGAGATTGTCCGTACGTTCTTCCCGAAGAAAAAACCGATGCAAAACCAACAAATGATGAGGCCGATGTCCCCCCGAGACCAGGAAATCGCCAAAAGCATCGAGGAAAAGACATCCAAGGCCGGCATGGACGTGAATATCAGGGTGGTAGTTTCAGCCCGTTCTGCAGAACGGGCCCAGGCCTATATGACCAATGTCACTGATTCTTTCAGTCAGTATACCTTATACGAATACGGCAATGGTTTCCGACGGAAAAGTCCGATGCGCCAGAGTAAGCTGATATATGATTTCATCTACCGGCATTATAACAACCGATACCGATGCGTTCTTAATACCGAGGAAATGGCCAGCCTGTTCCATTTTCCATTGCCTGAAACAGAGACTCCGAATATCCGCTGGCTCCAGGCACGCAAGGCGGCAGCTCCGGTAAACGTGCCGAAGGAGGGCTTGCTTCTCGGGAAAAACATTTATCGGGGTGTAGAGGTCCCGGTTTATATAAAAAAGGGTGATCGTCGGCGGCATGTGTATGTCATCGGTAAGTCAGGGACCGGCAAATCGGTTTTGCTTTCTAACATGATCATCCAGGATATCGTAAATGGCGAGGGGGTCGGCGTGGTGGATCCGCACGGTGATTTGATAAACGCTGTGTTGCCGCACATCCCGAAAGAACGAGCGGACGACGTCATTGTCTTCAATCCGGGTGACATGGAACGGCCAGTCGGACTGAACATGCTGGAAGCCAGGACGCCGGAAGAAAAGGATTTTGCCGTCCAGGAAATGATCGCCATTTTCTATAAGCTGTTTCCGCCGGAAATGATCGGCCCGATGTTCGAACATAACATGCGCAACGTGATGCTGACACTGATGGAGGATGAAAAAGATCCAGGGACGATCGTGGAAATACCGCGCATGTTCACAGATCCAGCTTTCCAAAAATTCAAGCTGACCAAAGTGAAAGATCCGGTGGTCCGCGCTTTTTGGGAAAAGGAGATGGCAAAGACATCCGATTTCCATAAATCCGAAATGCTCGGCTATCTAATTTCTAAGGTTGGGCGTTTCGTGGAAAATGTCATGATGCGAAATATTATCGGCCAACCGAGGTCTGGGTTCAGTTTTGACGACATCATGAACAACAAGAAAATTCTCCTGGTCAACCTGTCTAAAGGCACCACTGGCGAAGTAAACTCGAATTTATTGGGATTGATCATTGTTTCAAAATTGCAGATGGCCGCGATGAAGCGGGTTTCCATGCCAGAGGACCAGCGCAATGATTTTTACCTTTATATCGACGAATTCCAGAATTTCGTCACGGACTCCATTGCCACGATATTGTCCGAAGCGCGGAAATACCGCCTGGACCTGACCATGGCCCATCAGTACATCAGTCAGCTTGTCCGTGAAAATAACGATACGAAGATCCGCGACGCTGTGTTCGGCAATGCCGGCACCTTGATTGCGTTCCGAGCCGGCGTGGAGGATGCCGAAACGCTGGCCAAGGAGTTTGAGCCGGTTTTTAATGAGTACGACGTCATCAATGTCGAGATGTTCACCGCAAACGTAAAATTGCTGATCGATAACACTTCATCCAAGCCGTTCAACATGATGACTTACCCTCCGACTCGCGGGAATCCTTCTTTGGCCGGGCAAATAGCTGAATTGTCCAGGACGAAATACGGCCGTGACAGAAAAACTGTCGAAGCGGAAATTATGGAACGGTCCAAGTTGGGCTCACCAGCCCCTGCTCCGAGCGTAGCCCCGGACACGGGTACTAGGAATATGTGATGATGGACAGCGAAAAAATAAAAGTATACCATTAGTACATGGTTGAATCAGTTTTGCCATATCTACTTTTACTAGGCATTGTCGTTTTTTTCGGGACTGCCGCGTATGCCGGGCTGAAAGCGGCGCCATGGGTGCCAGCCTTTAACCGTGATATGCACAGGATCATCAAGCTTGCCGACGTGAAGGAAAATGACGTGGTCTATGACCTAGGATGCGGTGACGGGCGGGTTCTGGTCGCATTAGCCAACAACACACCGGCCAAGAGGCTGGTCGGTTTTGAGATATCGGTCTTGCCGTACCTCTGGACCAAAGCGAGGATAATTTTTCGTGGTCTGACCAGGCGGGTGGATGTCGAGTTCAGCGATTTCCTCAAACGCGACCTCGGTCAGGCCAGTGTCATATTTTGTTTCCTGACGCCTATGGCTATGAAAAAATTAGCCCCGAAGTTCCACGCAGAACTGAAAAAGGGGACACGCATCATTTCATACAGTTTTTCCATCCCAGGCTTTACTCCGGAAACGGTAGACAAGCCTGAGCCGAACAGGATGACGATTTATTATTACCGGGTTGACTAAGCGTAGGGAGTGCGCTACACTGCATAGGTAAAAAAACAGACAAAAATAAAGGAAAATTCAAATAAAAAGACCCCCAAAAGAAACCAAAACAATTCCGACACAAAGACACACCGAAAAATAAAGAATAACAAAATGACCAAACAAAATAAATTACAGCAGATAAATAAGTTGATCGAAACCGCCCACGTCTCCCTTGAGAGTGCGAGGCAGCTTTTACGTTCGATGGTCGGGGGCGACGAGGAAGTTTCTGCCGACGTGGCTGACAAGGCAAAGGAAGTAGGCAAGGTGGTCGCGACTGGAAACGAAAAGATCATCGAAGGTGTTTTTGACGGGCAGAATATGGTGGGACCGGACGGCAAACAATACAGCATTCCGGCAAATTACGCTTCAAAATCAAAACTGGTACAGGGAGACACTCTGAAACTGACGATCATGGCTGACGGGTCTTTTATGTACAAACAGATCGGGCCAGTCGAGCGCAATAGGCTGGTTGGGCTTTTGGCACGCGACGAAGCGACTGACGAATACCGCGTCATCGTCGGCGACAAGTCTTTCAAAGTTTTATTGGCGAGCATCACATATTTCAAAGGTGAGTCAGGAGACGAAGTGGTGATCCTAACGCCAAAAGATAAAGAAAGCGATTGGGCTGCCGTTGAAAATATCATCAAAATTCCGGCTGACGGGACCGTGCCTCAAGCAGAAACAGAAAAACAGGCGGCACCGGCGGTTGAGGATATAGAGGAATTGAGCTCTTAAGCCAGGTTCGTTTGCCTAAATAAATAAAGTGGGATACAATGTAATCGCATCAATTTTGGCGATTTTTTATTATGTCCCAAGCGATAAACAGGAAATACAGGCCACAGCTTTTTTCCGACGTAGTAGGCCAGCGTCCGATCGTCGTCACCCTGCAAAACGAGATTGAACACAAGCGCATTGCCCATGCGTACCTTTTTTCCGGCCCGCGCGGCGTCGGCAAGACGACCATGGCCAGACTGATGGCAAAAGCCGTGAACTGCACTAACCGCAAAAAAAGCGAGCCTTGCGGTGAATGTGAAGCCTGCAAGGAAATCAGTGCCGGCCGCGCTCTCGACCTGATAGAAATAGATGCCGCATCGCATACCGGCGTTGATAACGTAAGGGAGAACATCATCGAGAATGCGCGGTTTACCCCCCAGCGTTTCACTTACAAGGTTTTCATAATAGATGAGGTGCACATGCTGTCCATCTCCGCCTTTAATGCATTATTGAAGACACTCGAAGAACCGCCGGAACATGTCATTTTCATTATGGCCACAACCGAAATCCACCGGGTTCCAGAAACAATAATCTCACGCTGCCAGCGTTTTGATTTCAAACGCGTAAACATTGATGACCTCCTGACTCGCATGCGGATGCTGGCTAAGGACGAAAAAGTTGAAGTCGATGAGGATGTGTTGCATTCAGTGGCGCGTCGGGCAGAGGGGTCTGTCCGGGACGCGGAAGTTTTGCTTGGCCAATTATTGTCGCTTGGCGAAAAGCATGTCAGCATGGAGACGGCTGCCCTGATTATCCCCAGGTCAAATTTCGGTTTGATAATGGATTTTTATCGGGCGCTGGTTATCCGGGACGCGGCTGCTGGTTTGTCAGTTATCAACCGCCTAGTGGACGAAGGGATTAATATTATGGATTTTTCAAAAGATACAGTAGAATTTTTCCGTAAAGTCCTGGTATATAAAATAAGTTCCAATAAGGTTGAACTGGAAAATCTTGAATTGGGCAAAGACTTGATGACCGACGTCGAGCAGCTGACCGCGCAGGTGACAGCCGCCAGACTGGTGGAAATTATTGAGAAAATCCTCGCCAAGACCCGGGAGTCTCGATACACCCACATTGTTCAGTTGCCACTGGAATTGGCCGTTGTTGAATTATGCGCCGATCAAGAGGAAGGACCGAGGCGCCCGTCGCCACCAAAACCGCCGAGCGGGACCAGCAAGGTTGAGCCATCAGTGAGTGTATCGAAGCAATCAAAACCAGAAATTAGTAAAAAATCTACAATTAAAATGAGTCTGGAAAAAATTCAGTCTGCTTGGTCTGATTTGATAACTGCCGTAAGGGCGCACAACCATTCAGCCGGATTATCCTTAAAAATGGGCCATCCGTACCAGATTGAGGGTGACCAATTAGTTGTTGCGTTCCAGCATAAATTACATGCAGAACGCCTCAAAGAACGTTCCATCCGTTCTATTGTAGAAGATGCCTGTACAAATCTTTTTGGGGAAAGGCTCGCCTTGGCTACGATCGTTCTGCCTACAGACGAATTTAACAAACTCCTGCCCTCAGCCCCAGCAGAAGACAATGGTAATCTTTGGGACCAGGCGATGCAGGTTTTCGGAGAAGCAAAAGAGTAGTTTCTCCCCCCTTGTGTTTTTTGCGCAATTTTTGTAATATATCTGGACTATTAAAAATTATCCCTATTGTTGCGAGATCGTCTAATGGTAGGACGACGGACTCTGAATCCGTTAATCCTGGTTCGACTCCAGGTCTCGCAGCAATACGGACAATTTATCTGCATTTCAAACACAATTTAAAATACGGTTATCATGTGATAACCGTATTTTTAGCAAAGGTGCTAATTTTCAAACTTGCCCATTCAACAACGTGACACTGTAGTCATATTTTCGCCTGGCGACCGGTACCAAATGGCGGACCAGCGCTTTTTGCCTGGGTGTCAGGTGCCGGGCTCCCAGTTCGGCCAGGACAAGGATTTCTTCCTCCGCCGTCCGGACGAGGCGCAGCCAGATCAGGTCGATCAGTTCGTCCGTCTGCATGGATGTCAATTCTTCAGTTTTCATTTTTTCCTCCTCAGGAAAGTAATAAGGTGCAATTTTTTCCATACCAAAAAACCGGCCTCTCTGGCCGGAATCCTGATGCGTTTAGTTTATAATCTTTATTTTTTTATGCAGCATCACGTGGCCAAGAGGAATTGGATTCCTTTTGGCTTGGCGGGACTTGGATGTATGATTTAACCTGTTGCATATGGGATAGTGTAGCACAATGGAAACCCGTGTCAAACTGGCGTATACTTAAGATGCGTATGTCAAAATTTACAAAATATTATTTTATCATCAATCCTGCGGCCGGAAATGGGAAGCAGATGCATTCCATCAAACAAATCCAGGATTTTTGCCGTATGCAGGGGTGGATTATTGAAACAATCATCACAAAAGGGCAGGGAGAAGCCGTTAATTTAGCTAGGCAGGCAGCGCGTAAATTCGAAGTGGTCGTGGCGGTGGGTGGTGATGGCACGGTTAATGAAATAGCGGCTGGCCTGGTAGGCACCAGCGCCGTACTCGGCATCCTACCCTCCGGCTCTGGAAATGATTTTGCCCTAACAATCGGTTTGTCAAAAAGCCTGAAAAAAAACCTGGAAATCTTACGGCGGGCAGATACGAAAACAATTGATCTCGGCCAGGTTAATGGTGGCAGGTATTTCATCAATGGCATCGGTGTCGGTTTTGACGGTGAAGCAGCGGGTCGGGTCAGGCGTTATCTGAGATTCGTCAGGGGTTTTTGGGCTTATTTGCTTGCCGTATTGCGCACCCTAGCCACTTACAGATTCCAGCAAGTCACGCTTTCCGTTGACGGGTGGGAAGTTTACCAGGGCAGGATTTTTTTGGTGGCAACCTGCAATGGCACCCGTTACGGAGGAGGTTTCTATGTCACGCCGATGGCCAAAATCGACGACGGGCAATTTGATATTTGTCTGGTGGAGAAAACGGGACGATGGTATGCCCTGAGGAACATCACAAAATTCTTGAAAGGCACCCATCTGAGTATGCCCGAGGTCCGCATGTTCACTGGGCATGAGATAGTTATTAATTCCGAGGCGGAACTTTCTGCCCATGTGGATGGTGAAATTTTGCAAAAACAAAAACGCTTTGAAATCAGAATTTTATCAAAATCACTAAGGATTGTTAACCCATGATCCATCAGCTAAAAACAACAAAAAAACTCGGCCTTGCTACGACTGGGGCCGCTGATTCCCTGGCCAAGCTTATAGAAGCTGTTTCCCGCATATTAATTTCCGAACAGAAGCAAGGCAAGGGCAGACTCGGGATATCCTTGGATGAAACTCATGCCGATAAGCCATTTACAGATTGGCCGGTGGTTTACCTGCCTCCTCACGGTGAAGTGATAATTGTCGGTGATACGCATGGCGATTCATTAGTCGTCACGTCGATTTTGCGCGCCGAGGGTTTTATTGAAAAGGTTACTTCTGGCGAAGCGATATATCTGGTTGTGCTGGGAGATGTCGCAGACCGTGGCAAGGAGGACATCAAGAATATCGAATTACTGCTGGGGCTGAAAAAAAAGCACCCACAAAATGTTTTTCTGTTGCGGGGAAACCATGAGGAAATGCAGTTGAACCAGTATTTCGGGTTATTGGGCTCCTGCCTCAAATTATTCGATTATGACCGGGGGCAGGAAATTTTTGAACAGCTCAACGGATTGTTTGAACTATGGCCGAGCATGGTAGTTGCTGGCAACGGTATTGTGGCCGTCCATGGGGGATTGCCGGTCGTCCCGCCAAATTCTTTAAATGAACTTTATGATGAGGAAGCAATGGAAGAGATGCGATGGAACGACCCCAGTGAAGATATCCGCAGTTTTGTTTTCAATTATCAGCGGGGCAGCCATTATTTGTTCGGGCGGGAGATCTTCGACAAGTTCATGGACATTACTGGCGCCCGGGTGCTGGTGAGGTCCCATGAATACGTTTCAGCGGGGTATAAAATGATGTTTGATTCGAAGCTGGTTACGATTTTTTCCAATGGCGGGACGAGTACCGAAAGCGGTTATCAGGATTTCATTTTGGCGCCGAAATACCTGAAAGCGAATCTGGCTAAGCCACTAGACCATTGGACCAGGCAACATATTATTGATGTGCCCTATACGGCACTTGGCTAAAATTGCTAATGCTGTACGACTGAATGGTGGATGTGATATAATGAGCCCACTTTATTTTTACCTTATTTATGGATGAAAATCGTTTCCCATTAGGACTAACTTTTGACGACGTATTATTAGAGCCAAGGGAATCATCTGTGGTGAGAAGTGACGTGAGTCTGGAAACCAGGCTGACAAAGAAAATAACAATCAAAATTCCAATTTTGGCTGCGGCCATGGACACGGTCAGTGGTCCGGATTTGGCTATTGCCCTCGGGAAGCTCGGCGGACTGGCCGTATTGCATAGAAATTGTTCGGCAACAGAATCAGTGGCGATGGTGAAAAAGGTCCATACTAAAAAATTAATAACCGCCGCCGCTGTTGGCCCGCATGACATTGAGCGGGCTTTAATGCTGGATAAAAACGGTGCCGATGCCATCTTTATCGATTGCGCTCATGCGCACAATACCAGGATTGTTACTGACGCCAGGAAGATAAAGAAAAAAATAAAGGCTCAGCTTGTAGTCGGGAATATTGCTACTGCCGAGGCGGCAAAAGCCTTTTTGCCTTTTGCTGACGCGATTAAAGTGGGCATTGGTCCAGGCTCGATATGCACTACGCGTGTCGTGACCGGTGTCGGCGTCCCGCAATTAACGGCTGTCATGAATGTAGTGAAGGCAGCCCGATCTCGACAGGTGCCAGTTATTGCTGATGGCGGAATCAAGTATTCAGGAGATGTAGTAAAGGCATTAGCCGCCGGGGCGTCATCGGTGATGCTGGGATCCATGTTTGCCGGCACCCGCGAGGCGCCTGGCCAAATGATAAAGATTAACGGAAAGTTGTTCAAATCATATCGAGGTATGGGTAGTTTGGGCGCTATGCAGAGCGGCAAGTCAACTGACCGGTATTTCCAGAAGAATGCCAAGCGATATGTGCCAGAAGGGGTAGAGGGAGTCGTGCCATACAAAGGCACTGTCGAAGAAGTGGTCTGGAATATCGTCGGCGGATTGAAAAGCGGAATGGGCTATATCGGCGCTGAATCGATTTCAAAAATACCTAAGCAAGCCCGTTTTGTCAGGATTACCGATGCCAGCCTGAAAGAATCCCATCCGCATACAATCGCCATCAGCAAGAAAGCGCCAAATTATTAAAAACCTATGCCGAGAAAAACCAACAAACCAAGAGCAGAATTACATGCGCATCTTGGCGCGTCCGTTGACCCGGCGATTTTATGGTCAATCGCTCATCGCCAAGGGATCAGGCTGCCGACAAAGGATTACTGGGATTTTGAGGACATGATCACCATATCCGGGAAAGAGCGCAACCGGAACCTGGACGAAATGCACAATAATTTTTTTTATTGGACTGAGCTAATCCAATCCTCGCCGGATGCGATGGAGGAATCTGTTAAGAGCGTCATTGGTGGCGGATACCGCAAATGCAATATCGTAGTACAGGAATTAAGGTTTAACCCCATGTTCCGAAACCGTGGCGGGGAAAAAGATCTGGACCATATTATTGTGGCCTCGCTGTGGGGGCTGGACAGGGCTTTGCTGGAATACCCGCAAGTTAAAGCTGGTATCATCCTGATGATGGACCGCACCCTCACCTTCAAGCAGAACGAGATCATCCTCCGTAAGGCTATACAGTATAAAGACAGCGGCATTGTCGGGATTGACCTGGCTGGGCCGCAGCGGAAAAGTTTTTCCATCCAAAGGCATAGCTCGCTATTTCGTCGGGCGCGCGAGGCGGGATTAGGAGTGACTATCCATACCGGGGAAGAAGGCAGCATCCGGGAAATGGATTATGTCGTGGAGCATATCAAGCCTGACCGGATCGGTCACGGCCTGCTATGCGTCAAGAGTGTGGCGCTGATGAAAGAAATAGCCCGGCAGGGAATTGTTTTGGAAACTTGCCCAACCTCGAATATCCATAACAGCGTCGTTTCTGGAATTCGCGAAATCGGGCATATTATTCGCACTTATCTCAAACATGGAATTAAATTTACTATCAACACGGACGGGCCGGAAATGTACGCCACAAACCTGTACGAAGAGCAGGAATTGTTGCGACGGGCGGGTTTTTTGTCGGTGCAGCAAATTGACCGGTGCACACGCTGGGCATTGGAATCGTCATTTTTGAGATAATTTATGCGGGATACAATCATTGTCATTGACTTCGGTTCCCAGTACTCTCACCTGATAGTCAGACGGATCCGAGAGTTTGGGGTTTTTTCGGAGTTGGTGCCATGCACGGTGGCACCGGAAAATTTAGCCGTTGCAAAAGGGATAATCCTTTCCGGTGGGCCACAAAATTTATCAGAATCTGGAGCCTTGCGCATCAACAAGGAAGTTTTTGATTTGGGAATTCCAGTTCTGGGTATTTGTTACGGCATGCAGCTGATGGCATTTGAATTGGGCGGAAAAGTAAGGTCAGGGAAGTTGCGTGAATATGGCCCGACCAACGTCCGACTCACCGGCAAATCAGTTTTGTTGAAGGGGCTGTCAAAAAAGCAGCTGACCTGGATGTCGCACGGCGACCAGGTTACGAAATTGCCATATGGATTCGTCCGCATGGCCACAACTGCAAATTGTCCGATAGCCGCCATGTCCGATAATAAGAGGAAGCTTTTTGGCTTGCAGTTCCATCCAGAGGTAGCGCACACCGTGAATGGGATGGCAATCATTAAAAATTTTATCCGGATAACCGGCGCCAAGCGTTCCTGGTCCATGGCCGGTTTCGTCAGCCAAAAAGCCAGACAAATTAAAACATTAGTTGGACCTGACCGTGTGGTTTGCGCCCTGTCCGGTGGCGTAGATTCTTCAGTAGCGGCGACGCTTGTCCATCGGGCGGTCGGCAAACAACTAACCTGCATTTTTGTCGATACGGGCCTGATGAGGCAAGGTGAAGTGGAACAAGTTGAGAGGACTTTCCGCGGTTACCAACATATCGATCTGAGAGTGATCAAGGCCGCTCCGCAATTTTTTACCAGACTGAAGGGGGTCACAGACCCTGAAAGGAAAAGAAAAATTATCGGTGAATTGTTCATCCGGATTTTTGAACGCGAAGCCAAGAAATTAGGCAAAATAAAATGGCTGGTACAGGGGACATTGTATACTGACGCAATCACTTCCGGCGTCAGTGTGGGGAAAACTGCCGCGGTCATAAAATCCCACCACAATGTCGGCGGATTGCCGGAACGTTTCGGATTCAAGTTAATCGAACCGTTCCGTGAATTATACAAGGATGAAGTGCGGCAGATCGGACGGCTATTAAAATTGCCGGAATCTGTTGTACAGCGCCAGCCGTTCCCCGGTCCGGGTTTGGCCGTCCGCATTATCGGAGAAGTTACGCCGGAGCGTGTTGCCATCGTACGCCAAGCCGATGCCATCGTACGTGAGGAAATAGAAAAAAGCGGATGGTCCAAACAGGTCCAGCAGTATTACGCCGCACTGCCGGCTATACGTTCGGTCGGAGTGCAGGGCGACAGCCGGACATACGGCCACCCGATAATCGTCCGGGCAGTGACGACCAAGGATTTCATGACAGCAGATTGGGCACAGTTGCCTCATGACCTGCTGGCCCGCATTTCCGTACGAATTACAAATGAGGTTCGCGAAGTGAATCGCGTCGTATACGACATTACCTCCAAACCGCCAGGGACGGTCGAGTGGGAGTGATTTATTAATGACATCAAAGATTATTCAGCTTGATGTTTTTTTATCGTTGACGGAGACCTTTTGCCGTGCTAAGGTTGGGTAATTTGAAAAGAGAACCTTGAAACAATGTATTTTTATGGAGGTATCCAATGAAGAAAAGACCAATTCCGCAACCGTTGCATTTCCGGCATTACGACCATCGTTTGTGGCCGATACTTGAGAGGGCGATGCGCATCAAACGCCGTCGTGATTTTTCTCAGGTAAGTCCCTGGGCATACCGCTATGTGAATCAGGCGCTTGCGCCGTTCACGTCCGAACAGGCGCGCATCCTTTATGAGGGGATGGTGGAGTCCGCGATTGCCCTTGAAATGGAATCCAGGGGCAAATGTTCACACCGCGCCACGAACGAGATTATTCGTGCCTGCGTAGGCCTGAAGGCATCTGACGTGTATCGGTACGAATACGGCGTACCTGGCCGGATCAAAGCGATCCGCCACGATGTACGGGCATTGGTCCTGTGCATCAAGACGTCGGTATCGAAAGCTGCGAGGCGATTTGTCCATCTTTTCGCCACAAGCTGCGATATCCTCTGTACCGCTGACGCGGCCCGCACGCGCGATGCCGGAGAAAGCGTCATTCTGCCGGAACTGAAGAAGGTGGAAGGGCACTTCATCCGTCTGATGCGGGCGTATGCAGAAACGCCGCAGGTCGGGAGAACGCACCTGCAGCACGCTTCACCGCAAACGTTCGGTAATAGCGTTTGTGAATATGCCGTGCGCCTCGGTGAGGAGATCGTGAAGCTCGAGCAGGAGCTTCATCGACTGCCCGGTAAGTTTTCCGGACCAGTCGGAACGTATGGACCGACCTCGCTGGTCATGAGAAGTCCGCGCCGGTTTGAGCGTCGTTTGCTTGCCCGTCTCGGTCTGAAGCCTGGCCGGTATTCGACGCAGATAACCATGCCGGAAGCGATGGCTGATGTGTATCACCGCCTGACGCTGATCATGGGCATCTTCGGTGATTTGGGCGACAGTTTCCGTCGGCTGCAATCGACGGAAGTGGCAGAGGTCGGCCAGCATAAGTCTACTCAGGGGAGTTCGTCGATCATGGCTCATAAGAGCAATCCGATCTCGTTCGAGAACGTGAAGAGTCTCGACAAGGCTGAGATCGGCAGGATGATCGGTGTTTACCTTGATCTCATCTCCGACCATCAGCGCGACCTGACGAATTCCGCGTCCGGTCGTTTCCATATCGAGATCCTGGAGTTCGTGTACTCGGCTGCCAAAACGCTGAACCGCGTGCTGGCCAAGCTGGTAGTGGACGAGGATCAGATGGTGAAGAACCTGAAACTGACCGGTGATCTGATCGTCTCTGATCCGCTGAACACGCTGTTCACCTATTACGGCATGCCTGACGCTCATCACTATGTTTCGGCCCTCTGCGACGAGTCGATCAAAACCGGGACGAAGGTCATGGACCTGCTGAGGCTGGAACACCATGCAAAGGTGCGTCCATATCTGGGGATGATGACTCGGATGCAGATGCTGGTTCTGCGCAATCCGGGGAGGTACATCGGTGAAGCATCCAAGAGGACAAAGGGGGAAGCGGATCATTGGGAGGCCAGACTAAAATTGGCCGCCTGATATGTCTAGGTTTTTTCAGTCAGTTATGGCCGGTGACGCGCAAGCGTTGCCGGTTTTTTTAATAAAAAAGCCGCGCCGGGTAAACCCAACGCGGTAATCTATTTGTTTGGGCTTGGTTGTTAGCCAAGCTTTGTGACCCTTGCGGTCAGCGGGATGTCCTCGCGGAGAGGACCCTGGTCTGGATGGTTAAACTCGACCCGGGCGACGTCACCGACCTTCTTCTTGAGGGTCGCAGTCACCGGATGGCCGATGCTTTCGGGAGTGATTTCGATCCTGATATGACCGGGAGCCTTATCCGAGCCAGGATTGAAAAGATCAGCGAGCTTAACTTCAGTCCTTTTGGACATGACATGTTCCTCCGATGAAATGTTTTCGGTAATACGTGGACTACCTGCGTGAGGTGGTCACCGGAGGCCCTTGATCGTTGCAAAGGAGCATGTGCACCTCTGGTTAAAAGGTTTGCGGTATAGTTGACGGTGAGAAAAATGCACTGCAGTCAATTCATTTTTCTCCTCGCCATACGGACCCGATTTCTGTCGGGGATCCGGGACTCGAACCCGGAACCTCACGCACCCGAAGCGTGCGCCATAGCCAATTAGGCCAATCCCCGACAGAAACCATGTCCAGTTAGATTACATTTGCTGGTGTTACCAATTCTATCATAGGATAGCGGGAATTTGAAGGGTTTCTATATGGGATCGAGCATAGTACCATGGATAGACGGGGATGTCAATGGTCTTTATCTCCTAAGTATTATGATGGTACAATGAATATAATTATGCAGGTAAAACCGATAAAAACCAGGCTTCTCAAAACCCCAAAGGATGATTTGTTTGGGGCGTTGTCAAAGGCAATAAAAAAGCTGCCGGAGCGGTCTGTCGTGGCAATAGCCTCAAAAGTCGTGAGTGTCCACCAGGGCAGATGTATAGCGCGCGCAAAAGTAAAGCACAAAGATGAACTGATCGCCAAGGAGGCGGAGAGATACCTGCCCAGACACATGACACCAAACCGTTTTGCCGTACTAACAGTCAAATATAACACTTTGATTCCCACAGCTGGTATAGACGAATCAAATGCCGGTGATTACTATATTTTATGGCCAAAACAGCCGGAAAAAGCCGCATGGGAAATACGGAGATTTTTGCAGAAAAAATGCCATGTAAAAAAACTAGGCGTTATTATTGTAGACAGTCATACCATTCCTCTACGCCGTGGTGTTGTCGGAACTGCTCTCTCATACGCTGGTTTCAAACCACTTAACGACTACCGCGGTACCAAGGATTTATTCGGCAGGAAATTCAAGATTTCAACCGTGGATATACCGGACGCGTTGGCTACGGCGGCAGTTTTGGTAATGGGGGAGGGCACAGAACGGACGCCCGCAGCTGTAATAAGTAACATACCTTTCGTCACATTTATCCCAGGAAAATACAAACCAAAAAATAAGCACGCATCATGGGTCATTTCTTGGGAGGAGGATCTGTATGGTCCATTGCTGAAAGCGGCTAAATGGAAAGAGAGAAAATAATATGGAAATTGAGCTAAAAGCTAGAGTGAGGGATTTCGCACCTATAAAAGCCCGTTTGAAAAAACTCGGCGCAAAATATATTTGTGAAAAGCACCAAATAGACACATATTATTCCCCTTACAAACAGCCACTGGTGAAAAGGAAGGGGAAGGTCATGCGTGTCAGGTACGATGCCCTTACCAAAAGAGCCAGGCTTGAACTTCATATACCTCAAAATGATATGGCCGCAATTGAGCATGAGGTCGAAGTCCATGATTATCAAATACTGCTAAAAGTTTTGAAGGAACTGAAAGCGAAAAAGGAGTTTGTAATCGACAAGCGCCGGTTGGTATATACAAAAGGCAGATTCGAAATAGTATTAGATACGGTAAAAAAACTGGGCAAATTTATTGAAGTGGAACTTGATGGAGCAAATACGGCGGCAAACAGGAAGCTAGTTATGGATTTTATGCTGGGGCTGGGCGTGCCAAAAGAAGACTTCATTTTACAAATCCACTACCATGGGATGATCCTGAAGAAAATGGGCAGATCATTTGCTTATTTTTAAAAAATATATGTCAAAACCTCGACACCCGTTTGGAATTTTTGTCTCGGTGATGGCTATCGTTTCATTTGCGATCATCGGAGGGATTTTATTTATAGACTGGAAATTTTCTGACTGGTGGCAACTGGCATTTGGTCTTGTCGTATCGGCTTTTGCAGTATTTTCTGCGGTATTTTATAGCCGTACATATTATGACCTGAGGAGTTGGTCAGCAAAGAATCAGATGATTTACAAACCGACCGGCCAATATCACGCAATTTGGGAACGTATGAACGCAAATAAGGGTAAGTCCTTTTTACAAGCTAGGGAAATCCTATATAAAGATCCGCCACCGCTCACGTCCGTCTGGGGTCGGCTGAATTCCCAGGACGAAAAGAAGTTTTTCAATGATGGGCCGATGTCGTATGGCGAAATACGCGGCCGCCAGGTTTGGGTATATCGTATGAGCGGAATGATGCATGTTACCGCTAAGCCTATTCAGGGTTTTTTTCATGGGTGGTGCATGGAGATTCAGACGAACGCCACGCCAGTGTCTGTATCTGCCATCAGGCGTTTCCTCGGCCATCATGATACTCTGGATACTGAGAGTATTTCGTTTGAAAAAATGTACGACCTCAATGTTCCGCGGGTCGGATCAGTTCTCCAGCTGCTTGACCCGGTAATGATGGAATTGATCATCCAGTCGGGCATATCGGCCATAGAATTTTCCGATTCGAGCATCGTACTAATACATACAATTTTCCCACCCCAGCATGAAGACTTGGATCGATTTCTGGAGTTCGGAATGAAAATCGCCGGCCAGGTTGAGCGAAATTTTCCATTAGGAAAGTATGAACATAATCAATAATTCGACCAATAAAGCAGCCCCATCAAAAGGAATGTCGTGGAAATGGCAAGTCACTATTTTTATATTTGTTAATGCCCTGGTTATCCTGATATATGTATTACGGTTTACAGGAGCCGCATTAGACAAGTTTTTCATGTATATTTTTCCTGCAATGTCTATTGCGGCGATTATACTCGCTATAAAATATCGGAATGTGCCGCAGCCGAAGCCTGTTACCACAGAAGATATTTCTGCCTGGGCTTTGGCCAATGGATATAGTTTTTCCCCACCTTCCAGAGATAATGCAGAAATTACTGCGATTCTTGCAAGAAGCGCAATGAAAAATTATTTTAATTTTAAGGATGTATTTTTACGGCACGGTGAACCGTTCCAGGGGTACTGGTGCGCAAAAGGAACGCAAGATGGCAGGCAGGTGACGATTTTTCCCTCCGTGGCCGGCTGGTGTTTTGACATACAGACTAACCCAATGCCCGTGTTTGTCCGGGTGATGGACCGGTTTTTTGGTGCCCCCGACAGAATGGATGTAGAAAGTAATTCGTTTGAGAAACGGTACGACCTGAACGTCAAACGAGAAGGCGCTGTATTGCAACTTTTAGATCCGGGGATGATCGATATCCTAAATAACGCCCACATTGCCGGCGTTGAATTTGGGGATTCAAGCGTTGTTTTGTATTTAACGTTATTAAACAAACTTAGCGATTTTGATTTGATGGTAGACTGGGGCTTGAAAATCGCCCACCAGGTAGATCATAATTTTCCTTTAGGAAAATATGAAAAAATTTAACCAGAAAAAAGATCTGTTTGATACCCGGCTGGAAGGCGACCTTCGTTCACAGGCGCCGCTGGCAGACCGCATCCGGCCGGAGTCATTGGATGGTTTTGTTGGACAGGAAGATATTATTGGCGAAGGCAAACTACTGAGACGGGCGATAGAGAATGATGAAATATTTTCAATTATTTTTTGGGGACCGCCAGGGTCAGGCAAAACAACACTAGCACGGATAATCGCGAATATGACCAAATCGTATTATGTTAGCATCAGCGCGGTAACGTCTGGTCTAGATGATTTACGCCGGTTGGTCCGTGAAGCGATTGAGCGCAGGAAATTGCACGGTAAGCGTACCATCCTTTTTGTCGACGAAATCCATCGGTGGAACAAAGCACAGCAAGATGCGTTTTTACCTTTTGTTGAGAATGGCACGATCACCTTAATCGGCGCCACGACGGAGAACCCATCGTTTGAGGTGATTGCCCCATTATTATCCCGCTCACGTGTATTTGTCATGCAGCGGCATGGTGTGCCGGAACTGTCTAAAATCGTTAAAAAAGCCCTTTTGGACCGGGGACAGGGATTAGGCCAGGATAAGGTGAAAATCGCTCCTAAAGCCCTAGATTTGCTCCTAGAGGCGTCCAATGGGGATGCCAGGACTGCCCTGAATGCTTTAGAGGTGGCGGTAAAAGTGACTAAGCGGGGCAAGGACGGTTTTAAGCACCTGGACCTGAAAACAATGGAAGACGCACTCCAGCACCGGGCGCTGCAATATGACAAAAAAGGCGAGGAACATTACAATGTCATTTCAGCATTTATCAAGTCCATGCGTGGATCTGATCCTGATGGCGCATTGTATTGGCTGAACAGGATGGTTGAAGCAGGCGAGGATCCGGAATTCATCGCCAGGCGGATGGTGGTGTTCGCCAGCGAGGATGTCGGCATGGCAGACCCTGGTGCGTTGCGGATTGCCGTTGATGTGTTTAATGCTGTCCGCCTGATCGGTTATCCTGAATGTCAGATTAACCTGGCGCATGGAGTAGTTTACCTCGCGTCTGCCCCAAAAAATAATTCCGCATACAAAGGGCTATTAGCCGCGAAGAAAGACGTGAAACAATCCATGAACGAGCCGGTACCTTTGCATTTACGCAACGCCGTGACTGACCTGATGAAGGATATTAAGTACGGCGAGGGTTATAAATACTCCCATGATTATTCTTCAGATGAGGGGAAGCAGGATTATTTGCCAAAAAAGCTAGTAGGAAAAAAATACTATAAACCAAAAGACAAGCATGAAAACCAAACTTAAAAAATGGAAAAAAGTCAGTTCACGGCGACTTTTCAAAAATAAATATTTTGAACTGTATAAGGACGTAGTTAAATTTACCGACGGCAGATTATATGATTATTTCGTCAATAATCCAAAAGGGCGGGCGGCACTTGTGCTGCCGTTCGACAATAATGGCCGGGTCTTGGTATCACGAGAGTACCGATATCCCGTCAGGAGTATTATTTTAAACTCCGTTGGCGGCAGTGTAGAAAAAGGTGAAACCCCAATCCAGGCGGCGAAGCGGGAATTGAAGGAGGAAACTGGTTATCAGGCGAGGTCGTGGAAATTTATTGGCAAGATTTATGGAAATCCGTCGCGTAGCGGGACAATTTTTTTCCTGTATAAAGCGACAAATTTAGTCGCTGGCCGCAAACGTCCAGACAGTACGGAAAATGTGGAAAACGTCTGGTTGCCAGTCCGCCGTTTTGAACGTATGATAACTTCAGGAGGGATAATGGAGCCGTATTTATTGGCAATGTACCTGAAAGTTTTATTAACAGATGGACATTATGGCCTCAATTAAATTATTAGTTCAGGGTTATGCGAAAACCGGCGATGTAGAGCAGGACTGCAGCACCTCGGTTTTGGTAATTGATAAGGATGTTAAAATCGTGGTGGATCCTGGCATCAATCGCCAGGCGCTAGCCACGGGATTGCAGAAGGAAGGGTTAAAACCCGAGGATATTAAATATGTCCTGATCACCCATTATCATCCGGACCATGCATTCGGCGCGGCCTGGTTCCCGCAGGCTGAATTGATGGATTATAAATACAAATACAAATCAGATTTGGTTGAGCAGCATGACGGTTTTGTGCCGGATACGGAACTGGCCATCATGCATACTCCTGGACACGCTCCGGAGCATTGTTCCCTCGCCGTTCCGACTGAGCAGGGGATGGTCATCGTGGCAGGCGATGTATTCTGGTGGCCGGATGGGGTGGAGCAAACTTTGGACGTGGATTATCCCGACGAATACGCCCAAGATGTTGAAGCGCTGCAAGAAAGCCGTAAGAAAATACTAAAACTTGCCGACGTGATCATTCCGGGGCATGGCCAGGTTATCCAAGTCCCTAAACCATAAGTATGAAACAAGAATTTTCAGCCGGCGCGGTTGTCTATTATCAGAAGGCCGGGCTTGTTGAGTTCTTGATGATGAAGTACCGCCATGGCCGGTGGGATTTTCCACGTGGACATATCGAGAAAGGAGAAACTGAATTACAAGCCGCCATGAGGGAATTACATGAAGAGATTGGAGTAAGGATAAGACATTTTGTACCCGGTTTTCGAGAGGTCGTCAGCTGGCACTATACCTCCGGTGTGACTGGCGTAAAAATGTATAAACAGGTCGTGCATTTTTTAGTTAGACTCCCGCATAAAAGGGTAAAGCTTTCTTTTGAGGATTTGGACATGCGCTGGCTGACTTACCGGCAGGCGTTGCGCTTGCCGATGTGGCCGCATGTAAAACACGTTTTGAACCGGGCAAACGCTTTTATATCGTCCAGTCCATGATTTTGACGGAGGAGGGCATTTCCAGTACGATTAATAAGTCTACTAAATTTACCATATGAATGATGAGCGCTGGCAGGACATAGTTGGGAAAATCCAGGATGGTTTCGAAGTGATTGAGCATAAGACTGAGGGGTTGGATCCCGATCCGGGAACCGTTGAGATAATTGTTTTCAAAGGCCCACTTGGCAAAATGAAACTGGAACGGACGACGAAGCCCTTGGTCCTGGACAAACGTGCTATCGGGTCTAAGCGTATCGGCAGCCAGGCGACTGTCCAATATGTTTATTCTGAAACGGAAAAAACCCATACCTTCAAAGTTTTCCGTTGGGACGAAGGCCAGAACGGCTGGATCGAAATGGAAATGGGCGAGAGTTTTAAGTTATGAGGAAGACTATCACTGCCATCCTGATAATTTTTGTAGTCATTATTTTTGGGTCATTTGCCATACGGTATTTCGCGAATTCCCCGGAACAGGACAATTGGTTTAATAATGAGTACCGGTTGAAATTCAGCCGGTATCCTTTTTTACGTTTCTTATATGGGTTGCACTGGGATGGCGATGCCAGGGCGGATTTTTTGCTGCCCCAACCTTATCCTAACATTAACGTTGTTTTTTACCGTTATGACGAGTGCAACATCAAACCTGCGGATTTGGAGCCGGTACGCCAGGAAATCATAAACGTAACTAAAAAACCCGGGCAAGTAACGGTGAATGAGGGGTCCATTATGGTACTGACAAAGGATAATTATGACCGTCAGGGGATCAGGGATATTGCGAAGAAATTCCACACGGCAAAAACCGGAGGCGATACGGCGGTTTTAAACATTTACTGCCTGAATGCATTCAGTGAACAGCCCTCAAATGTCGGAATGACAGTTAATGAGGACGGGATCGTAATTTTCTATGATACGTTGCGGCAAGATACCGGTGCTGACCAGGCGGTTTTTACCAAATATTTAGCTTCAACTATATTACATGAGTTTGGGCATCAGATCGGCCTTGGTCATGGCCAGGATCCTACCTGTTTGATGGCCGAGAGTGTGGAAATTTCCCCCTTATTGGACAGCCGTCTTGCCGCATTTACGCCCCAGACTTTTTGCGCAGAGGAAATCCTTCTTATTGAAGAAAACCGCTCATCCCTGTATAATGTTAAATAATTAACCATTATTTTCCCACTTATGAAGATGAAATCCGCCCTAATTGCCGTCGTCATCGTCGCCATCGCCGGTATCATATTTTCAGGTTATTTATCATATTACAACCTGTGGGGCCCAGGATGCAGCAAGGCAATCATCAGCTGCGGACCCAAGCCGGTCAAGATTTTCGGCATACCGCAGTGCGTTTATGGCTTTTTCATGTTCCTGATCACCGGCATTTTAGCTGTGGTGGCAATGGTTCGAGGCCAATCGAGGCTTGTTACCAAGTGGATTCTGGGAGTCTGTATTTTTGGCATGGCTTTCTCCGGCGGCCTGTCGATCTATGAATTATTTATCCAGAAGCTGGCCGCAAACGGATTGCCGGCATGCGTTTACGGTTTTTTCCTTTATCTTCTGGCCGTAATATTTTCAGCCGTCGGCCTTCGACATAAGGACGAGACCGCGCAGGCTGTTACCCAGTAAACATTTCAGATGGCAGAATACATCCAAACCGCACTTGATTGGATCACGAACCCGAGCGGTCTCGGGTTCCCGGTGCTGATCGGCGCCGGTTTGGGAGTGATCGTGTTCATGATGAACAAACAGACGAAATCCTGGAAAAAGGCCGATACAAAAATTGAGAAGAAAAAGGACACGCTGAGGAATTTCGAAACGCCTTACAAGCCTTTTTAGCAGTATGAGTGCCCGTGAAATTATCTTTTTTGTCCTGGCATTAGCTGTGATGCTGGTTGGGCTGGCCGGGGTGGTTTTGCCATTGTTGCCTGGCATCCCTTTAATATTTATCGCCATTATCGGATATTTGCTGGCGACAGGTTTTGGTCAGATGCCAACCGTCGTTTTGGTCACCTTAGCTGGACTGACGTTGTTGTCATTTTTCATTGATTGGCTGGCGTCAGTTTATGGCGTGAAACGTTTTGGCGGGACTAAACTTGGCATGCTAGGTTCGCTTGTCGGCACTATAGTTGGCCTGGTGGTTGCCAATATCCCAGGTTTAATAATCGGCGCGATCATTGGTGCCTACGCCGGAGAAATATTAGCCGGGAAATCTTCACCTGAAGCATGGCGCGCAGGGTTTGGCAGTTTTTTCGGTTTGGTGACAGGGCATGTCCTAAAATTGGTCATGGGCACGGTAATGATCGGGCTTTTTGTTTGGCAAGTACTATTTCGATAATATGATACTTTCAGGCATTGAATTTAATGCTTTTTTTTGATATTCTTTTTTTATATGTCACTCCTCACCGTATCACATTTATCGAAGAAATTTACCGGAAAAAAGGGCATCATTACTGCTGTTGATGATGTAACGTTTTCTGCAGAATCTGGTGAGATTTTTGGGCTGCTGGGTCCGAACGGTGCCGGAAAGACGACTACGATTCGTCTTATTTCCACAGTTCTCCAGCCGACTGCCGGCATAGTCACAGTGGCAGGATATGATATTGGAAATGATTCCGAAAAGGTCAGGAAGGATATTGGGGTTCTGACGACTGATATCGGGTTATATGACAGGTTCACCGCTCGTGAGAATTTACGTTATTTCGGGGAATTGTATGGGATGACGGGGAGTGCGCTTGAGAAAAGAATTGATGAGCTGATTGATTTGTTGGAAATGAGGGATTTTGCAGACCGCCGGGCAGGCAAGTTTTCTACAGGAATGAAGCAGAAAGTGGCCATCGCCCGGTCTGTCATCCACGACCCCAGGGTTATTATTTTTGACGAACCGACTTCCGGACTGGACGTATTGGCCTCGCAAACAGTCGTAAAGTTTATGCAGCGGGCGAAAGGAATGGGCAAGCTGGTGATCCTCTCCACACATGAGATGTACAATGCAGAGAAGCTGTGCGATCGGGTGGCCATCATGCACAAAGGCAGGGTTGTGGCGTTGGATTCCGTTGATAATGTCAAAAAAACAACAGCGACTAAAACATTGGAAGATGCATTTTTGGCCATCGTAAAAAACGACGTTTCCGGTCAGTCGGGGCAAATTTATCCTTCAGCAAAACGCTTACAGATATTTTCTAGCCGTGGAGTCATGATCTATGGCAAGGTTTTTGCCTGGTGGCGTATCGGTATAATAATTTTGGCTATTGGCTTCGCGATTTACCAGTTTGTAAAAAAATAATGAGGGAAATACTCACCGTTTGGAAAAAAGAAATTATCGACACCCTGCGCGACCGGCGAACGCTTTATACGGCGGTGATCATGCCAATCGTACTCATGCCGTTGATAATGGTCGGGAGTTTCAAGCTTCAGGAATCGCAGCTCAAGAAAACAGCCGAGCAGGAGGCGATTGTGGCGGTCGTGAACCGGACAGCAGCGCCTGCCTTGGTTGAATTTTTACAAAAACAGGAAAAAATAAAGTTGAGCGATCTAATGGATGACCTCGAATCGCGTCTCAAGAAACTGGAGATCCAGACTTATATTGTCATACCACCTGACTATGATAGGCTCATTTCCTCCGACAGCCCGGTGTCCATCCCGGTTTACCAAAAAAGCACTGAACAAAAATCTTCTACTGCCGCACAAAAAGTCACGGTTGCCCTGCAGGCCTATAACCAGTTACTGACCACCAATAAGATCAGCCAAGCTGGTTTGAGTCCGCAGATCCTTCAGAGTATTGTCGTTGAATCCAAGGATTTGGCGACAGACCAGGAGAAGGGCGGATTTTTTCTTGGGATGCTTTTGCCGATGTTTATCGTGCTTTTTTCCATAGTCGGAGGTATGTACGTGGCTATAGACGTTTCTGCCGGGGAAAAGGAACGCAAGACGCTCGAAGCGCTGTTAGTGACGCCATTGTCGAGATTGCGCATCGTAACCGGGAAGTTCATGGCTGTGGCAACCACATCAATAGTTTCTGTGGTACTTTCTGTCGGCAGCATGTTTGGTGCATTCAAGATATGGCCCCCGAATCCGGCATTCGGCATTCCGGCCTCCTTCAACATTTCCGTTACTACGGCAATTATTATGCTGGGAATCGGCATAATATTATCCATTATGTTTGCCGCATTATTGCTGGCGGTGGCAATATTCGCCAAAAGCTTCAAGGAGGCGCAAAATTACATTACGCCATTTTATCTGCTGGCCATACTGCCGGTTTCTATTTTTTCATCCATCCCTGGTTTCAAGCCGCCATTGGCGCTTTTTTTCATGCCCTCTGTCAATGCTGTCTTCCTTTTCAAGGAAAATTTGATGGGTGAATTCATCGCCTCGCATATTATCATTACAGTGGTTAGCACGCTCCTGTCGGCGGCGGTTGCCATCTTCATTGCCACCAGGATTTTTTCCCGAGAGAGCGTCCTTTTCCGGGATTAGTCAGCTGGTATTGCGGGGTCCATGAATATGAGGTAAGATAAAATTGGCATTAATATTTTTAGCCCACAGCCAATATGAAAATCAGCGATATAATGACCAAAAAAATCATCAGCATACCCGAATCTGCCACTTTATTAAAAGCGGCCAAAGTGCTTTCTGAAAATAAGATCTCCGGAGCACCGGTAGTGAATGCGGCTGGCAATCTGGTAGGGATTATCTCCGAAAAGGATCTATTCAAGGCTTTATATCCATCACATGCCGAATTTTATGAAAGCCCTGGCTTATGGCTGGATCTGGATACTCTGGAAGAAAAAACCCGCGATGCAGCAGACAAGCCAATCGTAGATTTCATGAACCGTGAGGTCGTCACTGTCAATCCGGACGCCTCATTGATGCAGGTCGGTTCGATCATGCTGGTGCGCGGCATCCATCGAGTTATTGTTGTCGGACAGGATGGCGAAATTGTCGGTGTGGCCACCCGGCGCGACATTTACCGGAATATTTTGAAGAACCGTCTGAAAATATAGTCAAATGCCGGAACTCCCAGAAGTCGAGACAGTCAGCCGACAGCTGGACCGTATCATGCGGGGCCGGCGTATTTTGGCTGTCCATGTACAGCTTAAGAAAATGATTCGGGGAGGTTTGGCGTCCTTCAAAAAATTTGTCGTTGGTGCAAAAGTGGTTGGTGTGAGCAGACGGGCAAAATTGGTAGTTATCCGTTTGTCTAACGGGCAGGCAATTTTGGTTCATCTCAAGATGACCGGCCAGTTGGTTTTCCGGCAGGGGAAGGAGATGCGGTATGGAGGCCATCCGATTAAGGATGGGTTGGCTGACCTGCCAAACAAGTATAGCCATGTTTTTTTCAAATTGGACAAGGGCGCCACGTTATATTTCAACGATATGCGCCAGTTCGGGTACATGAAACTGGTAAAAACTGAAGACTTGGATAGTTATTTTAGCAATCAAGGATATGGGCCAGAACCATTGACCAGTAGTTTCACTGAAAATGCTTTTCTGGAATTACTCAGCCATAAATTATCCCAGCGCATTAAACCTCTGCTGATGGACCAGTCTTTTATTGCCGGAGTGGGAAATATTTACGCGGCAGAGGCGTGTTTTGCCGCCCGTATAAAACCGGATCGGCTAGTACGCACCATCCCGCTGCAAGGGCGCCGGATTTTGTTCAAATCCCTTGTGGCAATATTAAAAAACGCCATTAGACTGAAAGGATCATCGGCAAAGAATTATATTGATGCATACGGCCAACCGGGTAAGTATGTCCCGAAACTCAAGGTTTATGGCCGTGAAGGGGAGAAGTGCTATCGCTGTGGGCATACCATAAAGGACGACCCATTAGCTGGCCGCGGCACTGCCTGGTGTCCGGGGTGCCAGAAGTAGGCAGGTAATTAGAATAAGTAGTAGATCAGTGTGGCAATTACTACGCCGACAGCCGCTCCGACCAGTACTTGGGGTAGGGTATGTTCAAGCTTTGTGGCAACGGGAGGGAATTTCTTCTGGTCCTCCGGCGACAAGCGTTCGACCAACAGTTTTACCGCAGTACCATGACCGTCAATGTAACGGCGCAGGATGACTGCGTCAGTAATTACAATCAGGGAGAGTACCATTGCTATCCCAAAATCAGAGGAGTTGAGACCCTCGATATAGGCGACCATAGCTGACATAGAAGTCACAAAAGCCGTGTGGGAAGATGGCATCCCTCCGTATGTGAAAAAAAGGCCACGTATGTTATAATTCCCCTTAATCCCATCCGTCAGCAATTTTATGGATTGCACGATGAAAAGGGTAATAAACGGTGTGATTAGAATTTTTATATAACTTTCCATATGCATGATTTGATTTCAGCGGTAATTTTGGGGATAGTCCAGGGGCTGGCGGAGTTCTGGCCGATCTCCAGTTCGGGGCATCTCATCATCGCGCACGATATCCTAAATTTTGGGTTTGTTGATAACTTGACCTTTGACGTAGCGCTCCACATGGGGACGCTATTGGCACTTGTTATCTTTTTTTGGAGCGATATCGTCAAATATATCGTAGCATTCTTCCGAAGTCTTGCCAACTGGAATCTGAAAAATGATTTTGATCAACGGATGGCCTGGTATGTAATTTTAGCGGCGGTTCCGGCCGGGATCGGCGGTTTTTTGCTGGAGAACTGGGCAGACACCGTATTCCGGAATCTTTGGCTGGTAGCCTCACTCATGATATTAGTCGGTGCCATATTTATCATCGTGGAGAAAAAATCTTCCCAGTCAAAAGACTTGCCGCAGGCTACCTGGAAAACCGCATTACTAATCGGCCTGTCACAGGTGATTGCCCTATTGCCGGGAACTTCAAGGTCTGGTATCACGACGCTGACCGGGATGACCCAGGGACTGAAACGGAGCGAGTCGGCGCGATTTTCTTTTTTATTGTCCGTCCCGGTGATCTTTGGCGCCGGCTTGAAGAAACTTTATGACGCGACAAAGGAAAATTTGTCGGGGCAGGAGTGGCTAATGATGCTGGTTGGCATCGTATCTGCGACAATTGTCGGGTCTTTTTC